>JBGTIZ010000153.1:0-6017 GCA_041745395.1 Promineifilaceae bacterium (SeqCode) | reverse complement strand
TTCTTGCACAGGTATCCCGTCCCGCTGGGCGAGAACGTATCCGTCGTCGGCGTTGAGGTGTAAAAAGACGTTGGCATCGGCCAGGGAAGTGTCGCTGTGGTTATGCCAGTTGAGCAGGACGCACGCCCCGCCACCGGCCACCAAATAGCTCGGCTGGAGCTTGTAGCTGTGCAGGTGCAGGCCGTTGGCAAACACGGCCGTGTCCATCCCTTCTCCCACCTCAACCCGCCACCGCTCCGCCGCCGCCACCAGCGTCTCGGTGGCCGTCGGCACAAACTTCCCTCCCCCTTCATATAAATCCCGCGTGCGCTGAACAATGTATCCTACCATCTCCGCCTCAGCCGCCTCAGCCGCCTCGGGCATAGTGTGCCCCGTGCGCGGATGCGCCAGCAAAACGACATCGGCCCGCGCAAAGACGGGCCGATAACCCAAGACCAACGCTCGTTCTACCAGCGGATAAAACAGCCGCCGATTTAGCTCCCAGCGGCCGTCATTCAGGTGCAAGAGCAGATAATCGCTCTGCGGAAACCCCTCCTGGCGCAGTTCGGGGCGGGTATAACTCAGAAATAGGTGCATTTCTGGCCGCAGGGCGACATGGGGGCCAAAGCCCATCATCGTCGCCACGGATGCTTCGGGCGGCAGAAGGGCCAGCGCGGCCTCGAACGGCTCTCGTTCGATAAGCCGCTCCGTGCCGTAGACTTCAAAATAGGGGGGTTGAATGGGGGTCGTGTACGGGTTGTCCCAGATAAAAGCCACGGCCGTGGACAACATCAGCCCGCTCGCCACCGCCGACCAGCCCCACGGCCGTGTGTTCAAAAACGGCTCCAGCCGTCGGAGCGTATCAATCGTGCCCAAAAAGAGAAACGGCACGGCTGGGGCAAAATATTGAAAATAAATGACGCTCTGGCTCGGCGTTTCGGAGAGCAAGTTGTAGCCCAAGGCGGGCAACGCCCCCATGATAAACGGCGAAAACAGGGGTAAAAATCCCAGCGGCAAAAAGAGCTTGATGATATGCGTTAGCCGATACGGAACGAGCAAATGGTTGATGACGAGGCTGGGGGTAGTCAGAATATTGCTGATTATCTCGCTCACTGAGCCGCCCAGCCACGCATAGCGCATGATCGAATCCGACGTTTCGCCGCGAAAGGTGGGGATAATCACGCCCAGTGCGAGGGCTGAGTAACTCAAGCCCAGCCCTGCCCACAGTGCGCCCCAGCGCCAGCGCGACCGCTCGAACAGCACCAGATAGAGGCCAAACATGAAGAGCGTTAATCCCGTTTCTTCGCGTAGTGACAATATAAGCAAGGTGACAAAGGTGGCCCAACGAGGATGCCCGCTGTCGAGCAAATCATAGGCAAGCGGAAAGAGGGCAAGGGTGAAGACGACGGGGTGAAAGTCGAAGCGGTTGACGAAGCCGACCAGCGGATAAAGCAGGTACATACTGCCGATGAGCAGGGCTATCCACGGCCGTGATAACTTCCTCTGCGCCACGCGATAAAGGGGAATCGCCCCCAGGGCCAGCACCACCGCCTGAAGGATTAGCAGTAGGCGCACGTCTGACCACAGGCGCATGAGCAGTGCCATCGGTAGAAAGATAAATTGCACATGGTCGCCCAAATAATGGGTCACTTCAACCGTGCTGGCAAACCAGTCGCCCTGACTCGTGTTCCAAATAACTTGGCTTTTGATGCCCAAATCATACAGGGAGGAGTTGAGCCGCATGTGGCGCGTCACGGCAAATGAGGCCATGACCAAGGCGGACACGGCCGTGAACAAGCCCATCAACCCCGCTGGGCGGCGTAAGAATGATGACGTTAGGCGTAAGCGAGAGGAAAGCGTCATATCAGATTAGCGTGGACGAGATAAAAAGAGGAATGTTCCCCCCGCCAGGCCAATCAGCCCCAACCCGAGGAAGATACTGCCGATAGAAGCGAACCAATCGGGTAGCTTCAAACCGGTGTCAGGGGCGTTGCTAGTGGCCGGGGCTTGGGGGGTACTTGTTGCGGTGGGCACGGGGGTAGACACGGCCGTGGGTTCCGTCGTGTCTACCGCATTCAGGCTACTAATCCCATTATCGCTCGCCAGCAAAACGGGGGTAGACGTCAACACGGCCGTGGGGGTCGCCTCTGGCGTTGGTGGCGCGGGCGGCGGGATAATCCATAACTCATCCCCCCTCAGCAAGAGCGCGTCAACCGTCATCTCATTCCAAGCCAGCAGTTGGTCTAGCTCCAAGTTATAGCCCAACGCAATCCCCCACAGCGAATCACCCGCCTTGACGATATGCTTCTGCGTCGGTGTCGGCGTGGGCGGCGGCGCCTCCCCCTCCAGCAACCGAATTTTTAGCTCATCCCCCGGATTGATAATGGCGTCCCCACTCAAGCCGTTGTACCAGAGCAAATCGGCCAAATTCAAATTATAACGGGCGGCAATGTTCCATAGCGTTTCGCCCGAGCGCACCGTGTGCGTGCTGGGCGGCATGGGGGTGGGGGGCGGCTCCTGCCCTTCCCCCAATTTGATGTAAATTTGGTCGCCCGCCTGCAAATAATCCCGCTCGCTCAGGCTATTCAGGTAATAAATCTCGCTCAGCGGCACATCATAATGTGCCCCAATCATCCACAGCGACTGCCCCTCCTGCACCGTGTGAATAATCGCCCCCGTCTCGTCTGGTTGCGCCAGCGTGATGGGAATCACTTGCAGAGCGGCGGACGAGTTATCATCATTGTTGCCGCTGTTACGCGAAGGCAGTTGACCAGCGGGGTTGCCGACCACGATGGTATAAAAATTTTGCCCGCCCGCTTGGGCAAAACCGAAGCCGATTTCGCTGTATTGCTGGCTGGCGATGGTGTTGTAATGAGTGGGGCTGTTTTGCCACCAGATAAGCCCTTGATTGGGGGATAGATTGGTGCCGCCGACAATATTTTCCGACACACGGCCGGGATAGCCGAGCGCGGCCGCTCTGCTTTGCGGACTGGAGCCATTGTAGCCCGTGTGCGTGTAAATGCCTGTTTCCGCCAGATAATTGGCCTGTTGCTGGGCCGCATTCGCCAGCGTGGCGCTATAGGTGAAGCTGGGTAGCCCCAGTTGGGCGCGAAACTCGTTAACCAGCCGCACGATTTCTGCGCCAGGTGATTGGGCTTGAACGGGGGCAGGCGTTTGCGTGACGCACAGGAGCAAGGCGAGTAAAATCAGCCAGCTTGCGAAGCGTAATGGCCAAGGGCGTGTCTGTTTTAGCATAGGAGGCAACTATAACAACCCCCACGGCCGTGTCCAACTTTACTTTAGGGCAGGTTAAGGTCAGCGAGCCAGTGCCCCTTGCCCCCTGCTCCCCCCCAAAAGGATCAATCCCATGAACCGCTCTACCAAAATCTTCTTTTCCCTTCTGTTTTTCCTGCTCGTGCCCCTGCTTCTCATCTTCATGATTGGCTGGGCGACCGCCACTGCTCCCCACCCCGTCCAGCACGGGAGCCTGACCCTGCCCGGTTTACAAGATGAGGTGCGCGTTTTGCGCGACCAGTACGGCATTGCCCACATTTACGCCCAAAACGAACATGATTTGTTCATGGCGCAAGGGTATGTCCATGCCCAAGACCGTTTCTGGCAAATGGAGTTTTGGCGGCACACGGGACAGGGTCGTCTCTCCGAAATTATCGGTGAGGCGGGTGTCGAAAATGACCGCTTTATCCGCACCGTGGGCTGGAACCGCATCGGCGAGGAGACCATCACCTATTACCAAACGGAAGCCCCCGACTTTTACGAAATTTTGGAATGGTACAGCGCGGGGGTTAATGCGTATCTGGCCGAAAACCAAAACTTTTCGCTCAACCATACCATTCTCACGGGCGTGAATGGCCCCCGTGAAATCGAGCCGTGGACGCCACTCAACACGGTGACGTGGGGTGTCGTCATGGCGCACGACTTGGGCGGTAACTACACCACCGAACTGCGCCGCGCCCGCCTGCTAGCCGAGGTCAGCCCCGAGCTGGTGGAAGAAATTTGGCCGCCCTTCCCCTATGACCGCCGCCCCGTTATCGCCCCCACTGATTTGCTCCAGCCCATGCCCACAGGGTCGGCCGTGTCCCCCCTTGCCCAGCAGATAGATTGGTCAGCCGTTAATTTAGACCTCATCGGCACAAACCCCGATATGGGCTTCGCCCTCGGTACAAGCGACTTTGCGGGGAGCAACAACTGGGTGGTTAGCGGCCAGCACACCGCCTCTGGCCTGCCCCTGCTCGCTAACGACCCCCATCTCGGTATTCAAATGCCTTCCATTTGGTATCAGGTCGGTTTGCACGCGCCCGGCTTTAACGTGACGGGCTTTTCCTTTGCGGGCGCACCTGGCGTTGTGGTCGGCTACAACGACAACATCGCTTGGGGTGTGACCAACGTCGGGCCAGACACCCAAGACCTGTTTATCGAAAAAATCAACCCCGCCAATTCCAACCAGTACGAATTTGAGGGGGAGTGGCGCGACATGGAAATCATCGAAGAGGTGATTAAGGTTAGCGGTGGCGATGACGTTGTTTTGCCCGTGCGCTTCACCCATCACGGCCCCATCCTGAGCGAAGAAATCAACGCGGGCGACCAAGTGCTGGCCTTCCAATGGACGTCTAGCCAACCTTCTCCTCTCCTGCAATCCGTTATCTTGCTCAATCGCGCCCAGAACTTTGCCGATTTTGTGGAAGCGTTGCGCTATTGGGACGCGGCGGGGCAAAACATCGTTTATGCGGACGTAGAGGGGAACATTGGTTATCAAACCACGGGTGTGGTTCCCGTGCGCCGCAATGGGGATGGGACGGTTCCCGTGCTGGGCTGGACGGGTGAATATGAATGGGTGGGCACTGTGCCCTATGAAGAGATGCCGCGTCTTTATAACCCACCCAGCGGCTATATCGTCACGGCCAACAATGCGGTGGTGGATGCGGATTATCCCCATTACATTGACCGCGATTGGGCGGATGGCGACCGCGCCCTGCGTATCGAGCGCATGATTCAGGAGCTAATCGCCGATGGGGGCCAAATCACGGCCGTGGACATGACCAATATCCACACCGACAGCTACAGTCAGATGGCCGAAACCTACGTGCCCCTCCTGCTGGCACTCGCCCCCACCAGCCATAACATTGCCCTCGGGCAAGAGGTGCTAGCTGATTGGAACTATCAGGCGCGACGTCACTCGGGCGAAGCGTTGCTGTTCGAGACCTTTTTGATGGAGCTTTTGCCTCGCATCGTGGCGGATGAGTTGGGGGAGACGGCGAGTGAGGATTACATCTCTCTTGGGGCGGGGCAATCTATCTTTATGCAAAACATCGCCGCTGACCCCGCTTCGCCGCTGTGGGATGATGTGACCACGCCCGACGTGGTGGAAAGCCGCGAGCGTATTTTGGGGCAGGCGTTGGACACGGCCGTGCAGACCCTTCGCGAAACGCATGGCTCTCTGCCCAGCAGATGGCAATGGGGGGACATTCATACCGCCACCTTTGTCAGCAATCCGCTGGGGCAAAGCGGCATTGGCCCTGTTGAAAGCTTGGTCAATCGCGGCCCCTTCCCTGTTGACGGTGGTTTTAGCCTTGTCAACGCCAATAGCTGGAGTTGGAGCAACCCAGCGGCAGTGCGCGGCCATGTTTCGATGCGCTTTGTGGCGGATTTGGCAGATTTAGACCAAAGTTTGGCCGTTATTCCCACGGGGCAGAGCGGCCATCCGGGGCATCGTAATTATGATGACCAGATTGGGCTGTGGCTAAATGGGGGTTTTGTGCCGCTGGCCTCGAGTGAAGCGGCGGTTAGGAACACGACCGTGCGTACGCTCATCCTGCGCCCCTAGTTTAGTGAAAAGTGAAAAGTAAAAAGTGAGAAGTGGTGCGCACCCACTTCTCACCTTTTACTGTTTCGAATGACTTTCAGTGCGCTTAAGCGTATTGATAGTGAAAGCTATGGACTTTTAGTCCCTCAGCTTTCAGTCGGTGCGAAAGTCACCGAAGGCACTTTAGTGCCAAACCTATGCACTTGCAGTGCATAGT
>JBGTIZ010000152.1:0-12411 GCA_041745395.1 Promineifilaceae bacterium (SeqCode) | reverse complement strand
GCCCACGACTCGCTGGAAATGGGTTTATTTTTCGTTTGGGCGCCAGCCCAAACGAAAAATAACCCCTTCATAATGGCCGAGCCGCCGCAGGCGGCGAGGCGTGTGCCCGCTATCTGCTCACCAATTAACTGCAAAAGCAACTTGAACCATGCCCACTTTTCACGTTAACGCCGGTACTTATCCCGGGAGACTCGCTTGAGCTGGGGCATATTGGTCGCGGGCGCGGCGGTCGCTTCCCCGACAACCGTGACCATCTCGGCAATGGTAGCCGCCTCGAACAGCTTCATGACCGACACGGCCGTGTCCGACACCTTGCGCACCCGCATCACTACCTGCGTCAATAAGAGCGAATGCCCTCCTAGCTCAAAGAAATTATCATCCAGACCCACCGTTTCCACGCCGAGCATATCCTGCCAAATTTCGGCAATCTCTTGATCCAACTTACTGCTGGGCGGCACAAACGGCGTGGATAAATTGGGGCGGGCAAAAGCCACGGCCGTGCCCTTGTGTCCCGCCTGCTCATGCTCCGTATTCTCCCGCGCCTGCTGAATCAGTCCCCCTAAATCCTGCGACACCACAATCACCTGCGGCCAAATGTTCCCGCTCAGTATCTGCGGCAAAAGCTGGTTGCCCTCGGCGGGGGTGATGCCTGCGGCCAGCGTGTCCAGCAGAGGACGCGCCACGGGTTTGCTGGCGGGCTGGCTGTTGCCCACGGCCGTGGCTTGCCCCGGAGCGGCCGCCGTGCCCAGCGTCCCTTGATTCGTCACGCGCCGCATGGTGAAATTTTCCACCTCAGCCAGCACGCGCCCCGTTTCATCGAGTATGGTGATGGCAAACACGGCCGTGTCTTCCCCCTGACTCACCTCGGGCAGATAGCGCACATGGCTAAAAAGTTGGGACGGCAACGACGCGTACATCACCAAGCGACCATACGAAAGCGGCACAAAGAAATCCCGTTCGGGCAGAAAATCAGGGATAAGCGGCTGACCCGTGGCCGTCGCCATGTCCAGCAGGGCGGGATGCAGGTGGAAATCCACCAAATCAGCCGCAAACGGCTCGGGGAGCGACAGGGCGACCAGCACCTGATTTTCGCCATAGGCGCGTTGGCGCACGTTTTGCCAGCGGGGGCCAAAATGAAGTTTGGCGTGCTGGATTTCCTTGACTTGTTCGACCCGTTGCTGGCAATGGGCGTGTAGGGTGGCTAAGTCGAGTGGGCGAGGTTGAGGGAGGGATTTGAGCATGGTCACACGGCCGTGGACATGCTCCACCCACGTTTCCCCCACCTGACTCTTAAACAGAAAATCCCCGCTCTGCTTATCCAGCCGCAGGCAAAGCGTCCGCTCCCCCTCATCCCCCACCATAAAGGGGGACATGAAGACGACCTCTTCAAAAATGACCGCCCCCTGAGCTTCGACAGGCTCAACTGCTGACGCTCCCTGAGCTTGTCGAAGGGCGGCGCGAGCTAATTCCAGACAGCCCGCGCCTGGCAGAAGCGCGTCCCCCTCCCGCAAGCGATGCTCATGCAACACCCATTGCTCCGCCAAGCGATACGGCATCTTGAACTCGTACGCCTCCCCTTCATCCCGCCACTCCGCCCAGAGCGGATACGGCACAGGCAAGCCCGGTGGCTCCAGTAAGCCTAGCTCTTGCGCCAGCTTGGCCGTCATGCCGATTTCTGACCACGCCCCCCAGTTTACGGCCAGAGTTAATCGTTCACCAGTGCCGTGCGCCATCTTTTGCTGGGCGAGCGCGTCCAAAAAGGCGTTGGCGGCGGCGTAATCCACCTGCCCCGCCAGCCCTGTAATCGCGCTGACCGAAGAGTAATAGAGGCAAAAATCGAGCGGTTGTTCTTGTTCTTGCAAAACCGTTTCCAGCACGAGCGCACCCCGTACTTTGGGACGCATCACCTTGGCCGCTGTTTCAGTTGTTTTCAGTTGTAGAAGCCCATCATCCAGTACCCCGGCCGTGTGCAAAACGCCGTGCAATGCCCCAAAATGGGTGATGGTTTGCTGAATAACGCCGCGCATCTGGGCTAAATCCGCCACATCGGCGGCTAAAACGAGTACCTCTGCGCCCGCTTTTTCTAGCTCCTCCACGGCCGTGATGCGGCGACTAGTAGCCTCATGCGGACTGTGATTGGCGAGCCAATGCCCCCATTCTGCACGGGGAGGCAAGGCCGAGCGACCGAGCAAAACGAGACGCGCCTGTACCGTTTCCGCCAAATAACGTGCCGCGTTCAGCCCCAACGCGCCCAGACCACCCGTGATGAGATAAACGCCTTTTGACCGGAGCAAGGGCGTTTCTGGCTTTTCTACGAGAGGAGTGGAGGGGGGAGCCGCTTCAAAGGTTTGTACCCAGCGGGCGTTGCCCCGATGCGCCACCACGAGGTCGGTGCCGGGCGAGAGAAGTTCCAGCAGGAGTTGGTCAAGCAGATGTTTGGCCGCCCAACTGCCTGCGGGGGGCAGAACAAGATCCACAGTGCGACACTGCACGGCCGTGAATTCATTGGGTATGACCCGCGCCGGCCCCAGCAAGAGCGCTTTGCTCGCTTGCTGGGGCACGCCCGCCTCGAGGCCGATGGGGTGCAAATTGTTAGACAAAATGGTCAGGCGCAGAGGCTGGCTGACGCCGCTTTGCCCCCACGCCTGCGCCAAATAGAGCAAGCTGTAGAAGCTGATTTGCTCAAAGTAGGGTAAATTTTCCAGCGTGTCGGGCACATTATCAGCCGTGATAGCTTGCGCATAAATGATTTCGTCGGGCAGTTGGCTCGCTTGTTCAAGCTGGTTGATGAGTTGGTCGTAATCATCACGCACGGCCGTGCGCAGACTAAACGTGTGCGCGTCTACTTGTTGGAACGACTCCCCTTGGCGCACCACCATGACCTCCTGCTCCACGTCGCGCAGAGCGGCGGCAAGCTGGTCGCTAATGCCCTGCTCGTCAGCCAAGATGAGCCAGCGGCGGGTTGTGGTGGCGAGTGGCCTAGGGGGGAAAGAAGTTTGTCGCCAACTGGGTTGATAGAACCAGTCGCGCAACGCCTCTTTCTTGGGCAGGAACACGGCCGTGTGGCTTTCCCCCGCGCCCGCTTCATACTTTTGGTGACCCGGCTCCACCCAATATCTCTGCCCTTCAAAGGGATAGGTGGGCAGGGGCACGCGGTAGCGCAGTTCGTCGCCATACAGGGCTGACCAGTCGGGCGTGCCCCCCGCTTGCCAAATTTGGCCGAGCGTGTTCAGGGCAAACTGCTGGTCGGCGACCGTTTCTTTACGATGACGAAGCGAGGCCACGGCCGTGTGGCTGGCTTCTTTGTGCGGATGCAGGCGCAACAGCGAGCCGAGCGTTTGCCCCGGCCCCACCTCTACAAAAAGCCTATTCTGCTCTTTGAGCAATGTGGCGAGGCCATCCGCAAAGCGCACCGTATGGCGCAAATGGCGCATCCAATAGGCGGGATTGGTCGCCTCCTGCGGCGTAATCCAGTTGCCCGACAGGTTAGAAATAAAGGGCAGGGTGGGGGGATTGAACTGAATTTTGGCTAATTCCCGCCCAAATTCGACCAAAATTGGTTCGAGCATGGGGGAGTGGGCGGCCACGTTGATGCGCACCCGTCGCGGCACAACGCCGTCCGCGATGAGCGCTTCTTCGAGGTGCGCCAAGTCAGGCAGTTCGCCCGAGACGACGCACAGGTTGGGGCTGTTTATCACGGCAATATTTAGGCCGCCAAGCTGTTGCAAATAAGGGTGTAGCTCCGCTTCGCTGAGCGGCACGCTGAGCATTCCGCCGGGCGGCAACGTCTCGAACAGCTTGCCGCGCAGGGTGACGATAAAAAGCGCGTCCCTGAGCGATAGCACGCCAGCTAGGCAAGCGGCGGTGTATTCGCCCATGCTGTGTCCCGTCAGGGCGGTGGGCTGGATGCCCCAAGATTGCCACAGTTGGGCGAGGGCATATTCCACCATAAAAATGGCGGGCAAATTGCGCGACGGGCGTTCTAGCTCCTCAGCCGCACTCTCTTCTTGTCCCGCCTCGGGGAAGATGAGGGCGCGTAAATTACAGTCGAGGAAGGGGCGCACAAGGCGCAAGCAGTTGTCTATCGCCTGTTGATAAACGGGTTCTGTGTCGTAGAGGCCGCGCCCCATCTGAGGGTACTGTGCCCCGCCGCCGGGGAACATGAAGATGATGCTGGGTGGGGTTTCGGGCGCGGCGGTGGGGGCGGGCAGGTTGGCGGGCTGGCTGAGGTGGGTGATAGCGGTTTGGTGGCTGTCCACGGCCGTGGTGCGGCGATACGCCATCGCTTGCCGACCCTGTTGCAGGGTGTAGGCGATGTCAGCAAGGGGCACATCAGGATTATTTTGTAGAAAATCAGCCAGCCGCTGGCTCAGTTTATTCAGGGCGGTGGGGGTTTTGGCGGAGAGAGTCAGCAGTTGCCACGGCCGTGAGTCGCTCGACGGCTCTAAAACGGGGGCTTCCTCTAAAACGACGTGCGCGTTCGTGCCCCCCACGCCCAGTGAATTCACGGCGGCGCGGCGCGGCCAGCCGTTGCGCGGGGGAAAAGGTTGCAGGTCGCCCGTCACGTAAAAGGGGGTGTGGGCAAATTCGATGCGCGGGTTGGGCGCAGTAAAGTTAACGTTGGGGGGGATTTGCTGATGTTTGAGAGCCAGCACCGCTTTGATGAAGCCAGCCACTCCAGCGGCAGTGTCCAGATGGCCGATGTTGGTTTTGACGGAGCCGAGGGCGCAATATTGTTTCACGGTCGTGTGACCAAACGCGGCACTCAGGGCGGCCACCTCGATGGGGTCGCCAATGGGCGTGCCCGTGCCGTGCGCTTCGATAAAACCAATCGAATCTGGCTCGACGTTGGCCAGGGCGAGCGCTTCGGCGATGACCTTGGTCTGCCCGTCCACGCTGGGGGCGAGATAGCTGACCTTGCCCGCGCCGTCGTTGTTCACGGCTGATCCCTTGATGACGGCGTGAATAGTGTCCCCATCTAAAATGGCATCTTCTAGCCGCTTGAGCACGACTACGCCCACGCCACTACCAAAGCGCGTGCCGTTTGATTCCGCATCGAAGGCGCGGCAATGGCCGTCAGGCGAGACAATTTCCCCTTCCTTATATAGATACCCTTGCCGATGCGGCAAATCAAAGGCCACCCCCCCCGCGAGGGCTAAATCACACTCTTGGCTGAGCAAGCTTTGTCCCGCCATGTGGATCGCTACGAGCGAAGTCGAGCAGGCGGTCTGCACGTTGACGCTGGGGCCGGTCAGATTGAGAAGATAGGAGACGCGGGTAGTCAGAAAATCTTTGTCGTTGCCCGTGTGGAGGAGCAAAAAGAAGCCCACGGAATCGAGCAAATTGGGGTTGCTGAGCAGGTTGTAGTGCAGATAGGCGTTATGGGCGGAGCCGCCGAAGACGCCCACCGCGCCCGCGTAACGGCTGGGGTCACACCCTGCGTGTTCGAGGGCTTCCCAGCAAACCTCTAAAAAGTGACGGTGCTGGGGATCCATAATGGCCGCGTCGCGGGGGCTGAAGCCGAAGAAGCCCGCATCAAACAGGGCGATGTTGTCAATGGGTGCGCCCTTTTTGACGTAGTGGGGGTTGTTAAGTTCCGCTTCGCTGACGCCCGCTTGGCGGAGGTCGTCGTCGCTGTAGGGGGTGAGGGCTTCACGGCCGTGTTTGAGGTTGTCCCAATATTGGTCGCTGTTATTGGCGCCCGGTACGCGCAGGGCAAGGCCCACGACGGCGATTTCTGTGCCTTCGAGTTGGTCAAGGAGGTGTTGGTTATGGGTCATATTTTTTTTGGGGAGTGATAAGTGATGAGTGATGAGTGCTGAGCGATGAGTGCGCCTACGGCGCGAGTGTTCAGTGCGCTTCGCGCCAGTGGCCTGCGGTCGAGTCAAGACTGATTACTCCGCCGCAGGCGACTGATTATTCAGCACTCGTCGCTCATCGCTCAGGACTAAAAATCTAACGCTGGCGCATCGCTTGGCGACGGCGGGCGGCGCGGTCGGTGGCTTTGTCCACGGCCGTGGCCGTGCCGTTGTGCCCGTTGCTATGCCCGTTCTGTCCGTGCCCCTGATTGTGATTGAGATAGTCGGCGAGGGTGCGGATGGTGGGGAAGCGGAACATATCGGTAATGGAAAGCGGCTGGTCGGAGCCTATCGCTTCCTTGAGCTGGCGGTGCGCCTGCACGGTGAGCAGAGAGTGTCCGCCTAGCTCGAAGAAGTTGTCGTGTAGACCGACTTGGGGCACGTTGAGCAGGGTTTGCCAAATTTCGGCGATTTTTTGCTCGAGGTCGTTGCTGGGTGGGACGTAGGCGGTCTGTGGTTTGCTGACGGCTTGGTCGGGCGCGGGCAACGCTTTGCGGTCGGTCTTTTTGTTGGGGGTGAGCGGGAATTGCTCGAGGGGAACGTAGGTGGCCGGCACCATGAACTCGGGCAGGCTGGCGCGGAGGTGGGTTTTGAGCACGGCCGTGTCCAAGCTCTGCCCCGCCGCCAAAATCAAATACGCCACGAGTCGTTTATCGCCCACGGTATCTTCCCGGGCCACGACGACCGCCTCGCGGATGCTCTCATGCTCATTGAGCAACGCCTCAATTTCGCCCAATTCAATGCGATAGCCGCGCAACTTCACTTGGAAGTCAGCCCGACCCAGAAACTCAATTTCTCCATTCGGACGATAACGCGCCAAGTCACCCGTTTTGTAGATACAAGTGCTGAGCGATGCCTCTGCACCTTGCACCTTGAACCCTGCCCCCTCCACAAACCGCTCGGCCGTTAGCTCTGGCCGATTGTGGTAGCCGCGCACGACGCCATCGCCGCCGATGTATAAATCGCCGGGCACGCCGACGGGGGTCGGTTGCAGAGTGTTGTCCAGAATGTAAATCTGGGTGTTGGCGATGGGACGGCCAATCGTGATCGCCTCTTCCGTGCCCGTGACTTCGTAAGTGCTGGACCAAATGGTGGTTTCGGTGGGGCCATACATATTGATGACGTTCCCTGGCACAAGTTGCTTGAGCTGGTGGGCAAGGGTGGTAGGCAGGGCTTCGCCGCCGACCATCATCACGTCGAGGAGGGGGAACACGGCCGTGTTTTTCTCCTCCTGCACCAGCATACTCGCCATCGAGGGCGTGCATTGGAAATGGGTCACGCCATGCCGCTCGATTTGGGCGGCTATCGAGAAATCAGTCGTCGCTTCCGTCGGTTCCGTCAGCCGTTTCAGTTCGTTCAGGTGGTGCAGATGCTCGAGAACCAGCTTGGAAGGTACGCCAAAATCAATGAGACAGGCGATGTCGTCCACGTCAACTTCTTTAAGCCGATTGACCATCTGGAGCGCGGAGCGGGGCGTGCCAAAGAGGCCACTTTGTTCAAAGTACCGTTCAAAGGCAAAATTGAGCAGAGCGTCTACATCCTCGGGGGTTAGCTCCTCTTCGTCAAAGACCTCGAAGGGGCTTCTGCCTGTGGCGGCCGCTTTTTCTTTGAAGGTGGGGAAATGCCAGGCGGCGGCGCGGACTAGTTGCATGGCACTGCTCAAATATTGCTTCATCGGTTGGCGCACGATTTCGCGCACTTCGTCCACATCATCCCCAATGAAAGTGTGGAGCATGAGCGAAACGATGCCCTTACCGGGATGTCCCCCAGCCTGATACGCCTCCCGATAAACCCGCACTTTTTCCGCTAGTTCATCCACGCTTTGGCCGAGCAGGTGGGTCAGAATGTTGTACCCTTTTTCCCCCGCTTCGCGGAAGGTTTCGGGGTTGCTGGCGGCGGTAACCCAGATAGGTAGCTCTTTTTGCACGGGATGGGGCAGGGTGTGGACTTGCACATCTTTGCCCAAATCATTGGGCAGGGTGATGGAGCCGCCGCGCCATAGCTCCTTGACCACTTCGATGTCGCGGAACATGATTTCTTTGCGCTCGGCGTAATGGCCGGGGCGCAGGACAAAGTCGTTGGGTTGCCAGCCGGCGGCAATGGAGAGACCAACACGGCCGTTGGAAATGTTATCCACCACCGACCATTCCTCGGCGACCCGAATGGGGCTGTGCAGGGGGAGAACGCAACTGCCGGAGCGGATTTGGATTTTTTCGGTGATGGCGGCGATGGCCGCGCCCGTCACGGCGGGATTGGGGTAGAGGCCACCAAAGGCGTGGAAGTGGCGTTCGGGGGTCCACACGGCCGTGAAACCATGTTTATCCCCAAATTTTGAGCCTTCCAGCAGAAGGTGATATTTGTTGGTGATGCCTTCTTCGCTTTCGTCGCTTGAAAAGTAGAAGAGGCTGAAATCAATCGGCTTGTGGGCGTGGGGATGATGGGGCAGGTGGGTCACATCGGTGCGCGTTTTGTCGTCAAAGATAACCAGCTTGAAGCCCCGCGCCAGTGTCCAGAACAGCTCCAGCACCGAAATGTCAAAGGAGAGGCTGGTCACGGCTAGCCATGTGCCCGGCGGGTCGTGAGGGATGCGCTCATCCATGCCAATAAAGAAGTTGACCACGTGCCCATGTTGCACCATGACCCCTTTCGGTTTGCCCGTAGAGCCAGAGGTGTAAATAACGTAGGCTAAATTGCTGGGCGTGACGCCACTGTACACATTTTCGCCGTTTTGCTCGCTGATTAGCTCCCAGTCGGCGTCTACACGCACAATTTTCGCCTGATTTTCAGGCAGGCTGGCGACGAGGTGCTTTTGGGTGAGAATGACGGGCGTGGCGGTGTCCTCCACCATGAAGGCCAGCCGGTCGGCGGGGTAGGTAGGGTCGAGGGGTAGGTACGCGCCGCCCGCTTTGTGGATACCTAGCAGGGCGACCATCATCTCGAGCGAGCGATCCATAAAGACGCCGACGATGGTTTCGGGGATAACGCCGAGGTGGCGTAAATGGCGAGCCATTTGGTTAGCGCGTTGGTTAAGCTGGCGGTAGGTAAGCTGTTGGTCTTCGTAGATGACGGCCACGGCGTGGGGATGTTCGTCTGCTTGGCTCTCGATGAGTTGGTGAATGCACACGGCCGTGTCATACTCCACCACCGTCTCGTTCCACGTCACCAAAATCTGGTGCAGTTCCGCGTCGCTCAGGAATGGCGTGGCGGCGAGAGGTCGGTCGCCTGCCTGCGCCAGATGGCCGAGGAAGATGCCGAATTGGCTCTGCATGGTGCTGATTTGCTCAGCCGTATAAACGGCGGGATCGTAGCCCCAGATGAGTTGTCCTTCGGCCAGCGCGGGCGTGAGCAGGAAGGCCAGTTCTGTCCCAGATTGGGGGGTGAACGCTTCGGTGGACAGGGTGGCCTGCACGACGACGGGGAGCAAACTCCCTTCCGCTTTGGGGCGCAGATGGGCGAGTTCGGGCTGGCGCAAAAAGAGGTCACGATTAAATGTGTGCCGTTTGCGGGCAAACTGGCTCAGGCTGGTTTGGAGCTTGGCGATATTGGTGGCGACGCTTTCCGCCAAATCGAGCCGCACGGGGAAGGGGATTTGGGGGGAGAAATAGGCGGAAAATTCCCCAATGCTCTCGAGCAGGTCAGGCAAACTGACGGCCAAATCGAAGCTGTCGCTCCCGCTGAGTCGCGCCAGATAGGCGGCGAGAGCGGCGGTGAGGGTGGTGGGGTCGGTGCTGTTTGTGCCTGAGGGCAAGGTCATGCTGGCCGTGGCCCAGCTTTGGCCGAGGGCGGGGTTACTGTGGTCGGCGTAGGGGAGTTCGAGGCCGTTTAGCTGGCGCAGGCGGCGTGTCCAGTAGCTTTCGTGGCGCACGAGGGCGGCGTTGGTTTGGGTGAGTTGCTCTTGCTGGGCGGGGGTGAGGCTGGGCAAAACTTGGCCGAGAGGGAAGAAAGTGGGGGGCAACACGGCCGTGCCGCATCGTTTTTGCAGACCAGAGAGAGTTATCGCCCCATCGCTAGTGGCGACGGTCAGGGTTTCATCGGTGTGAGCCAACACGGTTCCGGGAGCGGTGTCTGTGGATAAAAATCCAATCGTGGCTTGGGTGGCAGGGGCAGTTACGAGGAGGAGTCGCTCATCGCCTAGCCAAATTTTGGGCAGGGCGAGCGGGTTAGCATAGCCGCCGAACTGGAGGGCGTTGACGAGGGCGGTTAATACGGCCGTGGGTTGGTGCCAGTCGAGCGTAGCGGCGGCGGCTGGCCGGTCATATTTGCCGTAGTAGCTTTGGGCGGCGAGGTTTTGCGGCCGTGGTTGCAGAGAATTTTGCTCTAAACCAGCGAGCAATTTAGGAAAGGAGGCGATGCCCGCTTCATATGATTTGACGTTCAGGGTGAAGGCGGTCTCGTCGGGGGCGATGTCAAAAAGATGCTGGACGAGAATGTCCCCTTGGTCTACGCCTGTGCCCATTTCGTGCCACGTAATGCCGTGCCGTTTTTCTTGGCGCAGGAGTGCCCAACTGGTGGCGTATAGCCCCGCGATGTCGGGTAAAGGGCCGTCGTGGAAGTTAATCGCGCCGCAGTGGGGCAGGGCTAGCACCTCAGCGGGGATGACGGTTAGATTGGTGATGCTAAAGAAGTAATCAAAGGGGGGGCGCTGGGCAAGGGTGGCGGCCAACTGTTGGCCGGGGGGGATGATGGCTAGGTTTTGGGATGTGCCCCATTTGATAATATCAGGCGCGTCGCTGATAAGGCCGCGCACATTATGGCCGCGCTCTTGTAAAATTTGGACGCATGGCATCAGCAGGGATTCTGTCCCCATGACGTAGCAAGAGAAAGCTGACGGTTTGCTCTTCATTGGTTGGTCTCCTGTTAAAAACTATGCTCCCTAGTGGGATGGGTAGACGTTATTTATGTGTGGCAGGTGATGCCCACTTTAGTTTAGTCAAATTTTCTTACCGTGTGTCTTAAGAAATAGTACTGAGGTACTCATTCTAGGTGAAATTGCGGTAGAGGAGGCGACCAGCTTTTTGGATGATGTGGTCGGGTACGTCGGGGTGGGTGAGGATGTCGGTGAGTTGATGGAGGAGTGTTTGCACGGCCGTGGTTTGGTGATTGGGCGTGTAGCTGTCGGGCGTGTACTTAAGGAAGTAGACTTCTTTTTCCTCGGTAGCGAATTTCTGTTTATACCGAATGAGACCCTCTTGGTCGGTGTCGCTGATGCCGAAATCGAGGTGGCGCAGACCACGGCCGTGGGCATATTGGCTTCCCGCCCAGACGATGGGGTCATTGGGGCGCAAATGCACCGCGTCTAAATCAGAGGCGTTGAATTTGTAATAAAATTTATTGTTCCACTCGAGGAACATTACTGCGCCAATGACCTGCCCTTCATGTTCAGCGAGGGTAATCGTGCCGTGCCCTGGCTCGATGAAGTTGCACCAAATGTTATGGAAGAAATCGTAAGGTTGGGCGAGCATGTGGTATTTGTGTTTGCGCAGGCGCAGGTGGAGGTTAAAGAACGCTTGCACTGCTTCTTCGCTGGCGTCGTGTCGCACGGTCACGCCGCTTTTTTCTGATTTGCGAATGGCGCGACGGGCGGAGCTATGCAGATTCATCCAGCGGGTGTCGTCGTCGGGGGTGAGGTCGATGCAGTGCCACTTGGCGGTGTACGTATGTTTCAGCCGTTTGTCTGCGCAGGGAGCGGCGTTATGTAAACAGCGAATGGCGTAGGGCAGGTCTTCTTGGTCTAGTAAATAGTTGAACAGTTCTTGCCATTCCGCGCTGTTGTGGACAAGCGGGTCAAAAAAGTCAGAGAAGGGCAGGCCAACATAGTGGGCTTGGGTCATTTCGCCGATGCGGCAATAGGTGAGGCCGTACAGGGGTGTATCTGCTTCATCTAATTTAATGAGGGCGCGAATGTCGAACCCATAGGTTTGCTCAAGGCCGCGTAGCCAAGGAACCGAATGAAAGAGGTCGCTATCAACTTGTTTGGTTAATTTGTGCCAGCGTTCGTCTGTGACGGCATTTACATTGACAATGCTCATATTTGCTCCGTGGGGAAGGGGTAATGTTCAGGGGAAATTTGTGTCCCAACTGATTTAGGTGATGGGGTGGGGCGGTTCCACGGCCGTGGGCGGGTCGGTAAAACGCCTCTACCTCTACGTTAAGTTAAGTGGTTGTTGGGGTATTGCCCCCCAATATAGGGGGAAACTCAAACTTCAGGCACTTTCGACCAATTGGGTTGTTTACTTTGGGTTGTTTACTTTTGCTAAGTGGTAATTGCCTAGAGTTTTCACCACCGATTTTTGAGAAGATGGTTGGATATGCAAATAGGCACGTCGTGCGCAGACAGATAGATTGGCACTACAGCGAAAGCGATATTGAGAGGGTGGCTTGCCCAAGACTTGTGTTGCTCCAACAACCGATTGTTTACTGTTTCGAATGACTTTCAGTGCGCTTAAGCGTATTGATAGTGAAAGCTATGGACTTTTAGTCCCTCAGCTTTCAGTCGGTGCGAAAGTCACCGAAGGCACTTTAGTGCCAAACCTATGCACTTGCAGTGCATAGT
>JBGTIZ010000151.1:0-5878 GCA_041745395.1 Promineifilaceae bacterium (SeqCode) | reverse complement strand
TGATTGCCAACGAGCGCGTAATCGTTTGATGATTGAACTGGGATTTAGTTTATTTAGCATGTGGTTCTCCAAGTAGCGAAAACCAGAAGCTATCATATTTTCCCTGCTTTGTCATCGAGTTTTTTAGATTTAGAATTGCTGCATTTTTACCCTCCACCCCCCCAACCCCTCCCCATCAATACGATTTGACAACAGATCCATTTGTAACTATATTGTAATTACACTAACCGCAGTTGGAGGCGCAAATGACAACTTTAATCAGAATAGGAAATTCGCAGGGTATCCGTATTCCCAAGGCGATCATAGAGCAAGCCCAATTACAAGACACGCAACTGGAATTCAAGATAACCGACGAGGGACTGTTAATTCGACCCGTTAAGAAGAACAGAGAAGGGTGGCAAGAACAATTTGATAAAGCCCTTAAATTCCAAGATTTAGATGAAGCGGATCAGGAGTGGTTGGGTGCCCCATTGGTAGAGGAAGAGGAGTGGGAGTGGGAGTGGGAATGGTGAAAAAAGATGTGCACAGATTCGAGATTTGGCTGGTTCAACTTGACCCGACACAAGGCTCTGAAATCAAGAAAACAAGGCCTTGTGTGGTCATTTCCCCGGATGAAATGTCTGCCCTCAAGACCGCGATTGTCGCGCCCATGACCTCCAAGGGGTTTAGCTATCCCACCAGAATTCAATATACATTTCAGGGTAAAAAAGGCTTGATCCTGCTGGATCAAATGAGAGCCGTTGATAAATCCCGATTGGTTCAAAAAGTTGGTGTCGTTTCCCCAAGTGCGCAGATGAAAATTGTCAATTGTTTGCAAGAGCTTTTTGCGTATTAAAGGGCTAACGGCCGTGGTCATTTTCACCCTACACCCCTCCCAACCACGCCACAAACTGCACCAGCTTATCCCGTTCCGCTTACAGGCTCGCTATGATGGGCAGAATGAGTGACCTATTCGGAACAAAAACATTAAATGAAACTTGACCAGATGAACAACTCAGAAGAGTTTGCATAGAACCAATAATCCAACCCTTACGACAAAAGGGTATCAATCAGAATTGTATGCGAGGAGGCATCCTTCGATGAGGAAAATAGTTCTTATATCGTGCGCGAGCAAGAAAAAGGCAGTTAAATCGAGAGCGAGAGAATTGTATGACAGTCCGCTTTTTAAGCTTAGTTTGCAGTATGCTCAGAAACTTGCTCCCGATAATATTTTCATACTGTCTGCAAAGTATGGCTTGGTAGCACTTGATGAGAAAATCGAACCCTACGATATAACGCTCAATGATATGAAATCTGCTGAGAGAAAAGAATGGGCCAGCAAGATAATCAAACAACTACAGGCACACGCTGATTTGAACGGGGATCAATTCGTTATCTTGGCAGGAGAACGCTATCGGCAATACCTGCTTCCTCGCTTGATGTCCTATGAAATTCCGCTCAAAGGACTGCGGATTGGTGAGCAGTTACAGTATCTCAAGGGGGCGTGCAATGAGTGAAATTTGCACTTTACTCCATCATCTTGCTAATGAAAATAAATTGGAGCGATTTGTTTTTCCCTTTGACGTGGCTCAAATCCCTCGTAATGGCATCTATATTTTGTTTGAGGCGGGGGAACATGCCCACGAGACAGATAGAATAGTACGAGTTGGGACGCACACTGGGAATAATCAATTGCGGGCAAGGTTACAGCAACATTTTGTCACAGAGAACAAAGATCGTAGTATCTTTAGAAAGAATATTGGTCGAGCGTTCCTTAATAGAACAAAAGACCCTTTTCTTGAGCAGTGGAATTGGGATTTGACAACACGTAAGGCCAAGGATGCTTATGGGAATTTGCTAAACCGAGACTACCAACAAGAGATGGAGAGACGGGTCACGGAATACATTCAGGATAAATTCTCATTTGTGGTTCTTGAGATCGTAGACAAGGCCGAACGTTTGAAATTTGAGTCAAGAATTATCTCAACAGTTTCTTTGTGTAAAGGATGTCATCCTTCAGCCGAATGGCTGGGTCTACATTCTCCTAAAGCCAAAATACGACAAAGTGGCCTGTGGCTGGTGAACGAATTGTATAAGGAGCCTTTGTCGGAGCAGGAGTTTGTGGTGCTCCGAGAAATTGCGAGTAAACCAAGCAGTTAAACGAACATCATTAGAATCCCCACGGCCGTGTCATTTCCCCCTACAAACTCCCCATCTGAGCCAACTTACCCTGCTCCTTCCCCATTCCCTCCATTGGCTAAACTGGCAAATGGGTTAATAACGACAAGGCCAGCAATCCAGCTAAAATCTTGCTCATTACGGGTCATCAAAGGCAAGCCATGCACGACCGCCGTCGCCGCAATCAGTGAATCCCCCAACGCCATTTTTCGCATCTGCCGCAGACGCACTGCTTCTTGCAAAGTTTTGTGGTCAATGGGCAATAAAGAAGCAAGGTCAAAGAACTGTTCAAAGAACTCCTTTTCAGCTTCATGCAATTTGTGAAAGCCAAGAACCTCCACATAGCTAACCACAGATACCAAAGGTTGCCCCTGTTCCAGTTGCTCATTCAGCCAACTGTATTCTGGCAAAGACGCATAGATGATGATGTTGCTATCAATTAACATAGCAGATCATTCACGAACGATAAGGCAATTCTCGGTCGCGCCGCATTTCACGCTCCCAAGCCATAGGGTTAACAATGCTCCGCTCAGGCAGTTCGGCCAATTGCCGCAACGCCGCCATCATTAACGCGGTGCGTTCCCTTTGTTCAGCCTCATTGACCAATCCCCCCACAACCGTCACATATACTTCAACTGGCGCAGAAGATAATTCAGGCTGTTTGCCTACCCAGACCAACTGGTTATCCTGCAATATCGCTTTATAACTCGTTAACATGATTGTCCTCACGTTTGCTTGCTGATTGTCAATGATGGGCTATACGTTACATAGAAAGAGGTACGCTACCCAACTGTAGCGTACCTCCTATCATAACATCAATCAACAGCCCGTTGCATCTACCCCTACAAACTCCCCAACCTCTCCGCCATCTCCACCCGCGCCGCCTCCAACTGCGCCAGCTTATCCCGCTCCTTCTGCACCACCGCTGGCGGCGCCTTCTGCGCAAACGGACTATTCAACAACCCCGACACCCGCTTAATCTGCCCCTCCGTCTCCGCCAACTCCTTCGTCAACCGCTCTCGCTCCTGAGCCACATCCACCATGCCCGCCAGCGGCAAATACGCCGTGATGTCCCCCAGCGGCAACGTGACCGCCGTCTCGGGCGGGGTGGCTTGCGCGGCGATAGTCAGCGCTGACGGCTCTAGCCGGGCCAAAAAGGCGAGTGCCCCTTGCTGAGCGGCGATGCTGTCCGCTTTTTCGCCCGTGACCACGGCCGTGATCAGCTTACTCGGCGGCACATTCGCCTCCGCCCGCGCATTGCGGATGGCGCGCACCAGCTCTTGCAGGCGTTCGTAATCCGTCACCGCTTCGGGGTATTTTTCCACGGCCGTGGGCCACTCCGCAATAATCAACGCCTCCGGCCAGCCGCCCGCCGGTTCATAGCCGATATCGGCCGTGGTCAGCGCGGCCTTAAGCTGTTGCCACGTCTCCTCGGTCACATACGGAATGTAGGGATGGAGCAAGCGCAGAGCTTGGTCGAGCACATGCGCCAAAACCGACATCGTCGTCCACGCCGTCGCCCCTCCCTCATTAAGCTGAACTTTGGCCGTTTCCACGTACCAATCGGCAAAATCCCCCCAGAGAAAGTCGTTAATTTGCCGCCCCGCTTCCCCAAACAGATACGCCTCAAACAGCCGATTGGCGTTCTCAGTCGTTTCCCCCAGCCGATGCAAAATCCACTGGTCGGCCGTGGAATAAACGGGCGCGGCGGGCTTGTCCGCCCCGTTCACTTTGTCAATATTCGTGATAATGAAGCGGGCCATGTTCCAGATTTTGTTGCCAAAGTTGCGATTGCTAGCCACTTTGTCCAGCGACAGGTTCAAATCTTGGCCGGGTGTGCCGCTGGTCAGCAGGGTGAAGCGCAAAGCATCCGTGCCATATTCCGCCACCACGTCCAGCGGGTCGGTCACGTTGCCCAGCGTTTTGCTCATCTTGCGCCCTTTTTCGTCCCGCACCAAGCCGTGCAGATAAATGGTGTGGAAGGGAATGTCGTTGGTGAAGAGTAGGCCGCTCATGACCATCCGCGCCACCCAGAAAAAGAGAATGTCGTACCCTGTTTCCATGACGCTGGTGGGGTAAAAGCGGCGCAAATCGGCCGTGTCGTGCGGCCAGCCGAGCGTGCTGAACGGCCAGAGGCCACTCGAGAACCACGTATCTAGCACGTCGGGGTCTTGCTCGAGCGTCACGGCCGTGCCATATTGCTTGCGGGCAATTTCATACGCCTCTTCATCGCTGTGCGCCACCACAAATTCGTCGGTTCCGTTGACATAATAAACGGGGATGCGATGACCCCACCAAAGCTGGCGGCTGATGCACCACGGCCGTATATTGGTCAGCCAATTTTCCCACACCTTGTTAAACCGTTCGGGCACAATCGTGATGCGCCCCGTGCGCACCGCCTCGAGCGCCATGTCGGCCGCAGGCTTCACATTGCAAAACCATTGCTTGCTGAGCAACGGCTCGATAATTTCGCCGCCCCGCTGGCTACGCGGCGTTTGGCGCATATAATCTTCTTCGCGGATGGTCAGCCCCGCCGCTTTCATATCGGCCCACAGCTTGTCGCGGCACGCTTCGCGGGTCAGCCCCGCGTATTGGCCGCCGTTCTCGTTGATGGTCGCATCTTTATTCATGATGTTAATCATGTCCAGCCCATGCTTTTTGCCAATGTCGAAGTCGTTGTGGTCGTGGGCGGGGGTGATTTTGAGCGCACCCGTGCCAAATTCCCGGTCTACGTATTCGTCGGCAATAATCGGGATTTCCCGGTTGAGCATGGGCACAAGGGCGGTTTGGCCGATGTATTGGCTATAACGCGGGTCTTCGAGGTGAACAGCCACGGCCGTGTCCCCCAAAATCGTCTCTGGCCGGGTCGTCGCCACCGGAATCGAGCCGCCCCCCTTCACCGGATAGTTAAAGAAGTAGAGCAGAGCCTTTTCTTCGGACGTTTCCACCTCAAGGTCAGACACGGCCGTTTGCAAGCCCGGCGACCAATTCACCAGATATTCCCCCCGATAAATCAGCCCCATGCGGTACAGACGCACAAACGCCTCCCGCACCGCTTCGGAAAGCCCATCATCTAGCGTGAACCGCTCCCGCGACCAATCCGCCGACGCCCCCAAGCCGCGCATCTGCTTGGTAATCGCCCCGCCATATTTATCCTTCCACTCCCACGTCGCATCCAAAAACTCCTCGCGCCCAATCTCTTGGCGGGACGTGCCGTTTTTGATGAGCATCTTTTCCACCTGAAGCTGGGTGGCGATGCCCGCATGGTCAGTGCCGGGAACCCAGAGCGCGGCCTTGCCCTGCATCCGCGCCCGCCGAATCATCAAATCTTCCAGCGAGACAAACATGGCGTGTCCCATGTGCAGTGCCCCGGTCACATTGGGCGGCGGGATGGAAATCACAAACGCTTCGGCATCGTCAGGGCGGCATTCGGGCTTGAACCAGCCGTTCTTTTCCCACCAGTTGTAAAGGCGGCTTTCAGTTTCTTGGTGTTCATACGTTTTGGGCATGTCAGACATGGCATTTTCCTCTTTGGGGAGATGGTTGATTGGTTAGTTGGCTTATCGCTTACAGCTAACAGCCAGCAATTCTAAATCTGAAATTTACTTGATAAAATGACTATTTCTGTTCACGGTGACAAGTTCAACTCTAGCCCGTCAAGCATAAACTCAAACAGGGCTTCCCAACTTTCAAAAACGATGTAAGTGAGTAAGGCTTGCAA
>JBGTIZ010000150.1:0-3475 GCA_041745395.1 Promineifilaceae bacterium (SeqCode) | reverse complement strand
CCAAACGAAAAAAACACCCTTTAGAATAGCCGAGCCGCCGCAGGCGGCGAGGCGTGTCAAGTCAAGGTTAGTAGTTACAAAAAAACCACGAAATCCGAAAGACTCAACCATGTCTCCTGTTTCTTACCTTTTAGTTCTTATCTATGGCCTGCTGTTGCTTGGCTTGGCGTCCCTCAATGGGGGACTGCTCACGTTGGCGATTCCCCTGCTGGTTTACATTGGCTTTTCTCTCTGGTATACGCCCGCCGCGCCGCCGCAACTGAGCCTCAAACGCACCGCCAGCCGCACGGCCGTGACCGAAGGCGAACAACTGCCCATTACCGTTATTATTCGCAATGAGGGGCATGATTTGGCCGAGTTGTCGCTGAAGGAATTGCTTCCCAAGGGGTTAATTATTCATGAGGGGGAGACTCGTGTGTTAACCAGCCTCGCGGCGGGGGAGGTGTGTCAGTTGCATTATACGGTCACGGTGGAACGGGGAACGTTTGAATTGCCAGCCACGGCCGTGGTAAGCCACGACCCCTTCGCCCTATTCCCCCACCACACCAGCCACCCTGCCACCACTGACCTCATCGTTTTGCCCCACTACCCCCAACTTCGCTCCCTGCCCTTACGCCCCTCACGCACCATCGGCTTCAGCGGCCCCATTTCCGCCCGCCAGCCCGGTTCAGGTACCAACTTTTGGGGCGTGCGCGAATACCAACCGGGGGATTCCTTGCGCCGTCTTAATTGGCAAGCCACCGCTCGCCACCACGAAGCGTTGTTCACCACCGAATTTGAACAAGAGCGCATCGCCGACATCAGCCTCATCCTTGATACACGTAGTGAACAATTGCTAACGCTTGGGGGAGAATCCCTGCTCACTTACGCTACTCGCGCCACGGCTGGCCTCGCCGCTTCCCTTCTGAAAGATGGGCATCGCGTGGGTCTCCTGCTGTACGGTTACGGCATGGACGGGGTACAGCCCGGCTATGGTCATCGCCAGCGGGCACGGATACTACGCAAATTGGCCGAGGCCAAGCCGACCCACAGCCAGGTGTTTCGTAGCTTCAAATATTTACCGACCCGCCTTTTCCCGGCTGGGACGCATCTGATTTTTGTCAGTCCGCTAACGGTTGGGGATGAAACGATGCTTTTTCGGCTTCGTGCCCACGGCTATGGTGTGCTGATTGTTAGCCCCAATCCAGTCGAGTTTGAAAACCGTCTTTTGCCCCACATTTTGCCCCCCGCCGAGCAACCACCTGAGCCGATTGCCCAATTAGCCCACCGCTTAGCGACCATCGAGCGGGCAAATTTTCTGCGCCAATTGCGCCAAGCGGGCATCCTGACCGTAGATTGGCCTGTGCAAACGTCACTAGATGATCAATTGCAAATGACCCTGCGGCATAGCGTACCACCTGCTGAGTCCCGCAGAAAAAGCCTCTAGCCCAGACGTTGAAGAATGGTGAACTGAGGGCATTCATTTACCATTAGCTATTCACCATTCACCATTTACAATTCAAAACTTTTCTGCAAATATTTCCGCAAAAACTGCCCCGTATAAGACCCCTCCACCTGCATCACTTCCTCTGGCGTGCCCATAGCAATCACTTCGCCCCCTTTCGCGCCCCCTTCTGGCCCCAAATCCACCAAATAATCCGCAACCTTAATGATGTCCAGATTATGCTCAATAATCATGACCGTGTTGCCTTTATCTACCAGCCGATTCAAGGCCACAATTAGCTTGGCTACATCATGCGAATGCAGACCAACGGACGGCTCATCCAAAATGTACATGGTGCGCCCCGTGGCAATCTTTGACAACTCACGGCTCAGTTTGACCCGTTGCGCCTCCCCGCCGCTCAGCGTCGTGGCGGGCTGTCCCAGCTTGACATAAGTTAGCCCTACATCCGCCATCGTTTGCAATTTGCGCCGAATGGTGTGGATATTCTCAAAAAAATCGAGAGCTTCTTCAATCGTCATATCTAGCACTTCCGAGATATTTTTGCCTTTATAGGTCACTTCTAGCGTTTCACGGTTGTAACGTGCCCCGCCGCAAATCTCGCATGGCACATAAATATCGGGCAAAAACTGCATTTCAATGCGATTCACCCCCTGTCCTTCACACGCTTCGCACCGCCCCCCCTTTACGTTAAAGCTAAACCGCCCTGGTTTGTATCCCCGTATTTTGCTCTCGGGCATGTTGGTAAACAGGTCACGAATGGGGCCAAACAGATTGGTGTACGTGGCTGGATTGGAGCGGGGCGTGCGCCCAATAGGGGATTGGTCAATCTCGACCAGCTTATCAAGATGCTCCAGCCCTTCGATGCGCTCATGTTTGCCCGGTAATGTCTTGCTTCTGTAGAAAACTTGCGCCAGCCGTTTAGACAAGATATCGAGCAAAAAGGTGCTTTTGCCACTCCCGCTGACCCCCGTCACGCAGACCAATTTACCCAAGGGCAAGGTCACATCAATATTTTTCAGATTATTCTCGGTTGCGCCCACCACGCGCAAGCTTTCACCCGTGCCTAGGCGACGCTCTGTGGGGGTGGGAATGCTCAGCCGGCCGCTCAGGTAGCCGCCTGTCAGCGACGCTTTGTTGCGCATGACCCGCTTGGGTGTGCCTTCGGCGATAATCCGCCCGCCGTGTACCCCCGCGCCCGGCCCAAGGTCAATAATCCAGTCAGAGGCACGCATGGTGTCTTCGTCATGTTCGACCACAATCACCGTATTGCCCAAGTCGCGCATGCCTTGCAGGGTGCGAATCAGCCGCGCATTGTCCCGCTGGTGTAGGCCGATGCTGGGTTCGTCGAGGACGTATAAAACGCCCATGAGCTGACTGCCTATCTGGGTTGCCAGACGAATGCGCTGGGCTTCGCCACCACTGAGTGTCCCGGCCGTGCGGTCGAGCGTTAGGTAGTCCAGCCCCACATCGACCATAAATTGGAGCCGCTCACGAATCTCTTTGAGCACCATATTGGCAATCATGCGCTCCCGCTTGGTGAGCGGCGTGTGCTCCATATCAGCCAGTTCGTCCGCCCAAGCGAGCGCGTCGGCCACGGGCAAGCTGGTGATATTGACGATATGCTGTTTAGCAATGGTCACGGCTAGGGCGACGGGGTTCAGGCGACTGCCGCTACAGGTGGCACACGGCCGATCACTCATATACTCTTCCAGCTTGCCCCGCACATAGTCAGAGGTTGTTTCCAGATAACGCCGCTCTAAATTGTTAATCACCCCTTCAAAATTAGTCGTATAAAGCCGCTTGGCTCCCTCGCGGTTGATATACGTAATCTGAATATCTTCACTGCTGTTGCCGTAAAAGATGATGTGTTTTTGCGCGTCGTTTAGCTGATGAAAAGGGGTATCGGTAGGAATATTGAAATGTTTACAAGTAGAGGCCAACAGTTGCCAGTAATACCCTTGTTTATCATCCGTCGGCCACGCATCTACCGCCCCTTCGTCGAGGGTCAGCTCGGCGTTGGGCACGACGCGC
>JBGTIZ010000149.1:0-9906 GCA_041745395.1 Promineifilaceae bacterium (SeqCode) | reverse complement strand
TGCGAGTCAAAATCCGCCTCGTCCACCAACCCAGCCTCGGTGCGGCGGGTGGCGGCTGCAATCCGTACCTCCAGCCGCGCATCAAACGGGCATGTTTCCAGCGGGATGGCGTGTAATGATTTGAGCGTTTGGGCCATGCCCCGCACGAGGGCTTCGGTAGGGGGGGGTGTTCTAGCACTTGGCCAGACACGGCCGTGGGGAGGAGCAGATCACGGCCGTGTTCTTCCATAAATAATGTACATCGGGCACGGGCAGATACGGCTGTAGCCAAATCGTCCGCGCACACTCCCCCGCCAAACCGGGGCTGGCCTTGAGGTAATAGCTGGGTTTGTGGGGTTCGACAGGATGATACAGGTGGAAAACGTGCTGGGCGGACATACCCAGCGTGTTGCGCTTCCATGTGTAACCATCCAATTTTTCTTGTAGCGTGGTGGGTATAGGTATAGACATTGGGGATGGCCTTTTCCTAGCCGTCATCCGAGACGGGATGAGGGGTAGGGGTGGGTGAGAGGATGGGGTATGGGGTGTGCTCCCCTGTGCGCCAATTGAGCAAAAAGTATTCGACGGGCACAGGGCAATCGTTGCCCGTGGTGTAGCAACGATAATTGGGGTGGTTTAAATCTGACCGTGCCAACGTGTGGGCAGGCTGTTCGGCAATGCGGCGTATGGGAAGCCAATCCCCTTGCCAAGCACACTCTTTTTCCCATTCACACAGCCAATAGCTATACCCATCTTCGCCCGCCAAAAGGGTCACTTCTCCTGTCGCCGTATTCGCCAATTGGATAGAGCGGGGTGGGCTGAAGGTGATGAGCGGCCAATTGGAGACTTCTTGGCCGGGCAGATCGTAAAAGGTAGAGTCTGTGGGTAGGTTTCCATAGGTTGGTTCGAAGGTCATGGTTTGGAGCAGGACATGGCTTTCATCAGGTGTCCACATGTACCTGTCGCCGCTCACGCGAAAACTTTGGTCGGTCAGCACATCGTAGCCAGAGATACTGGCGAAGTAGCTCTCGGTCATTTCGCTATAGCCCCACAAACTTGTGATGCCCGCCGTACCTGTTTCGTTCCAATCTGCGCCCTCGCTCAAAGGAGAGATGCGAAAGTTATCTTGGGCAACATCATATAGAAATAGGTAGCTATCATGACTAAGGTGACATCCCCCGCTAAACATGAGCCACTTTTCGTTGGTGATTGGTTCTTTGTATTTGAGTAAACGGTCGCCCCACACGGCCGTGTCCTCCACCGTCTCACCCAAAAAATCGCGCAGAGGGCGGTCTGGGAAGCGGCGCAATTCACCCGTGTTTAAGTTAGCCAAAAGCAGTTGCCCCGGTTGGTTACATCCATCTCGCCCCCACTGCACGGCCGCCCAGCCATCGCTCCCCTCAATTTCGGTCAGCGTACAATCCCACCAGTCGCCATCCAAGCTCTCGAGGTCGGCGGGGGGAATGCATTCAGGTAATCGAGCCATATCAAAGGGCACAACTTCCACGGGCACTGGCTGTGCCGCATCGGTCGTGTCATCCGCAGAGTCGGATGGGATAGCGGTGGCGTTATCCGTCTCCACAATGGTGATAAGTGGCGCAGGGAGGGTAGGCGTAGAGGGCAAATCGCTGGGGGCGGCGCAACCGATGAGGCCAACGGCCAAAACAAACCACATCATGACGTACTGTTTCATATCTATTTCACTCGCCAAGGCGCGACCAGCGCTGGGTGGGAATGGTCTGTGTTTCCAAGAACGTGCTGAGTTCCCCAGCCTTATCGTCGCTGAACCGTTCTTGCAGAGCAGAAAGCACGTTGCCCGTCGCCCCAAGGGCTTTGAGCAAGGCGGGCACATCGGCTGAGGCAATCGTCCATGCCCATTCATACTCCCGCTCCCCCAATATCTCCTCCACACTATCCCCCCAATCCCGCCCCGCAATAACCACGTTGCCAGCGGCATTCAGGTATGCCTCAAGCAGTCGTGAATCGTTGGGTTGTTTTTCGTCACGTAAAACAACGTGGGTGGTTGTCATATGGGTGTCTCCTTGGCTTAAGTAAAAATCAAGGGCGTGCTCATCCTCATTATCCGCAGGCACAAACCTCTCGCCAATGCCTTTGTCGCGGGTCTCTTCCTGCACGGTCGCCGTTAGCAAACGGCCAATGCCGTGCCTGTGTAAACTATGTGCGGTCGGTCATCAAGTAAGAATTAAGAAGCGGCTAGGCTACCATTGCTCACCGCGTGCCCGTTTTTCCCGCTTGCGTTCACGATGATACGTTGAGCTATCCTTTGGCCGTTCCGTTGTGCCATACTTTTTCTGGTTATAAGCCAGCCAGCGGTCAAACGCGGCTTGCCCTTCCTCACCCCCTTCGGTGACCAGTTGTTCTTGCAAAGACCAACGCGGCTCAAACACGCGGCGCGGCACGGGCACAATTTGCGCCAAAGGTGGGCCGTCCCTCCGAATGTGGGCGACTTCCCCATATCGATGAAAGCGTAGGTTCAGCCACACATCATATTGGAGCCAATCCGTTTCTAAAATACCTTCCTCTACCCGAAAAGCGGTGTCGTATTCACGATTGATGGGACTGCGTAGCCACATGCCCCAGCCTGGCGGCGTTTGGAAGATGCACCCCGTCCAAATCATGAGGACGTTTGGCCCTGGCTGTTGTCCCACAGGTGAAAAGCGCAGTTTGCGACGTGGCCCATAAAAAATGCCGCCGGCCAGAAATGTTTTTACCGCTTCCTGTGGCATCATTTCCAGAATAATTTGGGCGTCGTCATCTGGATACTCGCTTAACAGTTCGTACGACCATCGCACGGCCGTGTTGGGGTCATAACAGACGTCTATGTCCACGGGGCTGTGAATATAAAAGCCTGCCTGATTGGCGTTGGTGAATGGGCCACAATATTTCAGGGCTTCGGACGGTATTTCTCCGCCGAGGCGTATATCGGCGGGGGTTAGCTGAGCGCCATGCGGATGTAACCGCCATACTTTTACTTCGTTCGTGAAATTATCTTGGTCGTTGTTGTCCATATGTCCCCATTCGTTGCTGATATGTCATGCGTCGCTTTGTACCAGTCTGTGCAACGTTTCGATAAATTGCTCAAGGTCGTTTGCTAAAGCTGTTAAACACGGCCGTGCTCCCGTCGCCAACTCCTTAAGCCTTGCTCCCCGCAGATCAAACGTATACACATTGCGCACCACATGCCGAAAAGAACGATACTCCTCTAGGCATTCATAACTGCGGCGACTAATCACCGCTGGGCGCACCGTCGAGATTTCAACACTCATTTGTCGTAACAGTGTTTGATGCCAATGCGGGTCGTCAGGCAGACCACCATCTAAAACATGGGCAATCTTTTCAAAAATGCGCTCTGCCCCTGCATAAAAGCCATGTAAATTCAAAGCCAAGCCGTCTAAATACGCATCGTCATCGGTGTGTATAGCCTTTTCAAAAAGCAGTTCTGCCCGACTGACCACGCGCTCTAAATCCGCCAAGTCAGCTTCAATTTGTGCCGCTAAAGCAAGCAATTTGCTGTTATTGGTCATAATCTGATTCCATGTTGCCTAACTTCTGTTTGAAGCCTTTCGTTCGCCTCTTCCAAGCGTACCAAATCTACTAGAAAAGTGGCTTGTTGACGGGTAACAGCGGCCACGGCTGTTAAATAACGCGCTTCATCAATGCCCCATGCCGCCAAATCGATATCAGAATGGTTGTGGAACTGCTCCCTGTTGGTTAAGGAGCCAAAGAGATAGACGTGCTTTGCATTGAATTCATTGTAAAGAATTGTGGCTAATTGTTGCGCTAATTCCCAAGCGTGGTCATATTGCTTATCGAGTTGAGCCACGGCCGTGGCTTCACGCGCTTTCATTGTTTGACGATAGGTCGCCATTTGCTCTGGAGTGACCATTTTTCCTCCTGCCTCAATTCAATCAATTAACTTCTCCAACCCTTCCCGCACCTCTTGCGAGAGGGCGGGGTTTGCTAGCAATTGTGCTACCACTGTTTGCCCCTCGGCCGTGCGCCCTTCGCCGAGGGCGAGGGCGGCTTGCACGGCCTGCCCTTCTAGCAAAAGCTTTATATCTCCTGCCTGTTCGGCCAGCGTTAGCCCTTCTATTAAATAGGTATGCGCTAGCGAGAAATCTTGCGCGGACACGGCCGTGTCCGCCAACCCAATCAACGCCACCGCCGCTCCCCGCCCATCCTTCTGCTCCCTTTTCAAGTCCAAACTCTCCTGCAACAACGCCGCCGCTCCCGCTAAGTCGCCCATTTTTTTCGCCAAGCGACCCGCATTGGCCAGCGTCGTGGCCGCGCCGTGCAGATGATTTTCCGCTAAAAAGAGGCGACTACAGGTCAAATAATGATTTTGTGCCGTCACAAAATCCCCTTGTGCCTGCGCCAAATTGCCCAAATTATTGAGCGTCATCGCTTGCCCCAACGCATCATCCAAAGTGGTATATATCTTGAGAGACTTCTCAAAATTGGCCGCCGCCATCTCATAATTACCCAACGCTTTATGACAACTACCCAAAAAACTATAGGCAAACCCCTCTCCGTCTTGATCACCAATGCTTATGGCTAAGTCGAGGCATTTTTCTGTTAGGGCAACCGCTTCTTGCACATTCCCCTCATAAAATGTGACCCTCGCCATATAGCCCAGCAAAACCGAGAGCCGCATGGGGTCATTTATCTCTTCTAGGGCGGCAATTGCTTTTTGTAAATCCTTTTTGGCTTCGCCAAGCTGGCCGATGTGGATGTGCATTTGCGCCTTGCGACCCAGCAAATCTGCTTTGAGCTTGGGGGAGAGGGGGCGGGGCAACTGCCCCAATGCTTGCCGAAATAGTTCGATGCCTTCATAGAAGCGGCTCTCGGCACTAAAAAAGCGATGCAGAACAGGCCCCATGTCCAGCAAGCTCTCTTCCGCTTCCTGCTGAACGGCCATCTGCCACGCTGTGCGAATATTGGGCAGTTCTAGTTGTAAGCTTTGGCGACTGGCTAAGCTTTCGGGGTCTTGTTGTTCAGCTACATAGGCGGTGAAATAGGTGGCGTGCGCCGTGGTGATGGCCGCCGTTTCCCCCAGTTCGGCCAACTGGTCGGCGGCGTATTGGCGCAGAAGCTCATGGCTGACATAGCGATCATTTTCCGCTTCGTAGCGCAGGAGGGAGGCTTCGCTCAGGGTGCGCAAATCAGCGGGGGTCGCTCCCGCGATTTCTTGGGCGGCCACGGCCGTGAACCCGCCCCGAAAACAAGCCAGACGCGCCAAAATTTGTTGCTGATGCGTGGTCAGCAACGCCCACGAATGGTCAAACACGGCCGTGATACTGCGATGACGGGCGGGCACATTGCGCAGAGAAGTGCGGAGCAAAGCCACACTTTCCGCCAACTCGCGGGCAATCGTCACACAGCTATGATACCCTAGCCAGCCCGCCGCCAGCTCAATCCCCAGGGGCAACCCCTCGACCAGCTCGCAAATTTCGATCATGGCCGTTTTTTCCTCGGCCGTGGGCGCAAACTGCCGCTGGACGCGCCGCGCTGTCTGCATAAATAGCCCCGTGCCCTCTGTGTTAGCGGGTAAACCGCTCAGGGGAAAGAGCCATTCTTCGCGTAGGTGGAGCCGCTGGCGGGAGGTGACCAGCAGGGTGAGGTAGGGTGCGTGGCTGAGCAGGTGGTCAAAAAACGCCGCCGTGGCGTCCGCCTCTTCGCTTTCGAGCAACTGCTCCACATTGTCTAGCACGAGCAATAGCTCATCTTCAGCGAGGGCTTGGGCTAGACCCACGGCGGGCGGTTCTTCGGGGGAGAGGGTGATTTCGAGAGCCGAGGCCACGGCCGTGGGCAACAAACTTGCCTGTTCTACTTCGGCCAAAGGCACAAAGCGCACCCCATTTAGAAAATGCCCCGTCGGCACGAGCCGCTCCGCCACGGCCAGTGAGAGCCGCGTCTTGCCCATGCCCCCCGTGCCCAATAGCGTCACTAGTCGGCACTCAGGCTGGAGCAACTGCTGGGTCAAATTATCAAGCTCATCGGTGCGCCCCACAAAGGGCGTGGGAGCGGGGGGGAGATTGTGCCGCTGGCTCTGCGTGGCGCGGCGAATGCGCTCCGCTAGGGCTGTTGTCTCGGGCGCGGGGTCAACGGCCAATTCTTCGTGTAGCACATCTGCGCACGCCTGATATTGGGCTAGGGCAGAGGTCAAGTTGCCCGAGCGGGCGAGGAGCATCATCTTTTGGCGATGCGCTTGTTCACTAAGCGGGTTAATGGCGAGTAATTTATTCGTATAGCTAACGGCAGAAGCGGTGAAGGGGGCGGTCAAGAAGTGGACGGCAAGCCGTTGCAGAAGTAGGGTCGCTTTTTGCTGATACTGCTCTTGACGGAGCAGTCGCCATTCTTCAAAACTGCGGTTATCGCGCAGGGAGAAACCCGTCAAAAATGAGCCTCGGTACAGGTTGGCCGCTTCTTCCAGAGCCAGAACATCGTGAGGGGTGAGGGGCGGAGCATCGGGCTGGAGCAGGGGGGCAAGGGTGTCTACGGCTTGGGTGAAGTTGTTAATGTCTAGCTCGTAACCCAAGGACGTGTTAAAAGCGACCGTCTGCCGCGTAATGGTCAAATGGTTGCCCACTTTTTTGCGAAGCAAAGAGAGCACGACGCGCAAATTGGTCGCTGATTGGGTGGGGTCGCGCTCTTCCCAGAAAAATTCAGCCAGATATTTGCGGCTGACGGGCTTTTGCTCGCAGGCCAGATAGATAAGCAGGGCCACGGCCGTGTTAGATTGCCAATCCGTTATTAACTCCCCTTTCAGGGCAATGCTCACCTCCCCCAATAAATTTAGTTGCAATACATTTTTAGTCATAAGTTGCCTAGGGGTAGATGTCTTGGTCAATTTCTGTACTGGTTATAAATTAGTTGTCCTGCTTGCCCATAAATCTTCTGAACGATTTCTGAACGTTTGATAGATACACTTCCTAGCGAATGGTATTAAACTGATAACACCTTCCTCTTTGTACAGCTAACTTTTCACGTTTTATTCGCCAGAGAGAAACGAACCTATGTCCAACTATCACGCTTTTCTTATTCGCCTCTGGCGGGAAAATGACGCGCAACCGTGGCACGCGGAGCTACAGTTCCCGGCCACTAATGAGCGACATAGCTTTGCCACGCCCGAGCTATTATACAGCTTTCTGGATGAATTGATGGTTAATGCCTCAGCCAACCCGTATCAGGCTCCCGTGTCACCGTCGGAGCGTTCTAGCGACCATCTCGCTTGATGTTTAAGCCTGTTGGGTCACTTTTCATCTGGTGCTTCGTTAACGCGTCCCTCACCCCGCTCCTCTTCTCATTTTTTGGAGGAGAGAGGCTAGGGGAGGGATAATCATTAAGCAAGTAAGCAATTCAACAATTTCTATCCAACGCGCACAGGCCACACGGCCGTGGTGCGCCACACAATTATCACGAGGTAAAATCATGACTTATCCCGTTAATGCCCCTTCTTTTCTCAACCAGCCCGTCACCCTCAAGCCGAGCGGCCTGCTCAGCGGCGCGAAAATCATGCAGAATGATCAGCCCGCTCCCAAGGGGGATAAGCGCGGCACCTTTTTGCTGACGCAAGACGACGGCACGCAAGTAACGGCCAGCTTGAAGCAGGGCAAATTCTTAGACCCCTTGCCCAGTGTTGTCATTGGTGAAGAAGTTTATGCCGTGGCCGAGCCTGTATCTTGGTACTGGTGGTTCTGGGCCGTGTTGCCCTTTGCCCTGGTGGGCGTGGGCGGCTTGCTCGGCGGTTTGTGTGGCGCTACGGCGGCTATCATCAATACTCGTCTTGTGCGGCGTGAGATGAACGGCGTTCTCAAGTTTTTGTTGCTAGGGTTTATTTCGCTCACGGCCGTGGTAGTTTACTTTCTTTTGGCTATGCTCTTTACGAGTATGATGCGCTAACGTCACATCTTACCGTCCATTAAACCCTTGAATCCCCATGAAACGACCCGTCCTGCTCGCCTTTCTCTTCCTCTTTGTCATCTTCCCCTGCCTCTGCGTCGTGCCGTTCAGCCTCCTGGTCAGCTTGCCAGCGGGCAATCCTCTGCGAGAAGCGACGATAACCCTGTTTTGGGTAGGATCCTGTGTGGGTTTACCCTTGCTGATGGTGGTCTTTGTTGTGCTTATGGCCGTGGATCATGTACGCTCCCGTCGTTCCGCCCGTCGCCTCGCGGCGGAGCTAGGCTGGAAGCCATTGGTAGAAAACAGCAATCCGCTGAAGGAGTGGCACGGAGGCATTTATCGCGGGTATCCCGTGGCGATGAAGCCCATCGTGACGGTGCGCCGTTCTTACAAGGAGGGAGGGGGGAGTCATTTCACGGCCGTGTTTTATCTCCGTCTCGTGCTCGGAATCCCCCTCCCGTCCGACCAAGAGGCGCGATCCCTGCTGGTGTACCGCCCTCTTAACGAGCGGATGCCGGCTATCGCGGATAAGGAAGGCAACACGGCCGTGGATTTCCCCACCGCCTTCCCCGGCCTAGAAAACGACAGCCGCCTCACCAGCAGAGACCAGCAAAAATTGCTCACCTTTGTGCAAAAAGGGTATTTCACGGGTCTGCGCGGCGGCAGTTATCGCTCCCAGCCGGGTCTACGCAACCTCTACTTGGGCAATCGCGCCCGCGTGCCTGAAACGATTTTGCCCGCCGATGTTTTGCCCGATGTTGGTTATGTGCTGGTGCACGACCAGCCCACCCCATCGGTGCTGACTCTCGACGAACTCAAAACCCTCCTCGACGATTTAACCACGGCCGTGCCCACCTTTTAAGTGACGCTCTACCCGTAGGTGTTGTCACCTTTGGCACACATGAAAAAGGGTGTCCATCTGTTCAGATGGACACCCTTTTTCGTTAGGTGGCTACTTTTTGTCATGGCCGCACGGCAATGAGGCCGTGCATAGTGAGTGACATTTCGAAACGCTTGCATCGTGCAGCTTTGAGAACCGTGTCCACGAACCAGTTTTTGGCGTTGGACGCTAGCTCGCCAGCATCAACCAAGTCATCGGCGAGACTCTGCATCGAGAAGCAGCCATTTGGCGACGGTGTCTCATCTGGATTCCAGTCCGTCCAGTTCTGTGTGGCTGTTGCTGTCGCCACTACCTCAAAGCCGGCAGCTTCTGCGAGGTGCGTAAGCCGGCGGCCGATGTTCGAGGGGCGGTTGCGTTCGGTTTCGAGCGCTCTGCGAACCATGACCGTAATTTCTGGGTGAGCCACGTCAAGGTAAAGTGTCGACCAATCGGTGTCGATCAGCGACAGGCGACCCCTAGATCGGAGCACCCGTGCAAACTCCGACACAGCCCTCTCTGGATCAGGTAGCCATTGCAACGTACGTTCCGAACGGACGACATCGAAGGAACCATCGGCCTCGTTCAGTGATCGTGCGTCCCCAACTGAGAAGCGTACTGCACAGGCTGTCGCGGCACTTCGTTGTCGAGCCAGTTTTAGCATGGCAGCGCTGGCGTCGACTCCCACTAGTTCTCCTGTGGGCCCCAAGAGTGTTGCAAGCGATAGAGCGGCGTCACCTGGCCCGCAACCAACATCGAGAAGTCGCTCGCCTTCGGTTAGTCCGAGTTTGTCGCGCTCCCACGTCCGTAGTTGCTGTGTTGCTTCCCATCTGGAGGTCGCATCCATGTTTGCGATCAGAACGGACGTATTCAGGTTGTCGTCGACGTTTTTATAGCCAAGACTGTACGGATCAGAGGAATTCATATACGAAATCTACCCAATAATATTCATGTGCACAGGATGAACATAAACAGTGCCATCCGCGTCCTGTGCGGCATAAATCACTCTGCTGTAACAAATTTATACAAAACTGTATTGGTCACAAATTACTCACACAAAAAATCCTGTCTCGGCACACCTCGCCGCCTACGGCGGCTCGCCTGTCATAAGGGTGTTTTTTTGGGGT
>JBGTIZ010000148.1:0-3667 GCA_041745395.1 Promineifilaceae bacterium (SeqCode) | reverse complement strand
ACCTCGGGCACAAATACGGCGCGGGTAAAAATAATGTCCAAATTGACCAGCAGGGCATAAAAAAGCAGACCCATAAAGGTGTAGGTCGAATATTGCCAACTGACCGTGGGGCGGTATGGCTCGGATTGGTCGCCCAAAACGTAGGGGCGCAGGAACCAGATCGCCAAGCCAAAGGTGGTGAAGGTGGCGATGGGTAGCGCCAGAACTGCGCCGAACGCTTGCCAGCCGAGGGTGATAAGCACCACGGCCGTGGTGAAGCGCAACACCGCCTGAAACACATTGATCGTCGCCAGCCGCCGAAACCGTTGCAACCCCTGAAGCGTGCCATCTGTGATAGGACGCATAAACAGCATAATCAGAGCGAGCGACGCGGCCCACAGCGGCCACGGATTGGGCATTTGCAGGAGCCGCGCCAAGGGGAAGCTCAGCAGGGCGAGCAGGGCGGCGGAAAAAAGACCCCATTGCCCCGCCCAGCGCAAGCCGCGCCAAAAGAAGGGGCCGATTTGTCCCGCACCTCCAGTGTGGGTGCTTATCTCGGCCGTGTAGTAGGCGGTGACATTGCGGATGACGTTGGTGACGTGGAGCAGGATTTGCAGAATGGAGATGACCGAAACGAGGATGCTGTATTCGACAGGAACCAACATGCGCCCCGCGGCGACGTTGAAGCCGTAGTCGAGAACCCCCGCGAGGAGGGTTCCACCAGTCATGATAATGCTGTCCCACAGGTCGCGGGTGCGGAGGAGTTGGTTTAAGCGGGACAAGGTGCAGGGTTCAGGGGGCAGGGTGCAGGGTTCAGGGGGCAAAAACGACTCATACGTCTCACTTTCTCACTTACTCACTTACTCTCTCTCGCGTCATCAAAATGCCGAATTATGGGTGTATCGGTGGTCTGCGTCAAATCTGGGGCGGAATGGCTGAATGGCGGATAAAGGGATAGGGGTAAATGGGGTTTGGCAGATTAGAATTGCGGTTTGTCCACGGCCGTGTGGTATACTCGGCGGATTTTAGAAGATAAAGTTGATAAAAAGTATTCAGTTAGCCTGCGGCTGGAGCATTCAGTAAATCAATGCACTGAACACTCACGCAAAGCGCACTCATCGCTCAGCACTCATAACTCCTCTCCCCCCCATGACCCTCCCCCTCTCCTTTGGCATTACCGCCCACAACGAAGAAGCCATCATCGGCCAACTGCTCGACCGCGTGCTGACCCAGCGATTGCAAACCGTACAGATAGACGAAATCATTGTCGTCATTAGCGGCTGTACCGACCGCACCGAAGAAATTGTGCGCCACAAAATGGCCCTCGACCCGCGCATCCAGCTTTTGGTGCAGGCCCAACGGGAGGGCAAAGCGTCCGCCATCAACCTCTTTTTGCAACAGGCCACGCATAAAGTGTGCATCCTCTGTAGCGGGGATTTACTGCCCGAACCAGAGACGGTCGAAAAGCTGACCGCGCCGTTTGCTGACCCTGAAATGGGCATGACTGGCTCTCATCCTGTGCCCGTGAATGACCCCGCGACCTTTATGGGCTTTGCGGCGCATCTGCTGTGGGGGTTGCATCATGAGATGAATATGGCGGGAGGCTTTAAGGCGGGGGAGATGGTGGCGTTTCGGCGAGCGTTTACGAGAATACCGTTTCACACGGCCGTGGACGAAGCCAGTATCGAACCGATTATTCGCGGCCAAGGGTACAAAGTCGCCTACATCCCCGAGGCCATCGTGCTCAACAAAGGGCCAGACACCGTAGACGACTTCCTGCGCCAACGCCGCAGAATCTACGCCGGCCACCTCGACGTCCAGCAAATGCTCGGCTACTCTGTCAGCAGTATGAGCGGCGGCCAAGTCCTCAAGCTCTTCCTCAAAAACCTCGACTGGCGACCCCAACAATTTTTCTGGAGCTGGCGCGTCGCCTTCCTCGAAGCGTACGGCCGCTGGCTCGGTACCCACGACTTCAAAAACAAACGCAACCATACCGTCTGGGAAATCGCCACGACGACGAAAAAGATTTGATAATGGTGAATTGTAAATGGTAAACGGTGAATGGTGAACGGGAGCGTTCATTTACCATTTATCATTGGCAATTTACCATTCAAAAGGATTAAACAATGAACTCCATGCTCGGCGTACTCGCCCGAATACCCGCCTTCAAGCTCTACCGCAAATTCGGCTGGCCGAAAATGCTGCCCATCAACCTGACCCTCTCCCCCTCCCCCAAATGCAACAGCCGTTGCCTGACGTGCAACATCTGGATGAAGCGGGAGAACGAACTAACCCTCGAAGAATGGGACAAAACACTCGCTTCACTCGGCCGTGCGCCCTTCTGGTTCACCATTAGCGGCGGCGAACCCCTCATGTACCCGCACGTCGTCGAACTCGCCAAGCTGGCCTACAAACATTGTAAACCTGGTATCATCAACATCCCCACCAACAGCATCCTCAAAACCATCCCCGACCGGGTGCGCGAGATTGCCCTCGCCTGCCCCGACAGCCAACTCATCATCAACCTCTCGCTGGATGGCGTGGGGGAAAAGCATGATTTTATTCGGGGCGTGATGGGCAATTTTGAAAAGTTTGAGGCGCGGCTGGAGCAACTGCTCGCCCTCAAAAAAGAGTGCCCCAACCTCAACGTGGGCATCCATTCCGTCATTTCCGTCTTTAACGTGCAGGATATTGATGAACTCATCGCCTATGCCGACCAGAGCGGCGCGGATCAATTTATCACCGAAATAGCGGAGCCACGGGTGGAGCTAGACACGGTGGGCCTGCCCATCACCCCCGCGCCCGAGGATTACGCGGCGGCGATTGACCGACTGATTGGGTATGTGCAGAGCAAAAAGTTCACGGGCACGGCCAAAATCACGGAGGCGTTTCGCATTGAGTATTACAAGCTGGTCAAGCGGATTTTGGATGAGCAGGATCAGGTGATTGATTGCTACGCGGGCTGGGCGAGTGCCCAAATTTATTCGGACGGCACGGTGTGGCCCTGCTGTGTGCGCGCCGATGATTTAGGCAATGTGCGGGAACATGATTATGATTTTGGGTCGATTTGGTTTGGGGAGAAAATCAAGGAGGTGCGGCGCAGTATTGCGGCCAAGGAGTGCCATTGCCCGCTGGCGAACGCCTCTTACACCAATTTGTTGCATGATGTGCCCTCAATGGCCCGCATTTCGGCCAAGGTGGCTCTACCGATGAATGGCAAGGGGGGGCAGTTTGGGCAGGGGGATTTGTCTGAAGGGGCGATTCCGTTGAAGGTGTTGAATGAGGAGTAGGGAATGGTGAATGATAAATGGTGAACGGTGAATGGTGAACCGAGGCGTTCATTCACCATTCACCATTGGCAATTTACCATTTACAATTTTAGTCCACGGCCTCTTGTACGGTTTATTAGAGTCTTAAGTTTAGAGTCGCAGTGCGTCATTGGCATAACAAATGCACGTGCAATTCAAACTTTGCTAATGGTACTCAGGTAAGCGAGTAGAGCGGAAGCTGGGTCACTTCCTTATTTAACAACTAAATTGTCCTCTCTGAGCCGTCAGTTAGGTTCTGTTGACATTTTCATTTGAGCCAAATGAGCGAGGAGACGAAATGCAGAAAAGCCATATAACGACTGGCATATTTCTCAAAACGGGAAAAGATCCGTCGATAATGTTTGATCTTGTTCATAAAA
>JBGTIZ010000147.1:0-3988 GCA_041745395.1 Promineifilaceae bacterium (SeqCode) | reverse complement strand
CTGTAAAAAGGGCAAACATAGTGCCGTAACTATTGCTTAGACTCTTGTTTTTTCTAGAGAAACTAAGGTGTAGTTGCGCTTAAACAACTATCACAGAGAATTTATGAGTACCCATACAGCACCAAAACACTCTTCTTATACCAAACACAATGACCAAAAGTTCCGGCTTAGCCAGTTTGTACCCGTTTTGAGTTGGGCGCGAGCGTACAAACGGGCTGACCTGACGGGTGATCTCTTGGCAGGCATTACTGTAGCCGTGATGCTGGTTCCGCAGGGCATGGGGTATGCAATGCTGGCGGGGTTGCCGCCTGAAGTGGGGCTGTATGCCAGCATTTTGCCGCTGATTATTTATGGCCTTCTGGGCACAAGCCGGACGTTGGCGGTAGGCCCAGTGGCGTTGGTGTCGCTGTTGGTAGCGACGGGGGTCGCGCCGCTGGCGGGGGGAAACACGGCCGTGTACATACAGCTCGCCCTCACCCTCGCCTTCATGGTCGCTCTCATCCAAACCGTCATGGGCTTCCTGCGCGTCGGCTTTATCACCAACTTTCTCAGCCGCCCCGTGCTATCTGGCTTCACCAGCGCGGCCGCCATCCTCATCGGCTTCAGCCAACTCAAACATATCCTGGGCATTTCTGTCCCCAGCTCTGAATACTTTTACGAAACCGTGGGTCACACCATAAACCAGCTAGGCCAAACCAACCTGACCACCTTCGGCTTAGGGCTGGGGGGCGTTCTGATTTTGCTCTATTTTAAGTACGTCTTGGGCAAACAGCTTCAACGCGCTAACGTGCCCGATAATATCGCTCTGCCACTGACCAAAACGGGGCCGCTGGTCATCGTCTTTTTGGGCACGGTGCTGGTGTGGGGGCTGGGGTTATATGACACGGCCGTGGTCAATATCGTTGGTGATGTGCCCGCTGGCTTGCCCCCGCTCACCATACCCAGTTTTAACCTCGCCAGTTGGCAACTGCTCCTGCCCACCGCCCTCGCCATTAGCTTGGTCGGCTACATGGAAAGCGTCTCCGTCGCCAAATCGCTCGCCAGCAAGCGGCGGCAAAAAATAGACCCCAATCAAGAGCTAGTCGCCCTCGGGCTAGCAAACGTCGGGGCGGCCTTTAGCGGCGGCTATCCCGTGACGGGCGGCATCAGCCGCTCGGTGGTCAACTTCACGGCGGGCGCCAACAGTGGGCTTGCTTCGATTATTACGGCTGGACTAATCGCCCTCACCGTGCTGTTTCTGACCCCCATCTTTTATTACCTGCCCCAAGCCGTTTTGGCCGCCATTATCATCGTGGCCGTGGCCGGCATGGTGGATTTCAAGGCGTTTCGAGAGGTGTGGCATTATAGCCGCAAAGATGGCTTAGCCATGCTCATCACCTTTATCGCCGTGCTGGCCGTGGGCGTGGAGCCAGGCATCCTGCTCGGGGTGCTGGCCTCTCTGCTCATTTTGGCATGGCGGATTAGTCAGCCGCACGTGGCTATTGTCGGCCGTGTGGGGGAAACCGAAACGTATCGCAATGTGTTGCGGCACGAGGTACAAACGTGGCCGGAAGTGGTCGCCATGCGTGTGGATGAAAGTCTCTATTTTGCCAACGCCAACTATTTGGAAGAGTTGGTGATGCAACTGCTGGCGGGCGAACCAGAGATGAAGCATTTTGTTTTTATTGGCACGGCCGTGAACTTCATTGACGCCAGTGCCCTCGAAACCCTCGAAGCAATTCACCACTCCCTCCACACAGCAGGTGTAACCCTCCATTTGGCCGCCATCAAAGGCCCCGTCATGGATCGCCTGCTCAAAAGCGGCCTGATAGACGCCATCGGCTACGAAAATATCCACCTCTGCACGCATGACGCCATGCAGGTGCTGGGCTGTGTAGCGCGTGATCAGTGAGTCACTATTCAATGTCATTAAGTTAGGGCTTGATATATTTCTAGCCATGAATGACACGAATTAGCACGAAAGAGAGCGTTTAATTCGTGTCATTCGTGCTAATTCGTGGCAAAAATACTTGAGTTAATGACATTGAGTCATGATTCAATCAGACGCCGGCGGGGCAAGCACCCAGCTTTTACCCAATCGCAAATATGCCCTTAAAACAAGTTGCCTCTCAGCAGGAATCCGATAGACTACTAGGGGACATCCATCTTGACCTGAGGAGAATCATGAACCCCATAAGTGAACCCGAATACATCACTATCGTCGAAGGGCCTACGCCTGAATTTCGGCCATCAAACGATTTTTCTATCCATTCCATCCTAGAAGGCCCCGGCGATTCCTACTCCGCCCTGTGCGAAATGCGCACGCTAAATGGCCCCGACATCGTTGACCGCTGTCAGCAGGCATGGAAAGAAGGTCGCCCCGTGCGGCTCGATTACCCCGACGACATGCGCTTGCGTCAAGAAGTGGATGTGCTGGCTCTGCGTTTGCAGGAAATCGAAGAGGGGCTGGTGCTTCAAGTGTGGGTGCGCCATTTGGTAGATGACGCCCTGCAACAGGAAGAAGCCAGCGAAATGGATGATGAAGACGAAGATGACGGGTTGTTTTTTGGATAGATTTTAGCGGTAAGCTTTGAGCTATAAGCCGTAAGCTGGCTCGTCATTCAACACATGATATGTAATACAAAAAAACGCCTCACGCGGAAAGCCGTGTGAGGCGTTTTTTGTGCTGTTTGGCGGTATCTTCTCAAAAATCTGTAGTATCTTCTCAAAAATCCGTGGTGGAAACCCCCGGCACTCAGCGGGGGTTAGCTAATCGCTCTGGATAAAAAGTACCGGGGGAGGAATCTCCCCCTATATTTTGGGAAGATACATCAGCGGAAGTATAATCGCCTAAATGGCTCAAGCAATAGGAATGAGAAGATGAATGACATAGATTTAATCAACCGAATTAAAGAGCAGGAAAAGCCCGTCATTATCGGTATCTCGGGCTTTGGTGGTTCGGGGAAATCCACTTTAGCTCGCCGCTTGTCCGAACAGTTAGCGGCTCCTATCATCGGTGTAGATTCCTTTTTTCGCTCCATCCACGAGACCGATTACCGCGATTGGGAAATCATTGACTTTGAGAGGCTTTGTACGGCTGTCATCCTCCCCTTCACCCACAACCAAAGTCCCCTCTCTTTCACCGAAATGGATTGGGGCACGGGTGAAATAACGCGCCAAACAGAGATTCAGCACAATGGTGTGCTCATCATTGAAGGGATAGGCTTATTTCGAGAGCCATTGCTCGGCCGATTTACCATCAAAATTTGGATTGATTGCCCTATTGAAGTGGCGATGGAGCGGGGCAAAGCGCGGGATAAAAACGCGTATGGGGTAGACAATGACCACCTCTGGGATACGCTGTGGAAGCAGAATGATTTGCAATACTTCGCTTCTAAGAAACCCCATGAAGGGGCCGACTATGTGCCTCCCTATGCCGAAAAGCGGCCGAGTTAAGTGACCAAATCATGGCCATAAACTGGTAAACTGACGCGCATCTATGTAATGATTCTGTAAAAGGCATTGCGAACATATGAAAGATGTCAAATAATCAAGCATATGGGTGCATAAACAAGGAGTATGGGAGCGACTTGCCCATCTTGCCGACCCACACACGCCTTATACAGACACATTAACAGAGAGAGTTGCGCATGAGTTTAACCACGACTTCCCCCCCCACGGCCGTGGGCAATCCCAACTACGGCTTCGTCATCGACAACCGCAAATGTATCGGCTGTCACGCCTGCTCCGTCGCCTGCAAATCCGAAAACGAAGTGCCCTTAGGCGTGAACCGCACTTGGGTTAAATACGTCGAGACGGGCATCTTCCCCGACAGCCGCCGCCATTTTCAAGTCACCCGCTGTAACCATTGCGCCAATCCCCCCTGCACCCGCATCTGCCCCACCGAAGCGATGTATCAACGCGCCGACGGCATCGTCGAATTTGACCCCCGCGTCTGTATCGGGTGCAAAGCGTGTATGCAGGCCTGCCCCTACGACGCGATTTACAT
>JBGTIZ010000146.1:0-6191 GCA_041745395.1 Promineifilaceae bacterium (SeqCode) | reverse complement strand
GGGCTTCCCCCCAACCCAAAAAAATACCCTTTCGGGGGGCCGAGCCGCCGCAGGCGGCGAGGCAGATTCACCAGCACAGAGGGCAAAATCTTTTACCGACTTAATTTCTTAAAGTCCAATCAGCCCATAGTTGTTCAGTTTTCCCGCCCCCCTATGACACCCAACTTTCAAAACTACCGTGAAGATGTAGACCGCATGATTGGCGCGGCACTGGCGGCGGTTGACCCGTACCAAGCGGTGCGCCGCGCCATGCGCCGCGAGGGGCGGGTGCTTTATATCCGCTCTCAGCGGTTTGATGTGGCGCGCCGGCGCGTCTTTATCGTGGCGGTGGGCAAAGCGGCCGTGCCGATGGCGCACGCCGCCGCCCGTATTGTGGATGACGCGCTCACAGCGGGGATTATTATCAGCAAGCGTGAGGGAAACGCGCTGGCTGACGCCCAGTCAGATGGTGAATTTCCTCAGCTAACCCATTATCAGGGAGCGCACCCAGTGCCCGATGAGAGCAGTGTGGCGGCGACCACGGCCGTGTTGCACCTCCTCAGCCAAACCACCCCCCAAGACGTTGTGCTCTGCCTCATATCAGGCGGCACATCTGCCCTGCTAACCCAGCCCCGCCTGCCCCTGCCCACCCTGCAAAGCCTCACCCAGAGCCTGCTCCACAGCGGCTGTACGATTAACGAACTCAACACCGTGCGCACCCAGCTTGACGATATTAAAGGGGGCGGATTGGCCAAAGCCGCCCTGCCCGCCGCCTGCCTCAGCCTGATTCTCAGCGATGTGATTGGCAACCCGCTCGAAATCATCGGCAGTGGGCCAACCATTCCCGCGTCCAATTCATCCACCGAGGCGCAAGCCATTTTGCGCCGCTACGACCTGCTCACGCCCGAATTGACCAGCGTGCTGGCCGATGTGCCCACCCCCAGCACCGCTCCCCAACTGCGCGTGCCCTATATCATTGGCGACGTGCGCGAAGCGGCTCTGGGCGCGGCGCAAGAGGCGCAATGGCTGGGTTTTAATGCCCAGCTTCTCACTTATCACCTCGAGGGTGAAGCACATGAAGCAGGTCTCTTTGCCACCGCGCTCGCCAAAAGTATGCCACCGGGTCACGCTTATATTTTGGGCGGAGAAACGACCGTTACTTTTTCAGCCTCGCCTGATTCTGATAAGCAACAGGGCTTTGGTGGGCGCAATTTGGAGCTAGCCCTAGCGGCGGCCGTCGCGCTGGACGGGTTGCCGCACACCCTGATTGCTACGTTTGCCACGGATGGGGAGGATGGGCCAACGGCCACGGCCGGGGCGATTGTGACGGGTGAAACGGTGAAGCTGGCGGAGAAGGTGGGTTTGAACACGGCCGTGGCTCTTGCCCACCACGACAGCGGTACTTTTTTTCAACAGCTAGACCAGCTTATCCCCCTCGACCAGCATCCCCCTCACCTCACCATCACCGGCCACACTGGAACCAACGTGAATGACCTGATTTTTATCCTCAAATATGTGTGAGGAGCGTCAGGGAGTCTAGCTGACGCATCTGCCCCAAACCGATGGGACACTTGAATCCTGCTTCCAGTTTTGCCGATAATTGTGTAACCTATAAAATGGCGGCGTGACCGCAGTACTTGTTGACCCCCATCCTTCCTTTTATTTATCCACCCCCTGTAGCAAATATAAGTTCAAGGAGAAAAGATTATGTCTGTTGGTTCACTTTTGTGGCGCGTTGTTTTATTGGGGCTGTTGCTCACGGCCGTGGCCTGTGGTGGCGGCAGTTCCGAACCAGAAACCACGGAGCTAGATGAAACCCCACCCGAAATCATCCTCGTAACGGCCACCATTATTCAAGACTCAAACCCAGCGGGAACCGAAGCGGTTCCACAAGAAGAACAGGGCGCAACAGATGACACCCCCGCCCTAGAAATACCGCCGGCCACCGAGGGTCAGCCCGCCATGACGGCGCTGGTGGGACTGAACGTGCGGCGCGGCCCAGGCACTATTTATGGCATCGTGGGCGCGTTGCGGGCAGGCAGTACGGTAGAGATTATCGGGCGTAGTCCTGATGGGTTTTGGTGGAAGATTACCTGCCCGCCTGGCGTCGGGGGTGAATGTTGGTCATCGGCTGGGGCGCAATTTTCCACGGCCGTGAACACCGCCAATGTCCCCGTCGCGGCCGTGCCTCCCACCCCCACCAAGCCGCCAGCGACGGCCACTTACACCCCCACACCCACCTACACGCCCTCCCCCTCACCCACCAGTTCCCCGACCCCCACCCAAACCGTGACGGGCACACCACCGCAAGAGCTAACAACCACCCCACCACAGGAAGTAACCTCGACCCCACCGCAGGAAGTCACGACTACGCCACCACAAGAAACGACTTCAACGCCCCCGCCCGAAATGACGACCACCCCACCTCAGGAGGTCACGTCTACCCCCGTACAGGACAGCTAGCCTGCGCGACCCGTTTACAGAACTGCCCCATAAAGCAAAAACTCCCGGCACTATAAAAGTGCAGGGAGTTTGCATATAAATCCGTTTCGTAACTACTAGCGCACTCGAGGACTTAGCTTGTCGAAGCCCGCCCTTTTGCCTTCGACAAGCTCAGGCAACGGGCTTGTTGGTTAAGTTACCCCATTTCTTCCTTCTTCTTTCTGCCCTCGTCCTTCGTCAAACCCCTGTCTTTACCTCATTATCTTTGGCGCGAATGAGCAAGGTGTGGACGGGCGCATGCTGAAGCACTTTTTGAGCCACACTGCCAAACAGCCAGCGACCAAGACCACTTCGGCCGTGTGTTGACATAATAATCACATCGGCATTGTGTGCTTGGCACGCATCAATAATCGCTCCCGCAATATCAGGATTGACGCGCACGTCCGTCTTAACCTCAAACCCTTGCTGACGAATTGAGCCAGCTTGCGCCTGCAAGTAATCACGCGCTTCTTCACGCCACACTTCTTCCACTTTCATAACCATGTCACCCGTGCCGTCTACCAAATCTTCGGTAATAATGTTGGGTGGTGGAACGACACGCACGAGTGAGATTTTAGAGTCAAATTTACTCGCCATCTCCATAGCGTGGGGTAAGGCGATTTCGGCAAAACGGGAACCATCTAGGGGGACTAAAATGTTTTGATACATAGGTCGGTCTCCTGTGTTATGTCTACTTGTTCTATTAGCAAAGAGCGTTTAAAGGATGCAACCGTTCCATTTCGCTCCCGTAGCATAAAAGCTGAACGATTACCATAACTATAATACAGCAGTGGTCAAGGTCAAAGTGATGAAACTCACCTGTGGGGTTTAAGCTATAAGCTGTGAGCCGTAAGCTGTGAGCCGTAAGCTGTAAGCTGTAAGCCGTGAGCGTATGCTAGATAGTGACCTTAACTAGGATGGCTCTTGGTTAAATAGGGCATGTCCGGAGAAAAAAGTACGTGCTACATGACACCCGTGAAAACTCATGACGCATGACACTGTTCAAAATCTCACAAAATTTGAAAGTCCCCCTATCCCACTATGACAAACGAGCCTACTATGGGTATACTCTATAGCATGGATAAAGTAAGAATACTACTGGTAGATGATCACGAAGTTGTGCGCTTGGGGATGAAGGCTTTGCTGGAGCGTCATGCTCATTTTACCGTTATTGGTGAAGCAGATAGCGAAGACACGGCCGTGTCCGAAGCCATTCGCCTAGAGCCAGACATTATCTTGATGGACATTCGCCTCGCTGGCGGAAGCGGCATCGAAGCGTGCGCCAAAATCAGCCGCCTACTGCCCAATACGCGCATTATCATGCTCACCTCTTACGCCGAAGACGAGCTACTCTTTGCCGCGATTCGGGCGGGCGCCGTGGGTTATGTCCTCAAACAAGTGGGGGCTGGCGAGCTAATCCGCTCCATCGAAGGGGCGGCTCGAGGCGAAGCGGCCATTGACCCCTCCCTAACCACCAGCGTGCTAAACGAAGTGCGTCGCTCCATTCAGCAAGAAGAAGCGGCCGCCTTTGAGGAGCTAAGCGAAAAAGAAAAACGGGTGCTATCTTTGATAGCGGAGGGGCAGACCAATCGCAGTATTGCGGGCGAGCTTTATTTGAGCGAAGGCACAGTGCGCAACTATGTCAGCAGTATTCTCTCCAAGCTCAGCGTCTCCAACCGCGCCGAAGCCGCCGCCTACGCCATTCGCCACCACCTCAAAGACCACGTTTCCTAATCCAAGTAAGAAGCCGCTCGCCAAGAAGCCCAGGCAATTTTTGCCTCCAAACCGCACCCTCATCCTCAGCAACCAACCTTTTTACTCATTGTTCATTACTCATTTCCCCGTTCCCCATGCACCCAGAACTAACTCGCCAAGCGTTAACGGCACTACATAAAGCGGCCTTAGCCATTTCCCAAGAGATAGAACTTAACAATGTGTTACAGCATATTGTGGATGTGGCGCGGGATTTGGTCGGAGCGCAATATGCCGCGCTGGGCGTACCCAACGACCACGGTTTTTTGGATGCGTTTATTTTTAGCGGCATGTCGTCCGAGCAAGCCGCCCAAATGCCGCATTTGCCACGCGGCCGAGGGCTATTGGGCGCGGTTATTCAGGACAAAACCGCTCTGCGTTTGGCCCGTATCACGGATGATGCCCGCTCTATTGGCTTCCCCGAAAATCACCCCCCGATGGACAGTTTCTTGGGTGTGCCCATTATGAATGGGGTGAAGGCGATTGGGCACATTTATCTGACCAACAAAATTGGCGCGAACGAATTTTCGGCAGTAGACCAAGAGTTAGTGGAGATGTTGGCCGCTCATGCGGCCATTGCCATTAAAAATGCGCGGCTCTATGAAGAGATTGAGCGGCTGGCCGTGGTGGAAGAGCGCACGCGCATCGGCATGGATTTGCATGATGGGGTGATTCAATCTATTTTTGCGGTGGGGCTAACGTTGGAGTCAACACGGCTGGCCGTGGCGGGTACGGGTGAGGCGGGCGAGGAGGCGGAGCAGTTGTTGGACACGGCCGTGGAAGGACTCAACGACGCCATCCGCGACATTCGCAACTTTATCCTAGACCTACGCCCTCGCCGCTTTCAGGGCGACCTCGGCCAAAGCATCTCCCGCCTAGCGCGTGAATTTCAGGCCAACACCCTCGTCCCCCTCGATCTAAACATCCCTGAGCATCTCGCCGCCTTGCCGACTCGCACCGCCCACTCCCTGTTCCTCACGACCCAAGAAGCCCTCGCCAATGTGGCGCGGCACGCCAAAGCCTCACAAGTGCAAGTCATCCTGAATTGGGAAAATGAATACAGCGAAATCACGCTCGAAATCATTGACAATGGCCTTGGTTTTGACCCCGATGACTCCGCCCGGCGCATTGGGCACGGCTTGTCTAATATGCCCGCCCGCGCGGCTGATTTAGGCGGTCAATTTATGGTTGTTTCCGCACCTAACCAAGGCACCACCATTCGCATGGTTGTCCCCGCCCGCAGTTAAACGAATCGCAAACCGAGCGGTTTCATTCACAATTCACCATTTACAATTCCCCCCCCCCGTCTGGATGACAATCAGCAAGTAGATAAATGACATTTATCAGTACGCCTGAAACCGTATAGCCCCTATACTTTGGGTCATGGGGTAACTATGCGACAAATTCGAGTGTACATTATTGACGTGAATGCGGCCGTGCGACGGGCGTTGGCAACCAGACTAAAGGCTGACCCACACCTGCACGTTATCGGCATGAGCAATTCACTCCACAACGCCATGCCGCATCTGGAGATACTCAAGCCAGATGTGGTCATCTATGGGCTGAATCACAAGAGTCAGAATACGGTGTCCACGGCCGTGGGTGAATTAAGCCGCACCGTGCCCACCATTGTCCTCGTCCCCTACGCCGATGAAATCGAACGACAAGAAATGCTCGACGCCGGCGTCAAACTGTACCTACTCAAACAGATTGACTCCACCAAACTCATCCGCGAAATTGATAGCATTGCCTATCCAACCGCCTAAAACAGCCCATCCAACAAAATAGACGGCTAACGACGGTCAACAACCATCGTTAGCCTTTTTATTTTTCAACACCTACCAGAGAGCGTTGCACAAAATAGTTGAAAGAAAAAGCGGTTTGTGAAATGATGTGAATATCTACTCCACAACACTCCACAAACACGCTTATGACAAACAGTATACAGCAAGCCCCCACAAATTCAATCGCCAATCCAG
>JBGTIZ010000145.1:0-43037 GCA_041745395.1 Promineifilaceae bacterium (SeqCode) | reverse complement strand
AGAAATGGGGTTATTTTTTCGTTGGGGCGTTCGCCCAAACGAAAAAATACCCCCCCTATGGCCGAGCCGCCGCAGGCGGCGAGGCGTGTAGCCGCTTTCTGCTCACCAATTAACTGTAAAGGTGACTTGATCCATGCCCTAAATCCCTATTTCGCGCCAGCAAAGCCGCGTGCTTGCCAAGCCATGTAGAGCATCACCGAGCCAGCCACGGCCGCGTTCAACGACTCAACCTGCCCGCGCATAGGTAGCTCAATAATAAAATCACACGACTCCCGCACCAGCCGCCGCAGGCCATCCCCCTCATGCCCGACGACAATCGCCAGCGGCCTATCCAAATCAATCTCACTCGGCTTGAGTGCGTCATCGCCAAAATCTGTGCCCGCGACCCACACTTCCCGCGCCTGTAGTTCTTTAATCGTTTGTACCAAATTGGTCACTTGGGCGATAGGCAAATGCTCCGCCGCGCCCACCGAATGTTGCACAATAAGCGGCGTAATATCGGGTGCGCGTCGCTCCTGCATGATGATCCCATGCACGCCGCAAATCTCGGCCGTGCGCAGGAGCATGCCCACGTTTTGCGTCCCCTGTATCAGGTCGAACAAGAGAATGAACGGTTGTTCGTTTCTTGATTTGGCCGCATAAAAAATGTCGTCAACCGAGGCGTAAGGGTAAGACCCTACCTCGAGTAAAACGCCCTGATGATCGCCTGCTTGGGCGAGTTCGCTCAGCTTTTGTTTGTCGGCCGTATAAATGGGGATGTTGTGCTGTCGCGCCAACTGTTCGATGGGGCGCACAAGCTTGGGTTGGCTCCCTTTTTGCACCCATAAACGGTAAATCTGCCGCCGATTGGCGCGCAGGGCTTCAAGGACGGTGTTGCGTCTCGTTAGGATTTCACTCATGTAGTAATCGTGGTTGTTGTGTTGATTGATAATTGACGATAGCGGTGAAAAGTGAAAAGTTTGGCCTGTCTGACAACTCATCATGCGCACGCAGACCACTTCTTACTTCTTCCTTTTTACTTCTGACTTTAAGTGTATGATACTCACCACGGTCGTGTCTACGCAACCTGACCGACTGATAGACTCATAAGCTCAAATTGACATTTTTCCCCCATCCCAGCACAATACCCGCATGAGCTTCACCACCCCACTCGCCCTGCTCCTACTCACGGCCGTGCCCTTTCTCATCTGGGCTGGCTGGCCCCAACTGCGCCTCAGGCGGAATAAACGGGACTGGCTCAGCCTCGGCCTGCGGCTGACCATCGTCCTGCTCATCGTTCTCGCCCTAGCGGGGGCACAAATGGTGCGTGCCGCCGATGAACTCGCCGTCGTCTTCCTTATAGATGCGTCCGACTCCATCAGCGTCGAGCAAGCGGCCCAGGCGGAACAATTTGTGCGCCAGAGCCTCAGCCAAATGGGGCAAAACGACCAAGCCGCCATCATTCTTTTTGGCGGCAACGCCCTCGTCGAGCGACCCATGTCCCGCCTAAACGAGCTAAACCAACTTAGCTCGCGTCCCCAAACCCTGCACACCAACATAGCTGAAGCGATACGACTGGGCTTAGCCATTTACCCCGCTGGCAGTGCGCGGCGCATGATTATTCTGAGCGACGGCGCGGCTACGCTGGGCGACACGGCCGAGGCCGCTCGCCTAGCCCGCGCCAACGGCGTACAAATTGACTACGTGCCCCTCAGCCGCCCCACACTTGAGAGCGAAGCGTGGCTGGTAGAGGTTTCTGCCCCCACGCGCATCAGCGAAAACGAAAACTTTAACCTGCTTGTACAGGCGCAAAGCACGGCCGATATGCCCGCCCTTCTGCGTGTCATTGCCGACGGGCAAATTGTGGCCGAACAGGCGGTGCAACTACGCAACGGTGGCCCCGAAATCAACCAATTCTCCCTGCCCTTGCGTACGGGTCAACAAGGCTTTATTCGCTACAGCGTGCAACTCGAGCCGCAAAACGACACCTTTTACCAAAACAACCAGTTGGCCGCCTTCACCGAGATTACCGGCCCGCCGCGCGTCCTCATTGTTGCGCCCGACGGCACGCTGGATGACAACGGTCAGCCCGTGCCCAGCGAAGCCCCGCAGTTGGTGGCCGCGCTCGAAGCGGCGGGGCTAGAAGTCACCCAAATCACCCCCGAGCAGTTGCCCTCGGGCTTGGCGGAGCTGAGCAACTTTGCCAGCGTGGTGCTGGTCAACGTCAATGCCAAAAACCTGACCCCGCGCAACATGAGCGCGTTGCAAACCTATGTGCGCGACCTCGGCGGCGGGCTGGTCGCGGTCGGTGGGCCAGACAGCTACGGCATGGGCGGCTATTTTGGCACGCCGCTGGAAGAAATCCTGCCCGTGGAGATGCAAATCAAGGATGAAGAGCGGTTCCCCTCGGTTAGTATCGTCATTGTGATTGACCGCTCGGGCAGTATGGGCGCGAGTGAAGGGGGACTGACGAAAATTCAGCTAGCGGCCGAAGGGGCGGTGCGCGTGGTTGAATTACTCAATGATTTTGATGACATCACCGTGATTCCCGTAGATACCCAGCCGACGGGGCAAGTAGGCCCTCTGCCCGCTACGCAACGCGGGGAAGCGATTGACCAAATCCGACAAATTGGGGCGGGGGGCGGCGGCATTTATGTGCGCACGGGGCTGGCAGAGGCGCGGGATGCGTTAGCTCAAAGTGATAATCAGGTTAAGCATATTATTGTGCTAGCCGATGGGGCAGACGCGGAGGAAAAAGAGGGCGTGCCCGAACTGCTGGCTGAATTAACGGCGGCGGGGGTGACGATTTCGTTTGTGGCAATTGGCAACGGCTCAGATGTGCAGTGGCTTCAGGATATGGCCGTGCTGGGCAATGGGCGTTTTCATTTTACGGATAGGGCGGCCAATTTGCCCGCTATTTTTACGCAGGAAACGACTTCGATTCAGCGGAGCTATCTCATTGAGGAGCCGTTTTTCCCGACGCTGGGGCGCAGTAGCCCGATTTTGTCGGGCATCACGGCCGTGCCGCAACTCTCTGGTTATGTAGGCAGTAGCCCCAAGACGACCGCCCAAGTTATCCTCGAAACCCATCTGGAAGACCCCCTGCTCGCCTCGTGGCAATATGGCCTTGGCCGCTCGGTGGCGTGGACATCGGACGCCACGACGCGCTGGGGGGATGAATGGGTGCGCTGGGATGAATTTCCCCGTTTTTGGTCGCAGGCGGTGCGCTGGACAATTTCGCAGGGGCGGGATAGTGCGGTGGAAACGGTGGTGCGGCTGGATGGGGACACGGCCGTGTTGACCGTAGACACCCGTACCCCCACGGGTGAATTTCTCAATAATCTAAACATGGAAGCCAACGTCGTTGACCCCCAAGGCAACACCCAAAACGTGACCCTCTCCCAAACCGCGCCCGGGCGTTACGAAAGCCGTTTTCGTCCCACGGCCGAGGGCGCGTACTTCCTGCGCATCGCGGGGAGCGACGGCACAGAAGAAACGGTCATCGGCCAGACGAGCGGCTGGGTGCTGGGGTATTCACCCGAGTATCAGCAGTTTAATTTTGACCCCCAACTGCTGGCCTCGCTGGCCGACGAAACGGGCGGACGAAATCTGGGCCAGATAAGTGAAGCGGTTTTTGCGCATGATTTGCCGTCGGAAACAACGTCTCGTCCGATTTGGCCTTTTTTGTTGCTCACGGCCGTGTTGTTGCTCCCCGCCGATGTGGCCGTGCGGCGTTTGGTCATTACCAAAGCCGACCTGCGCCGCGCTTGGGCGGCCACGGGCGGGCGCGTCTTTAGCCGTAGTCAGACGGTAGACGAAAGCGAGCGTACCCCGCAAATGACCAGCCTCTTTCAGGCCAAGCAGAGGGCAGGTACGCGCCTCCCAGCGGCGACAGATGCCCCTGTCGAAAATGCCCCGCCCGCTGTCCAACGCCCCGACGCCAGCCCGCCCACCTCTACGCCATCCCCCACCTTCATCCAACAGCCGAAGCCAGAAGCTGGCCCGAAGCCGCCCCCCTCCACGAGTGGCTCAGGCACACTCGCCTCCCGCCTGCTGGATAAAAAGAAAAAGGATGAGGGGTGAGTTTTTTTTAGCTGTAAGCTATGAGCCGTAAGCTGTAAGCTGTAAGCTGGTTTCTGGACGTTAATGCAAGGCTAGGGGGAAAAACCACATGACACATGACACGTGAAACATGACACCCTTAAAAACCCCCGAAAGTGCCGCTATATTTTCGGCACAAAAAACCCATTTATGTTAAACTGAATCCGTGATGAAGCATTGGTTAGGCGCACCATTCCGCTGGCTAAAAGCTTTCTTCGCGTGGCTAAGCAGTCGGGTTCGCGCGGGTTGGCACTTTCTGGGCAGACTCGGGTTAGCATTTCGTAACTTGCTGACATGGGTCACGTTCCCTATTGTCTGGCCGATTAAAGAGCTGGTCAGCCAGTTATTTCCCCCTTTGTGGCGTTATCTGGGCCGCTTGGGTCTGGCGGCACGGAAGATGCTGGCGTGGCTCCTGTCGCCGCTGACCTGGCTGTTGCGTTTTGTGGGCGGCTTTTTTCAGCGGGGCTGGCAAGCGAGCCGCCAATATGTAATCGACCGTTGGCAAGCGGGTGCACCAGAGCGCACCTTGCGCAAACGTCGCTGGCGAAGCTGGTGGCTTGTGCACAAAGCCCGCTGGCGGATGCGCCTGACGTGGCGTCGCCCGCCGCCAGATGTGCCGCTCGCGCCCTCCTTACCCCCCGACCCCGCTGAAGCAGGTAATGGACCACGGCCGCGTCTCGTCTTCGCTTTTGTGACCCTCAATGTGGCCGTTATTCTGGGCGGCATGTTTATTTACCAAACCTATTTTGCCCCGCCCGTGCTGGAACCCACGGCCGTGGGCAACCTCCCCCCCACGCTCACCCCGACCATCACCGCCACACCCTTACCCACGCTCACCCCGACCCCGGCCGTGATTGCCCTGACCCCTTGGCCCACGCCCGACCCGCTCAGCAGTGGCGGCAGTGTCGCCTTCGCCTTGCGCCAAAACGGACACGACGACCTTTATATTTTATCTGTGGGGCAACAGGCTCCCGTGCGCGTCACGAATGATTTGGCTGAAGACCGCGACCCCGCGTGGCGACCAGACGGGCGACAACTCGCCTTTAGCTCTAATCGGGACGGCAATTGGAATATTTATGTGCTGGACATGCCGACGGGAGAAATCAGCCGCGTGACCACCCATGCCGGCTACGATGCCCGCCCTAGCTGGTCGCCCGATGGGCAATGGCTTATCTATGACAGCTATCAGGATAATAATCTGGATGTGTATATCACCAAGGCGGACGGGAGCGATACGCCCATTCGCCTGACGAACCACGCCGCGCAAGATTACGCGGCCGTGTGGGCGCCCGACGGACGGCACATCGCTTTTACCAGTTGGCGCAACGGCAACAAAGATGTCTACCTGATGTCGCTGGACGCGGTGGGGGATGAACGAGTGGTCAACCTGACCAACACGCCTGATAAAGCGGCCGACTCGCCCGCGTTTCATCCGACGGGCGATTACATCGCCTATGAATCGCGGGGGGATGGGCTGAGCCTGATTTATGTCCAGCCGCTTGATCATTCAGAGCTGGGGCAGTTGCGCCCGCTGGGGCAACCCATCAGCTTGGGGCAGGGGCGCGACCCCGTGTGGGCACCGGGCGGCCAGAGCTTGGCCTATGTGCATGAGGTCGAGGGGCAATATTATTTGCTGGCGAGTAGCGTGGAGGCGTGGACAGCCGCGCCGCAGACGTTTGCCACGGATAAACCGTTGCGCTCGCCGTCGTGGTCAGCCATTACGCTGGCGCAGGAGCCGGCTGGTTTTTTGGTCGAGGTAAATGAGTATCGTGACCCGCCGCTTTTTTATGAAGGGGTGCAACACACGGCCGTGTCCACCGATGCCGTCGCCGCCCCCCACCGCCTGCTTGAGCTAACCAACGTAGACGCCCCCTACCCCTACCTGAGCGACCAAGTCGAGCAATCATTCCTCGCTTTGCGTCTGCGCGTGTTGCAAGAGACGGGCGTTGATTATCTGGGTAACTTATTGCGCCTTTATGAGCCATTGCCCACGCGCAGTGGCCCCGGCCAAAGCGACCGCACTTGGTACAAAGCGGGTCGCGCCTTTGATTTGGATTATGAAGAGGTGCTGGCCTTTGAGCCGCGCATTGAGGTTGTGCCCGAGGAGCGGGGCAATGACCTGTATTGGCGCATTTATCTGCGGGTGGAAAATCAGGATGGCTCGCAAGGGGAGCCGATGTTCACACGGCCGTGGGACTTCCGCGCTCGTTATGGCAACGACCCCCGCTACTACGACCGAGGCGGCACATGGAAAGCCAACATCCCTGACGGCTACTACCTCGACTTCACCACCCTCGCCGCCGATTATGGCTGGGAGCGCGTCCCTGCCCAAGACAACTGGCGCACCTACTTCCCCGGCATACGCTTCTGGCAATTTGAAAAGCGGGAGGGCCTGACTTGGGAAGAGGCCATTTTGCAAGTCCATACGGCGCAGGAAGTAGTGGACGCCCTGAGTGGGCGATGAGCGGGGTGAAAAAAGACAGAAGGAAGAGGGAAGAAGGCAGAAAAGGGGCGGGTCTTCTCGAGAAAACCTCCGCGCTCTCCGCGTCCTCGGCGGTTAATTCAACCTTTTTGCAGAGGACTCCGAGATTACTACTTACTGTTTTAAGTTTATGGTTACTCTGCACCGCCTGCCAACCAGCTCCGCCGCCTTCGCCCGTTGCTCCTGAACTGGCTGACCCCGCCAGCCTGCCGCCCACGTTGCTGGCGGTGGCGGCCACGTTAACGCCTGCCCCTTCTCCCACCATTGGGCCATCCCCCACGGCGACCCCCACTCCCACGATAACGCCTTTTCCCGTCGGCCGTGCGTTGGAGCCAGGGCAACTGCTGGTCACGAACACCCCTTCCCCCATTCCGCCCAGCGACCCCAACGCGGAACCAACCCCGCTGGGAACCATCGAATGGCGACCGCCGCCTGTGCCCGTGCCCCACTCCCTGCATCCCAATGATCATTACTGGTTGACACGGCCGTTGCCCTCGGGCACGCGCAATTACGACCTCGAATGGTATCCCTACGGGAACGACGTGCTTGTGCCCGAATACGCTCCTTATCGCGTTCATCACGGCCTTGATTTTCCCAATCCACCCGGCACCCAAGTGCTGGCCGCCAGCAGTGGTATCGTCATCTGGGCGGGGCAACGCCCTAGTCCGCAGGATGGCGTCAACTATTACGGCAACACGATACTCATCAAGCATGATTGGCAATGGCTGGGGCAAGATGTGTACACGCTATATGCCCACACGCTCGAGATGTTTGTCAATGTGGGGGATTACGTGGAGCAGGGGCAACTGCTGGCGGGCGTCGGCGCGACGGGTCAGGTGAGCGGGCCGCATCTCCATTTTGAGGTGCGCGTGGGGCAAAACAACTATTGGGATACGCGCAATCCGTCGCTCTGGATGGCTCCTTACGAGGGGTGGGGCACGTTGGCTGGCCGCTTTATTGATGAACGGGGCAACTATGTTTTAGGCGCGACCATTACGGTTGTGCCCCGCAACGTGAACACAACCATTCGCCGCCAGCGCACCTATGAAGATGAGCGGCTCAAGGCGGATGAGGTGTGGCGGGAGAATTTTGTGGTGGGGGATTTGCCAGCGGGGATTTATGATGTCTTTTTGGAAGCAAACTTGGGGGAAGGGGTGCGCTCTGACTATCGGCGCACGATAGAGGTTTTGCCGGGGCGCACCAATTTTATGGTGGTGCAGGGGGAGTTTGTTTTTGTGCCCACGCCCACGCCTTTGCCTACGGTGGCACCGCTTATTACGGGGACGCTGGGCATCACCGAGACCACGCCCTAGACCAATTGCTTAGGGATTATCTAAAAACACCCTCTTTCCAGCGAGGCGTGGCCGCAGGCCACGACGAAGCCAGTTACATCTATCGTTTGAGAAGACATGCGTTTTTGTCAAAAAAAGGCGTGTTGCTGATTCGTGACCAATACAAAACAGTCTACAAAAAGTGCAAACATAGTGGTAGAGTGTGTCAGGATTGGTATAACTAGTATAAAAAACATCCCCTATCACATTCTGTTTCGTTACAATAGAAAGTACCTCTGGAATATGGAAGCAGGTGTTTGGTTATGATGAATCCCTGATAGCTTCGTTTTGTCCGTAAAAACAACCCTTGTTATTGAGGCTCACTACCCGCCCTGTCTGCCTACAAACCCAACGATGCCCTTTACTTTGTCCTGAATGATTGGAGAGTTATCCATGCCGCCAGAATATGCCGTATTGCTCATTGAAGATGAAGTAAACCTCGCGTTGACCCTCAAACATGCCTTGGAAGATTTGTCTGAGGGGCGGATTGAGGTTGTGGCTGGTTATACCGGCCGTGAAGGGGTGGAAGCTCTGTTCAAGCGCAAGTTTGATTTGGTGATTAGTGACTTACGGTTGCCAGATGTTTCGGGCTTGGCTTTGTTGGCGCGGATTAGAAAAAAGCTTGACCCCAATATCAAGACAATTTTGATGACGGCGTTTGGCTCGGACGAAGTGCAGGCGCAGGCAGATATGTTCACGGATGCGTTTTTGACGAAGCCGTTTGATCCGCTGGAGCTGATGGCTTTGGTGGGAGAGATGTTGCAGATAGAGGGGTTGGATTTAAATGGGGCGTGGGATGATGATGAGCCAGTTGAGGTAGAGAAAGCAGTGGTTAAACCCACGGCCGTGGCTGAAATGCGTCTCGATAGCTCCAACGAAGCCCAAGACCTCTGCCCCACCCTCTACGACATCCTGCAAACCCTAACCGTCAACGTCAGCGCCAGCTACACCGCCCTGCTCGACGTCAACGGACACGTTTTACTCGACCACGGTCAGCCCGCGCAGGACGCCGCCGAGACCTTAAACATTTTATTAGCCAATAGCATGGCATCCTCGGGTGAAGTGGCCCGCCACTTTACCAAAACAGAGCCATTTTTATTGCACTATTACGGCAACGAACAGCAAGAAGTTTACTGCTGTGGCGTCAACGGCAAAAGCTATCTTATCCTAGCGATTGACCTGCAAACGACAGTGACCCGCGTTGGCTCCGTGTGGATGTATCTCAAACGCTCCGTGGGGGAAATTCGGCTTCAAACAGAAGAGCTACAGAAGCTGGACAAACTATCTTCGGAGTTGACCAGTGAAAACTTCACGATTGAGGTCGAATCAGCTCTGACGGAAGCTCTTTTTGGAGATGACCTGTTTTAGCCAAGGGAAGAAGGCGAAACGAAGCCCCGACACTTCTCACTTCTCACTTTTTGCTTTCCGCTTTTACTACCTACTGCCCATGGCAAGCTTGACTCTCTAAAACCACATGCACATCAACCGTCAGAAGCAAGAAATCAACATCAAGATCGTTTATTATGGCCCCGCGTACTCGGGCAAAACGACGAACTTGGAGCAGTTGCACCAGAATCTGAGTCCACAGTTGCGGAGCGACCTGACCTCTATTCATAACGAAGGAGATCGCACCCTCTTTTTTGATTACATGCAGTTGTCGGTTGGTAAAATAGGCTCCATGACCCCGCGTTTCAACCTATACACTGTGCCGGGGCAGGTGCGCTATGCCCATACGCGCAAGATTGTCTTGCGGGGGGTGGACGCGGTGGTGTTTGTGGCCGACAGCGGCATGAATCAGGTGAAGCAAAATGTGTATTCGTGGCAACAGCTTCATGAACAGTTGACTGATTTGAGTATTGACCACAAGACGTTACCGCTGGTGGTGCAGTTAAATAAGCGCGATTTGCCAGATGCGTTGCCCGTGCCCATTCTCAAGCGGATGTTGCGCCTGACGGATGAGCGGGCTGTGCCCGTGCCCGTGATTGAAGCCACGGCCGTGTCCAACGCCGGCACACGCGAAACCCTCCAACTCATCATCAAAACCGTCTTACAGCGGCTCCAAACCGCTACCTAGACCACGCCAGCCCCCACACATGAACCTCATCGGCACCCTATCAGAAGTAGACCTGCCCAGTTTGGTCGAACTAGCGCGACAAATGAACTATGCGTGCCTGCGACTTTACAGTGCCAGCGACACGGCCGTGATTTATCTGCAAGATGGCGAAGTCGTCCACGCCCACTGCGGTCTGCAAGAAGGGGAACCCGCCCTACTCCACGCCTTCACTCTGCGCCACGGCATCTTCACCGTGCAGAGCAACATCTCCCCGCCTGACTACACCATTGACAGCCCGTGGAACACCCTCCTGCTCAACGGTCTCAAACGGCTCGATGACCAAGCCGCCCACAGCAAAAACAGCTCCCCCGAAGACGATGATTTATGGGGATTTGGCTTTGGCGACGATGACGAACTCGAGGGAGATGGCGGTTACGCCGTCAGCTATCACGGCGAGAACATGGTGCTAAGCGGCTCAATCACGCCCGATGATTTGCTCGAAATTATTGGCGCGGCTCAGCAAATGAGCAAGCCGTCGCGCCTGCAAATTGGCACGGCCGACGCCCAGCAAATGCTTTACATTCTGGACATGGACGTGATTCATGCGCAAGTGGGCACGGCCGTGGGGCCAGAAGCGTTTTATGAGCTGTTTACCCACGGCCGTGGGCGGTTCACGCTCGAAGAAGGCATTTATCCCCAAGACATTACGATCAACCAAACTTGGACAGAGCTATTATCCGATGCGGTGGCCTATAAAAGTGAACACGCCACCAACGGGGCACGCACCACGGCCGATGTGCAAACCCATCTGCAACTGCTGGCCGAACGGCAAAAGCCCCCCGCCCTCGGCGCGGCCGTGTTGCATCTGGACGGCCATATCGTCGCCCAATATGGTCAATTTGACGAGAGCTTGGCGACCCAAATCGCGCTCATGATTCACCTCGGCCGTGGTTCCAAGCAAAATTTGGCGCAACTAGCCTTCATTCTTGATAATACCCACATCAACGTGCGTCCCTACGAACAACCAGACCAATATGTCGCCTTGCGGCTCAAATAGCTGGTCAGCAAAAATGCTAAACAGCAAACTCACATAAGGAGTAAACGATGGCCTCCGGAATATCCCTCTTTAACCTACTCACCGAAGAATTTAGGGACATGACTTTTGTCAATACCGTCGCCGCGATGAACAACATCAGCTACGAAATCGAAAGCGTGGTGATGAACAACTTCCTCGCCGTAGACTTCTACGCTGGTTTTCAGCGGTATTCTCACATGCACGCCCAGCGTTCCCGCTACGAGCGGCTAGCCAATATCGCCCGCCGCGTCTACGTCTTTGGCCTGCCCGATGACACCCTGCCCCCCATTTCGGGCATTGAATATGTGCCTTTAGCCGAGAACTCAGCCCTCGCTGAAGAGTGGTTTTTGGTGGTCAATACCCCTTACTTTTACACCACGCTCATCACCAAAGAGGTAGCCGGCCCCGACCCCATTACGGGTCAACGCCGTTTTGAGGGCGCGTGGACATTTGATGAGCGCATCGTCAATCAAGCGTACCTGCTCATCTCCCAATTTTTGGGTCAGCCGTATCGTCCCATTCGCCAGCGGGATTACGAAGCCCAAAGCCGCTACGCCTCAGAAATTGCCAACAAGCTGATTTTGCGCTTGGAACGCACCAATTTGGCACGGAGCCATAATGCCCGCTTGGTGCAGGCTATGACCAGCCTCTCGAACACGGCCGCGTCCAATCTTGAACCAGAGCAAACCTTAGACGCCATCATCGCTAATCTGCGTGACCAGTTCAAAACCCGCACCGCCACCCTGTGGCAACCCAATCCACGCCAATCAGAAATCACGCTCAAGGCCGCTTCTGGTTTGCCCCTCAACTGGCGCGATGGAGCTTATCGTCACCAGCCCATTACCAGCATGGGCTTGGTGGCCGTGCAGGCGTACAACGAACGGCAACCCGTTTATATCACCAATGCCCACGAGCAAAATCGCTCTGACCTGTTCGACCCCGCCGCCAAAAGTATTATTGGCGTGCCGATTAAGGCGCGAGGTCAGTTACTGGGCGTGTTGCAGTTAACCAGTGCCGATGAAGAGGCGTTTGCGGCCAGCACGCGCAAAGCGTTGACGGCGATTGCCTCGCAGTTGGGGGTGACGATGTTGCTGATAGATCAGGCCCCGCTAGAGGTGGTTCCCTTGTCTCGACCAACAAGTCCAGCCGCTTCGGCGGTGTCCACGGCCGTGGACACACTCCCTCCGCCGCCCGCCACCAGCCAACCCGCCCAAGGCATGACCTACGAAGCCAAAATGAGCTTCATCGAACAGGTCGAAATGAGCGACCCTCAATTTCAACCCCTGCAAATCAAAGAGTTAGTGGCCGACCTGCGCCAGCAGTTCCACAGCGCGGCGCAAGCGCGGCAAATCGAGCTAGAAGACCGCACCCAGCCCGACATGCCCCCCCTCGAAGCAGACGCCGACCAGATTCGTCAGGCATTAGGGCAACTGATAGACAACGCCCTGAAATACAGCGGGTCTGGTGAACAGGTGCATATTTTGTCCAACATAGACGGCGACAGTGCCGTGTTGGCCGTGCGTGATACGGGTCGAGGCATTCCCGTGAGCGACCTGCCCTACGTGTTTGATTCTGGCTACCGCTCCCCCGGCGAGACCATTCCCGGCCACGGCTTGGGGCTGACGATGGTCAAAGCCGTAGCGGACAAACACAACGGCCGCGCCTGGATTCGGAGCAAGCCGAATCAGGGCAGTATTGTATTTATCCGGATTCCGCTGGTGCAGACTGGCTAGTGAGTGGTGACTTTGAGTCTACCCCCCAAGGCAATGATTAGATGGATATAACTGGCTGGCTATGGGTCATTTTTATCGGGTTGGTGCTGACGGTGCTGGGTTTGCTGTTGCCCACGGCCGTGTGGTGGGTCACGACCCAGCAGGCCCAGCGCAAAACCGCCCAGCTTCGGCGTGAACAAGCGGATTTGCGCCAGCGTTTGCGCACCGCCGCCCGCCGGCTGACGCAGACCGAACGCGCCAGCCAAACCACCCAAACGGAATTGGCTGACCTGCGCACGCAACTGGCCGAAGCCAATGGTCGCCATCAGGAGCTACGCGTTCATTATGACCATTTGGAAGGACGCCACGAAGCGTTGCAAGCCCATCTGCAAACAGAGCGGGACAAAGTAAGTGAGTTGCAGTATCAAATGACGGCCGCTCAGCGCAATTATGAGCAACAAGCGCAACGGCTGGCAGGTTTGCAACAGGAGTATGCCGCGCTACAAACTGAGTACCAGAGCGTGACCAAACAGTTGCAACAGGCCAACACGGCCGTGGGTGAGCTACGCCAAGAAGTTACGCTCCAAACCTCCGTCGTGACCGAACTCCGCACCGAAAACCTGATTTTGACCGAAGACCTCAACGCCGATGTGCGGCACCGTCAGCAACTCGAAGCGCATATCACTGATTTGCAACAGCAAACGGATATGCTCTGGAGCCAGCTAGACAAAGCCGAAAAACTACAAAAAGAGAAAGAGGCTCTCGTCGCGCCTCCCCCGATCGTCTCCATCGAAACCCAACCCCAATACAATATTCCCCAGCTTCTGCGTGAACAGCGGGAAACCCAAGAAGCATTGCGCCAAGCCCAACAACAGCTTCGCACTCTCGACCAGCTACGCCAAGAAAAGCAAACCCTGCAAGATCATCTCAGCGAAATACTCATCGAGTTAACCATGGCGCAACAGAGCGAACAAACGTTGAACCAGCAAGTCCGCCAACTCCAAACGGACTTAAACACCCAAAAGCAAATCTCAGCCACGTTGCAGGGTGAGCTACGCGAGATTATTTTTACCGAATCTGAGTCGTGACGGCTGTTTTTGGCTTCACGCTCTAAAAATACACTCACCATTCGCCGTTCCGAATTGTAAATGGTCAATTGCCAATGACGAATGGTAAATGAAGGCTCGCATTCACAATTCACCGTTCACCATTCATCATTTACCATTCAAAACATGCCCCTCCACAACATCGGTATTAACGCCCACCTCCTTTCGCGCCAGCATGGCTATCGGCGAGCGGGCATTCATCAATATATTGCCCAAGTTTTGCGCCATTTGCCGCCAGCCGAGGATTTGCGCTACACCGTGTTCACAGGGGACGCGCCTGATTTATTGGCCGAACTGCCCGTGCGCGTGATCGAGAGCGCGTGGCGCACGGATAACCCACTGGCGCGGATTGTGTGGGAGCAGGCGGCTTGGCCGTGGGCCATCCGGCGCGAAAAAATAGATTTGATTCACAGCATGGCCTTTGTTACGCCGTTTTTGAGCCGACACACGGCCGTGGTCACCGTTTATGACCTCAGCTTTATGATTTATCCCGAAGCCTTCCCCACCGCCCAACGCATCTATCTGCAAACCCAAACGCGCCGCTCCGTGCGCTCAGCGCGGCATGTGTTAACCATTTCTGAGTCAGGGCGGCAAGATGTGCATCGTTATTTCGATGTGCCCCTCGAGCAAATCAGCGTGGTATATCCCGGGGTAGAGGCACGTTTCCAGCCATTGCCCTCTGCCCAAGTGGCCGCTTTTCGCGCCTCCAAGGGATTGCCCGAGCGCTTCTTGCTCCATGTGGGTACGCTTCAGCCGCGCAAAAATATCCCCGTGTTGCTCGAGGCGTTGGCCCAAATAAATCGGCCCGATTTGCATCTGATTTTGGTTGGCGGCAAAGGGTGGCTCTATGATGAAATTTTTGCGCGGGTGCAGGCGTTGGGCTTAGAAAAACGGGTTCGTTTTGTGGGGTATGTGCCCGATGAGGAGTTGCCCTTATGGTACAACACGGCCGTGTTGCTCACCTTCCCTTCCGTCTACGAAGGGTTCGGCCTGCCCCTCGTGCAATCACTGGCCTGCGGCACACCCGTTATCGCCGCCGATGCCTCCGCCATGCCGGAAGCCGTGGGCGATGCGGGCTGGCTTTTCCCGCCCCAGGATGCGTCCGCGCTGGCAGAGCGTATAATTGAGGCTTGTGATGATTCTAACCAGTTGGCTCAAAAACGGGCGCGGGGTCTGGCGCAAGGGCAACGCTTTTCATGGCGCACGGCCGGGTTACAGACTGCCGACATTTATCGCCACGCGCTCTCATGACGGTCAGGCAAATAATCAGACCCTAACACCCAAAACGATATGTTATCCCGCCCCGTACGCATAATCACGTCCGTGAGCGATATTTTGCTCATGGTGGCCGCCTTCGCCTTAGCCTACGCCATTCGCTACGATTGGCAATGGTTGCGCCCTACCTTTATCATCCACAGCTACGCCGATTATTTGCCGCAACAAATGCTTTACATTGGCATCTTACTCATTATTTTTTTGTACCAGCAGGTGTGGCAACGGCGGCGGGGCGAGTTTTGGATTGATGAGATTGCCCGCATTTTATACGCGGTAATCATGGCCACGGCCGTGATGGTGGCCTATATCTTCGTCTTCCAGCCTGTGCCCTTCTCCCGCATGTTCTGGTTCTGGGTTCCCATTGCCACCGTCCTCCTGCTCGCGCTAGGGCGTCTTATTCGGCGCAATATTCTGCTCATCCTCTATCGGCAGGGTAAATTAGTAGACCAAGCCCTGATTGTTGGCTCTGGTGAAGCAGGGCGGAGCATCATTCGCACCCTGCTCGCTCGCCCCGATTTAGGCTTTCAAACCATTGGTTATCTGCAAGATGGGCAAGAGAGTGAAAGCATCGGCTCGGGGCGCATTCCCCTGCTGGGGCGCGTCACCGATTTGCCCCAAGTCCTCGCCCAGCATCCCCATCTGCACACCGTTTTTATCGCCCTGCCCGCTTACGAACACAAGCAAGTCATGTCCCTCATTCGGTATTGCCGCGAGCAACAGGTCATCGCCCAAGTCGTCCCCGATTTATTCCAGCTTAGCCTGAATCAAGTAGAATCTAACAACATGGGCGGCGTCCCTGTCCTGAGCGTGCGCGAAGTGCGCATGAGTCGGGCTGGACAGTTGGCTAAACGACTGCTTGATTTGGGGTTGGTCTTGATCACGGCCGTGCCCGCCCTCACCATCGGCACGCTCATCGCCCTCGCCATCAAGCTCGACTCACCCGGCCCCATTTTTTACGCCGCCCATCGCGTCGGCCTGCACGAACGACCCTTTAAGATGATAAAGTTTCGCTCCATGGTCGTCGATGCCGAAAGCCAAAAAGAGGCTCTTCAGCAGATGAACGAAGCCGAAGGCCCTATCTTCAAAATACGCAACGACCCCCGCCTGACCCGCGTCGGACGTATTATTCGACGGCTCAGCCTAGACGAATTGCCGCAGTTGTTCAATGTGTTGTGGGGTGAGATGAGTTTGGTTGGCCCACGGCCGCCCTTACCCGAAGAAGTGGCTGAATACCAGCCGTGGCACAGGCAAAGGCTGACCGTGCGGGGGGGCATTACGGGGTTGTGGCAAGTCAGCGGTCGCTCTGACTTAACCTTTGATGAGCAATGTCTGCTCGATATTTATTACATCGAAAATTGGTCGCTCGGGCTGGATTTACGCATCACGCTCCAAACCATTCCTTACGCCCTATTCGGCCGTGGGGCATATTAGGTGCGTAGCCATCAGCTTGACCACTATTCATCAAACGGCATGGTGGGCTGGTCAAAATCCACAATATCGCCATGATAGTTAATGATGATACGGAAGCCCATCATACCCATCATGTCCCGCGCCTGTGAGGGAATGCCTTGTTTGAGCAGTTGATCCACATCCACGTTCTCAATCGAAGAGTCCAGCGCGGCCTTGGTAAAAAGATCATCTTTACCCATAAACTCTAACGCCTGCGTGACCGCCATATCTTTGTTTTGCTGTAACTGCTCGATAAAAATAGCCAGCACTTTGCGGTCAATCTTCTCTGCTTCCACATGGCGCAAGAAGCCTTCATCATCCACCACATAAAACGCCTCACCGCCAACATAATTAACGGTCACAAGGCGATCTTGTTCATCAAATACGAGTCCCGAAAAAATTGCTTGATTAGACATAGTTTGCTTTTTTTGTGTGTAATAGCAGGTCGCCTAACATCCGCGACGCCAGCTTAGTTTAGTCAAAGTAAATTCCCAAAGAGCCGCCTATATTTATTGCCCTGCACTTATATCTATCCATTATACGCGATGCGCCCTCTTCTGGTTGTGTCCTCTTCACCAGCAATGGTTATTTTGGGAGCAGATACGCATGATGTTTAACAAAACCTCAATTTGTATGCCCTTCAGGTGAGCCTTGCTATAATCGGATAGTTATTGTATTGAATCTGTCCCAACCGAACAGGTCTCTATCAATGGGGTGACCTAGCAGATAGGTTCAAAAGCCCTGTTTGTATTGCAGATGAAATCGTTATGCTGTACTTGCTTTTCAGCTAGAGAGAATTGACAGAGCGCGCACGGCCGCGTTTTTTTTGTGAAGGAAAAAACTTGTTCAAATTTAATCTCGCCAACTTTCGACCACTTGATTGGATACTCGGGTTCTTTTCACTTGACGTGGGTATAGACCTCGGCACAGCCAACACGCTGGTTAGCGTGCGCGACCGAGGCATTGTCATCAATGAACCCTCTTGGGTTGCCATTCGCAAGCGCACTCGCCAACCGCTCGCCGTGGGAGCTGAAGCGCGAGAAATGGTCGGGCGCACCCCATCCGACATCATAGCCATCCGCCCCCTACGCGATGGCGTTATCTCCGAGTTTGAAATCACCGAAGCTATGCTCAGCTACTTTATTAAGAAAGTGCATGAGCAACTATTGGTTCCCTTCCCACGGCCGCGTGTTGTGGTCGGTATTCCCAGCGGCGTGACCGAAGTCGAAGAACGCGCCGTACGCGATGCGACCATTTCCGCTGGCGCACGAGAAGCTTACCTTATCGAAGAGCCAGTCGCGGCCGCCATTGGGGCAGGGTTGCCCATTATGGAGCCACGCGGCAGTATGATTGTCGATATTGGCGGTGGCACAACGGAAGTAGCCGTCTTTTCGATGGGCGGTGTGGTTGTGCGTCGCTCGGTGCGCGTGGCCGGCGACGAGATGGACGAAGACATTGTTAATTATGCGCGGAGCAAATACAACCTGCTCATTGGCGAGCGCACGGCCGAGCGGTCAAAAATCGCCCTCGGTTCAGCCTTTGCCCTGCCAGAAGAGCGCACCATCACCCTGCGCGGGCGGAATCTGATTAACGGTCTGCCCCAATCAGTTGAAATCAGCAGTATTGAACTCCGTGAAGCGATGTCTCCCGCCATTAACGTCATTGTGGACACCGTGCGCGACGCCATTGACGAAACGCCGCCCGAGCTTGTGGCTGACCTGATGGAAACGGGCATTTGCCTAGCTGGCGGCGGGGCGCAAATTCGCGGCTTGGGGGAGCGCATCGAAGATGTGGTCAAAATTCGGGTGTGGGTGGCCGAAGACCCGATGACTTGTGTGGCGCGAGGCGCGGGCCGTGTGCTAGAAGATTTTGAGTATTTCAAGGAAGTCTTGGCTAAAGATGACCGCAGTCGGCGACGGTCATAGACGGGTGATTTTGGTGGATTTTACACGGCCGTGTTTTCCGTGTTGAAGTGGATCACCTGACACATGACACTGTGTCCTCGGCCGAAATCCGCCCTAATTGCATCCTATTCCCTGTTAACACCCCCTCATGTTAAACAAACCAGATGGCATTCGCTGGGTCGCTTTAGCCGTTATCATCGCTATCGCGTTTGGGCTGTATGTGCTGGATAGCACGGGGAACCTTGATACCCTTTTGCGCTTTTTGCGTGACCCCGTAGCAACCCTCTCTGATGTAGCCTCCGACCCCGCTCAATCTGTTTCTTCCGCATTAGACGCGCCTCGTAATTTGGCCGAGGCGACGGCGCGTATCGCTGAATTAGAAGCGCAAGTGGCCGAACTGGAGCGAGCAAACCAAGGGTACCGTGAGCTAGAAGGGGAGTATGAAATTTTAGCCAATTTATTTGATTATGCCCGCGAAACGCCGCTAACTAGTCGCGTCTTGGCGGATGTCATTGGCCGTGACCCCAACCCCCTATTTCAAGGTCTTATTATCAACAAAGGTTTCGCTGATGGCGTGCGTATTGGCATGCCCGTAGACAGCGAGCGCGGCTTGGTGGGTCAGGTTTTTCGGGTCAACGAGCGGTCGGCGTTGGTTCTGCTCATTACCGATGCGAGCAGTAGCATTCCCGCCCGGCTAAGTGAATCACGCTCCCCAGGGTTGGTTCATGGCGGCGGCTTGGGCAACCCAATGAGCATGGATTGGATTCCGCTTGAGGCGGAAGTGACGGTGGGAGATACGGTCTTGACCAGTGGCTTGATTGGGGAATTTGTGGCGGGCGCTATGGTGAGTCGTTTTCCGTCGGGGTTGATTATCGGCCGTGTGGCCAATGTGCGGCGTAGCGATGCGGATATTTTGCAGACGGCAGAGGTCCAGTCGGCGGTCGATTTTGGCAAGTTGGAGAAGGTTTTTGTGATTACGGGCTTTCCGCAGACGGATTTGGGCGGGTTGGAAAATCCGCTAGATGAGCCGGGACCATGACAGGCACGTTGCTGATTGCCTTGCCGTTGATGTTGCTTTTGGCGGTGTTGCAAACGGCCGTGTGGCCTTATTTTGCAATTTGGGGGGTGGAGCCGCAGTTGGTTGTGCTCACGGCCGTGGTGTGGGGCATGTTGCGCGGCCCAGAAGAAGGAGCTGTATGGGCCTTAATCGGCGGCATTTTTCTGGATCTGTTTTCCGTTGGCCCGTTTGGCTTAAACGCCTTGGCTTTGGTCATAGCCACGATTGCCACAGCGTTGGTGCAACACGCACTGCCCACCAGTCGCTTTATTTTACCCTCCGTTTTGGGCGCGTTGGGCACGGCTCTATTTTTACTGGTGCAGTTTGTGCTGTTGCCGCTGTCGGGTTGGTCACTTGGTTTGGGAGTCGTACGCATGTTGCCGACCTTGGCCGTGTTACAGGGGGTGGTGATTGTGCCCGTGTATTGGGTGCTGTATACCTTGGATAAGCGGTTGAGGAACACGGCCGTGGTTAGCGAAGGGTTATAAGCCACTTCCCCCTCCCAAACCTTAACCCCACCTGACAATTCTCCCCCTTTCCCCCCCATATCCCGCATAATGAGAACCATTACATACTCATACCACGTAATGCTGGCTGACCGATAAAAGCGTGAGGCTATTAGGGAATACACGGGATCAATTAGCGACCGCCCTAGCCAAACAAGCCGCGTCCAGACAAAAACCCACGTGACACATGACACGTGACACATGATACCGTTGAAAACCCACCCAAAACCATGTATTTCAACCGCCCCGACGACCAACAAGAAGAACAATACCAAGCCGACTCCGCCTTACACGGTCGCTTGTACTTCTTCCGCCTGCTCATCGTTATCGTGCTTAGCCTTCTGCTGTACCGCGTCTACTGGCTCCAGCAAATAGAAGGGCGCGGCCTCATCGAAGCCGCCCGCGAAAACCGCACCGCCCGCTTGCAAATCAAAGCACCGCGAGGCGTCATGTTCGACCGCTATGGCGAACCACTGGTGGTCAACGAACCCCGCTTCAATGTCACCATTACCCCCGCCTTTTTACCCCGCAATGAAGCCGAAAGAATGGCCGTTTTTGAGCGGCTCTCCGTGTTAACGGGCGTGCCCGTCACCAATACCCTTCAACAACAACAGCTTTATGATGCGGCTGACCCTACCCTCATTGCCCAATACAGCGACCTTGCCCAGCTTTATGGTGCGCCCGTGGGGGAAACCCTCGACCTGTCTGGCCTTGTCCCCCAATTGCCCGACAGCATTATAGACGTCTATCGTACCTATAGCTTCCGCCAATATTTACCCGCACCAGTCCAGATTGGTGTGCCCATCACCGTCGCGCAAATCATCGAACAAGAAAGCGTCTTCCTGCCGGGGGTGCGTGTCATTCCCGAGCCAGTGCGCAACTATCCCTCTGGTGCACTTACGTCACATATCATCGGCTTTATGGGGCCTTTGCCCAGCGAGGCGTGGCTTGACCTTGGCTATCGGCGTGACGACCGCGTAGGGCTGTCTGGCTTAGAAGTCTCGCTCGAGCCTCTGCTGGCGGGGCGCAAAGGGGAACGGCAAATCGTGCAGGATTGGACTGGGCGCGAGGTCGCACAGTTGGGGGTCACGGTTCCCCCTGTTGCTGGTTACAACCTGCACCTTACCCTTGATATGGATTTGCAACGGGAAGCGCACAATATTTTGCTGAGCTACATGGAGGAAAAGCGGAACACACCCGACGTTGACTTCTTTACGGGCTTTGCCGATTACCGCGAGATTGAGTCAGGCGTCATCATGGCTATGAACCCGCAAACGGGCGAGGTGCTGGCCATGGTCAGTGAGCCAACCTATGATAACAACCGCTTTGCCACTGAAATTCCTGTTGATTATTATTTGGGACTGTTGCGTAATATTTATCAACCCTTTTTGAACCACGCCATTGCGGGGCAGTCGCCGCCGGGGTCCACCTTCAAGGTCGTGACGGTGGGGGCGGCTTTGCAAGAGGGCACCATTTCCCCCAATCGCTATTTGGAAACGCCCGGTCAGATTACCATTGCCAACCAATTCGCCCCTAATGACCCCGGGCGAGCGCAAGAATTTGTCTGCTGGATTTATTTGCCGCCCAACTTTTTGACGCATGAACGGATGAATGCGTACACTGCTTTGGCACAATCGTGCGACATTTATCTGTATAAGATTGCGGGGGGCTATCCTGATGAAGGCGTGGTCGGTATCGGCATAGATACGTTGAAACGATACGCCAATCAGTTTGGCTTTGGACGTATTCATGGCATTGAGTTGCCGCTAGAAGCACCGGGGAATATGCCTGACCGGCAGTGGAAGCAAGTGAACTTTGGTGAACCGTGGTCTACGGGGGATGATTACAATGCGGCTATTGGGCAAGGCTATGTCAACGCTACACCGATGCAGGTGGTGCAAATGGCGTCAGTTGTAGCCAATGGCGGCTTTTTATATCGTCCCTCTGTTGTGCATCACTTGACGGATGAAAATGGGAATGTGTATATCTTGAACGAAGATTTGGATCCTGTGCCGGCGGAACAGGTGGGGGCACAATTTGACGAAGATGGCAATGTTGAGTTTGTCCCGCAGGTGCTAAATGTGTTGGAGATGGACCGCCAATATATCGAGGTTTTAGCAGAGGCCATGCGTTTGGTTAATACAAATGAGGGAACGGGGCCATCGTTTTTGCGCATTTACGATCCGGAAACGGATGAGTTTGAGCCAGATTGGTTGCTGAATTATGGCCTTGTCACGGCTGGGAAAACGGGGACATCTGAGTTTTGTGACAATATTTCGCAGGTAAAGGGGTGGTGCACAGAGGAGAAAATTTTGAATGGGGAGGTTTTGCCCACCCATTCATGGTATGTGGGTTACGCGCCGTTTGAGAATCCTGAGATTGTGGTAGCCGCCTTTTTATATTATGGGGGTGAAGGGTCGCAATGGTCGGCGCCGATGGTGCGGGATGTACTAGCGTTTTATTTTGGAGTGGCGCAGTATGCCCCTGAGCCAGAACCTGTGCTTGCCGAACCAGCAGGGACAGACGTAGAGGGTGGTGTGGACACCACTCCTCCCCTACCCAATGACGACAACTTTCTCGCACCCCCACCTTAGCCAGCGATCCTTTTTAAGATGACGGGTTTTCAAAACAGGGTCATGTTTCACGTGTCAGGTGGCTTTTCTCTGGACATGATCAGTTAAGCCAAGGTTATTACTAATTGACCTCATGAATTCCCAAAGAGCCAGCAACCGTTAGAGAGACATTCTCGCGCCTCTGCCCCGCTTTACCCTCTGTGCAGATGTGTGCTATTATCCCTGCATGACCACCTTGATTTTAGTAAGACATGGCGAAAACGAATGGGTTAAAGAGCATCGTTTGGCTGGCTGGATAGAAGGCGTTCACCTGAATGAACGCGGCCACCAACAGGCGGCACACACGGCCGAGCGACTGGCTCATCTCCCCCTCAAAGCTGTTTACAGCAGTCCCGTTACCCGTTGTTTAGAGACGGCTGACTATTTAGCCCAACCACACCAATTAACCGTGCAACACCTGCCCGCCATCGGCGAAGTGCGCTACGGCGAGTGGGAAGGCGAGCAAATCAAAGAGCTAGCCAAACTGCCGTTGTGGCACGTGGTGCAACATTATCCTAGCCGTATGGAATTCCCCGGCGGGGAGACCATGCGCGGGGTGCAGACGCGCGGCGTAGATGCGCTGGAAGCGTTGGCCGCGCAACATCCGCAAGAGATGATTGCGGTTTGTTCGCACGCGGATTTGATAAAAATGGTGCTGGCGCATTATTTAGGCACGCATTTGGATTTGTTTCAGCGGCTTGTGATTTCTCCCGCTTCTATCAGTATTGTGCATTTGGGTGACCACGGCCGTGTGTTTATCAGCCGCCTCAACGACACGGGGACGATAGAAATGCCGCCCCCACCCAAAGCACAAGATGCGCCAGCAAAGGACAACTAACTCATGGCCCGTCATATCGAACTAAATCCGGTGTCCCATGTGACCATCGGCACGATTGGAGAGCCAGGTCAGCGCGTTTTTTATCTGCAAGGTAGCCGAGGGCCACACCTCATCAGCCTCGTCATTGAAAAACAGCAGGCCGCCATTCTGGTCGAAAGCTTGGCCTCCCTGCTCCATGATTTAGAGGGTGGCGACAAAACCAAGCCCCCTGTTAGCCAAGATGATTTTTTTGCTATGGATACACGCCTGCGTGAACCAGTCGAAGCCCTTTTTCGGGTAGGCAATTTGGGACTGGGCTATAGTGAAGAGACGGCGCGTATTGTGATGGTTGCCTATGAATTGGTCGAGGAAGACGTGGAACCCAATGTGGTCAGCTTTTGGGCTTCAACGGACCAAGTGCGGGCACTTATTCCCCATGCCGAAGCCATCATTAAGTCGGGTCGCCCCCTGTGCGGCAACTGCGGCCGCGCCATTGACCAAGAAGGGCATTTTTGCCCCAACCGCAATGGGCATCTGCATTAGGCAATGAACAATTGGCAATGAACAAAATGGTTGGTTGCTGGTGATGAGATGTGTTCTGTCAAAAATTCTGGTTTGGGGTCAATTAGCAATCGCCTTCGCTAGACGATCTGTATCCTGAGAAAATACGTGACACATGAAACGTGACACATGACACCTAATCCCCCCCTCCCCACGGCCGAGGTCTTAACGCTTTTGAATACGGGCACCATCGAGATGGAGGGCTATCTCCCGTGGGGGTCGAACCGTACTTTCTTGGTGACCGTTTGCCCTAGTGGGGTCGATGAGGGTGAAGCGATACAGGCTATTTATAAGCCACAACGGGGGGAACGGCCGCTGTGGGATTTTCCGACAGGGACGCTTTGCCTACGGGAGCGTGCCGCGTATGTGGTCAGCGAAGCCATCGGTTGGCGTCTGGTTCCCCCGACTATTTTGCGTGAAGGCCCCCACGGCCGTGGATCGCTCCAATATTTCATCGAACATGACCCCGAAGAGCATTTCTTCACCTTTCAGCATGACCATCCCGACCAGCTACGCCAAGTCGCTTTGTTTGACATTTTGATTAACAATGCAGACCGTAAAAGCGGGCATGTGATCAGAGATGAACACGGCCGTGTGTGGGGCATAGACCACGGCATCAGCTTTCACCACGAATACAAACTCCGCAGTGTCATCTGGGACTACGCTGGTTTCCCCATCCCCCCCGCCCTCCTAGCCGATTTACAACAATTGGCCCACACCTTCACCACGACCGACCACCCCCACACCCAAGAACTCCCCCACCTGTTGAGCCTCCCCGAAATCACCGCCATGCGGCATCGTTTACAGACGCTACTCGATACCAAGCAGTTTATTACCCCCGGTCCCGGCCGCCATTACCCTTGGCCGCTTGTCTAAAAGTTCTGCACGACATAAACTATAGTCATCGGGTGCTGAACCATGTGTACCATGCGCTTCCAAACAGGGTAAAGTGTGGCATAATAAAGAGGCTTGTCTGGTTATGGGATAGCTGAAAATAAGTAGCCCTTCAGATCCTAACGTTTGAGGGTCTTTTTTAGGGGACTGAACAGCTACGAACATAACGATGAAACGCGATTAACTATCTGTTCTCCTCCCTAACTTTATTGCCCTAAAAACAGCATAATTTCAGCTCAGCGAATCCAACGCCATCTAGCACAATCATTTCATTATTGTTTGACGAACTGAGGGTAATATGTCCGAAAAAATTCTTATAATTGATGACCATGTCGAAACTGTCAACCTCGTATCGGCTATTTTGACCCGCCAAGGGTACGAGGTACATACCGCTCATTCTGGCCCAGATGGTCTCAACCGCGCTGGACAAATTTACCCTGATCTCATTTTGCTAGATGTCATGATGCCTGAAATGGATGGGTATGAAGTGTGTAAAGTGATGCGGCAACGACCGTATCTAAAAGACACGCCGATTATTATGTTTACGGCCAAATCTCAGCCAGGGGAGAAATGGGAGGGGTTTCAGGCAGGGGCAACCGATTACCTGATTAAACCGACCAATACGGATGAGCTGAGCAAGCGGGTGCGTACCATTTTAGACCGCACGGCCGTGCAAAAAATGCAAAACGTGCAAAACACCCCCATCCCTGGCGAAAGCAAAGGACACACAGCCTTCGTGGTCAATCCTGCCCCGGCAACCCAACTCATCGGTGTCCTCGGCGTGCGCGGCGGCTGTGGCACAACCACCACGGCCGTGAACCTCGCCTTCAGCCTCGCCCAAAACCAAGCCGACACCCTCCTCGTAGACCTAGACATGAAGCAAGGCCACATCAGCCTTTACCTCAATCGCCAAACCAGCAAATCCATCAACGCCCTTTCTGGTCGTGACTCCATGGTGCTCCAGCGCGAGCTACAACAGCAAACCGTCACCCTCAACGACCACCTCGACCTGCTCCTCGCCCAGCCCAACGCCGCCCACAAACGGCAAACACCGCATAAAGACCAGCTCTCAGACCTCATCTATGGCCTCTCCCAAACCAACCGCCAAGTCGTCCTAGACCTCGGCCACGGCATCAACGAAACCAACGAACCCTTCCTGTCCAAGATTGATGTCCTCATCGTCTGTATGCAACCAGAGCGCATCTCTGTCTCCGCCGCCCGCCAAATCCTGCGTGGCCTCGAAGAAATCATTTTCCCCGGCAGTAGCCTTATTGCCCTCATGCTCAACTTCAACGCCAGCACCACCCTACCCCAAAGAGCGGTTGAAAAATTCATCGGCCATCCCATCAACTACGTTGTTTCCATTAACCCCGAAGATTTTGCTCAAGCAGTAAACAGCGCACAGCCGTTGGCGATGTCATATCCTGATTCCCCAGCCGCCCAAACCTTCACCAAAATTGCCAAGCAAATACAGCCAGTTACCACTGCGTAAACGCTGTAACGACCAGGACAACGCTTACGCAAAGCAAACGCCAAGCAAACGCCAAGCAGTTTGTTAACCAGATATACAAACAACACTGTTTGTGCCCCAGTGCCCCCAGTTTCCACTCCATAAATGCGTGCGTAAATCCTAAGGAAAAAACAAACCCGTGGAGGAGATTATTTACCTCACTCATAAAGCCCAAGACATCCTCAGCCAAGCCGCCTACGCTGTTGCCCTCACCGGCGCAGGGCTGAGCACCCCCTCAGGTATCCCCGATTTTCGTAGTCCAACCTCGGGCCTGTGGGATGAACATGACCCCACAGAAGTCGCCACCATTCAGAGCTTCCGCAGACAACCCGAATATTTCTATAACTGGATACGCCCCCTTGCCCAACTCATTCTGCAGGCACGCCCCAACCCCGCTCACCGCGCTCTTGCCCAGCTCGAACGGCTCGGCCCCCTACGCGCCATCATCACCCAAAACATAGACATGCTCCATACCAAGGCGGGCACGCGGCGCATCTACGAAGTCCACGGCCATTTGCGCGAAGCAGAATGCCTTACCTGTGGCAAAATTTATAATGCCGAAGGCCGCCTCAAACAGTTTGTCGAGACAGGCAAAATCCCCGTCTGCTTTGCTTGTGCCACCGTGCTCAAGCCCCGCGTTATCTTGTTTGGCGAGAGCCTGCCATGGCGGGAAATAAACCAAGCCCAGATAGAAGCCAACCGGTGTGATGTTATGCTAATAGCGGGGTCATCTCTGGAGGTAGCTCCCGCTAACGAACTGCCCTTGCTCGCCCATCAAAATGGCGCACGTATCATCATCATCAACTACATGCCCACCCACTTAGACCATTTAGCGGAAGTCATCATCCGGGCCGATGTCGCTACGGTTTTGCCTCACCTGGTGGAGCCGTTTATCTTGCACCCCACACAAAATGGTTCTAGGAGCTAAACGATGGACGAGACCATGCTTCTTGACACATCCCTCCCTGTCTCAACCTCCCTAGAAACCGTCGGTATTTCCCTCTTCCACCTCAAGCGTTTGCTAGAAATTAGCACCATGCTGGGTTCCACGCTCGATTTACAGGAGTTACTGGCCCTCGTTATCAAATTAGCGGCCGAAATTACCGAAACGGAAGAAGCATCCCTGTTGCTTTTAGATGATAAAACTGGCGATTTGCAGTTTGTAGCGACGAGTAACGACCCGCGTTTGCACGGCGTGGCCGTCCCGCTGTCAAACAGTATTGCGGGCTGGTCGTTGCGACATGGCAAACCGCTTATATTGCAAGATGTTGCTACCGATGAACGTCATTACTCTGTGATTGGTGAAATGACGGAGGTCATGACCCAATCTATGTTGGTTGTGCCCCTTATTTATAAAGAACGGGTTATTGGCGTTCTGGAAGCGATTAACAAACGGGGAGGTGCGGCCTGTACCATGCAAGACATTGAGGTGCTACAAGCGTTGGCGGCACAGGCGGCGGTAGCCATTGAAAATGCGCGGCTGTTTCAGCAGTTTGATACCGTGGCGGAGATTATGCACGAGCTAAAAACGCCGCTACTGGCTATCATGGCCGCGACTGATCTATTAACGCATCCACAGCTACCCGAAAACAAACGACAAGTCATTATGCACACGGTACAGAGTGAAGTGCATCGCATGACGCGCCTGACCCAAGATTTCTTGGAACTGTCGCGCTTGGATTCGGGTCGGGCTAAGTTGAACTGGGAAGAGATTAACGTGGATCGCTTTTTGCAAGAGGTAGCCGCGATTCAGCGACCGCAGGCCGCCCTGCGACAAATAAGCATCAAGGTTGATGTGCCCTCAACAGGCTTGCCGACGCTTCAGGCGGACAGCAACCGTATGAGACAGGTCTTTTTGAACTTGATTAGCAATGCGATTAAATATAATGTGGAGGGTGGTCAGATTTTGCTCACGGCCGTGGACGATAAAGAATTCAACGAAATGACGCTTAGCGTCACGGATACGGGGCCTGGCATTGAATCTGAACATCTAGCCCACCTCTTCGACCGCTTTTATCGCGTGCCCGGTAGCGAAGGCTACACCGAAGGCACTGGCCTTGGCCTATCCATCGCCAAACGCATCGTCGAAGCCCACGGCGGGCGGCTCGAACTCACAAGCACGGTGGGTAAGGGAACAAGCTTCAACTGCATCTTAAAAATAGAACATGAAGAAAGCTAGACCATAACACTTTAACCAAACCCATAAACTATGACTCACTCTTCTAATGCGTGAGTCGTTAACCCAAACCAAACTAAAAGAGAACAAAAAATGCAGAAAGAAAAAATTGTCATTATCGGTTCCGGCCCCGCCGGACTTACCGCCGCGATTTATGCGGGACGCTCCATGTTAGAACCCGTCGTCATCGTTGGCGATCAGCTTGGCGGACAAATTGCCCTCTCTAGCGAGGTAGAAAATTACCCCGCCTTTGTGGATGTTATTAGTGGGGCAGAACTGACCGACGCCATGCAGAAACAGGCCACCAAATTTGGGGCACGTCTGGAATACGACAGCGTCATTAGCGTAGAGTTGACCAAAGGCTCCCCCTTCCAAGTCAAAACCTACAGTAAAGAATACCTGACCGACGCCCTCATTATCACGGCCGGGGCATCTCCCCGTAAGCTGGACATTCCGGGCGAAGAGACCTACTGGGGGCGTGGGGTTAGCACCTGCGCCACCTGTGACGGGTTCTTCTATCGGGGCAAAAAAGTTGTGGTTGTCGGTGGGGGGGATAGTGCGCTTGAAGAAGGGCTGTTCCTGACCAAGTTTGCTGATTCTGTGACGATTATTCACCGACGTGACGCGCTACGCGCTGGCCCTGTTTTACAAAAACGCGCCTTTGCCAACGAAAAAATCCACTTTACATGGAATACTGTAGTCGAGGAAGTGCTGGGCGACGGCCAAAAAGTAACGGGCGTGCGGATGCGCAACGTGGAAACGGGGGAAGTGAGCAAAATGGAAACGGACGGCTTCTTCCTCTTTATTGGTCACATCCCAAACAGCAACATTATCACCAATCAGGTCGAGATGGATGAGGAAGGGTATGTTATCGCCGATGAGTTAATGCGTACTAGTGTCGAGGGGGTCTTCGCGGCGGGCGAAATTCAAGACTCAGTGTTTCGCCAGGTGGCTACCTCTGTAGGTCAGGGGTGTGCCGCCGCCATGCAAGCCGAGCGTTGGCTAGCGGAGCATGAGGCGGCGTAGTGGAGTAAAAGCGAGAAGTAGAAAGTAAGAATTGAAAAGTGGCCGTCACTTATCACTTCTCACTTTTTACCTCCAACGCCTCATTCCACTTCGCACCCCGCCCCTCGCTCCTCGCACTTCCTCATGTGGCGCGTCTGGCTGTCTTACTTCGTTTATCAATGGGGCGGTATGCACCGCTACTTTGGGCATACTAATAAAGTGCGCCGTGAGTATGAGCGTGCCGCCCATTATTTTTCGTTGGCTTATCGCATTGATCCGACGTTTACGCGAGCGCGGCTGGATTGGGCAAATTTGCTTTGGCGTGAACTGCAACAGTATGACACGGCCGTGTACACTCTCACCCAACTCCTAAAAGCCGACCCCACCTTACACCCCGCCCGCTTTAATTTAGCCCTGCTCCAGTTAGAACGCGGCCAATATGACCTAGCCTTAACGGAACTAGAAACCTATTTGGCTCAGGCCACGCCTGAGGAAGCAGATTGGGACACGGCCGTGCGGCAGGTTACGTTATTGCAAGAATTGCTCCAGAAATAAACTTGCCCCCTCATCATCATCATGTCAACTTCCGCGCCCCCAGAAAACGACAGCACCTTACCCATTCGCTTGATAAGCATTCTGTTTATCATCCAGATTGTAGGTATTTCTTTGATTGTGCTTTATTACCTTAGCCGAGTGAGCGTGGATGCTTGGCAAGCGATAGAGTTAGGTATGGCCTTTAGTTTAGAGGATGACAGTGCCCTCGTTGATTTTGCCCTGACGCTGTTTTATCTCGCCCCACTCACTATTTTGCTGACGATTGCCACGGTGGGGGTGCTGTTTCTATGGAGCGGCGGATGGATTGTGGGCATGCTGGCTCAATGCGCCACATTGCTGATTTGCATTACTTTTTATATTTTTCACCCGCTACTGGTTATTTACCCCTTGATGATTTGGGCTATTTTTATGGTTTTGGTTTTGAATCTAAACTATGTACGCCGCCGCCTTTTGCGGCAAAGAGATGAAGACCAGTTGCTGATGCTGGGGGGCACAACCAATAATTAGCATGAGTTCACAGACGACAGTTACGAACTCAGACACGGCCGTGTCTGAAGCCCCAGACCAAGACCTTGCCCTGCTCCAGCGCTTTGAGCCAGTGCTACGCTTTACACGCGGTGAACATTTCTTCCCCTGCGATGTCAACGACTACGTGGCTTGTTGTAGTCTGTGGCGGCAATTACCCGGTCGTGAAGCCGAGTGCCTGATTCCCACCCGCGAGCTAACGCTTGAAAAACTAGGGGCGTTTAGCACCGTAGAGCAAGGACATAGCCGGCAAGGGGCTGTTTATTTCCTGAAATTTGTAGACCCCCTCAATATGGTCGAAATGGCGACGCACACCCGCCAACAGCGAGCCGTAGACAAACAAACCCAGAATGTGTTTCAGCCAGGACCAGGCCGGCTGGCGCGGGTCGGCTATTTTTCACGGCTGGTGGATGCCGCTTTTTCGTTGGCCTTGCTGGTGCGGGGCCGCGTGAGCGGGGATACCTCAGCCGCCGCTTCGATTGTGTATGAGCAGACCCATGCGCAACGTCCCCATTTTCGCTACCACGGCCGTGTGGTGCGTCAAGGCGACTGGCTCGTCCTACAATACTGGTTCTTCTACTACTTCAACAACTGGCGTTCGGGCTTCTTTGGCGCCAACGACCACGAAGCCGACTGGGAAATGATTTGCATCTATCTCAGTGAAGACGAGCAGAACAACGTCACTCCTGAATGGGCCGCTTATGCCTCTCATGATTACGCCGGCGACGACCTGCGCCGCCACTGGGACGACCCCGAACTACAGCGGGTAGGGGAGCATCCCGTTGTTTATCCAGGAGCTGGGTCTCACGCCAGCTATTACACGCCGGGTGAATACGTCACCGAACTCACCCTCCCCTTTCTGCGGCCTATCGTCCGCTTGGCTGATCGGCTCAAGCACATCTGGCGCACCAAGTTTCGCCAATATACTCACATCAACGAAGATGATGGCGAAACAGCGCATGGGCCAGAAGGCGAAGGCTTCAGCATCTTTCAAATACCCTTTGTTGATTATGCGCGAGGCGATGGTCTGGGCATTGGCCTAGGGGAAAACAATCAATGGTTTGCCCCCGTTGTTCTGCGGGACGATGCGCCCGCTTGGGCGGTCAACTATCGCGGCTTATGGGGACTCTATACGCAAGACCCATTTTCAGGCGAAGATGCGCCCGCTGGTCCCATGTATGACCGTGATGGCTCCGTGCGTCGCGTTTGGTATGATCCCGTGGGCTGGTCTGGTTTGGACAAAGTGCCGCCCGATAACAAAGCCCTCGGCGTGGTGCAGGGGCAAATCGAGCGGCTAGAGGCGGAGCAACAAAAGTTACACGAGACCACGGCCGTGAAAAACGAACTCCTGTGCGGCCTAGGTGTAGAAGTACAAGCCGTAGCCAGCCACCGCGACCTGCGCACCCTAGCGCGTGAATACGAAGAAGAGCTAGACGCCTTAACCCAAGAGCTAAACCAACTGCGGGAACGCGCCGCCCACAATGACATGGTCTTGCGGGCCCTGCACGACCAAGCTCGGCGGCTAAAACAAGGACAGCGGCCACCTCTGCGTGACCATATCAAACGGGCGCACCGCCCCACCACCAGTGCCGAAATCAAAACCAGCCGCATTGCCGAAGTGTGGGCGGCGGCCAGCATTGCTGTCTTATTATTGGGCATTGTGTTGCTCATCTTTTTCGCACGGGACTTCATTCTGGTGGGCATGATTAGCATCGTGTTCACCGTCAGCCTCATCGAAGCGACCTTTCGGCGGCGGCTCATCAACTTTTTGAACAACACGGCCGTGTTTCTCGCCATCGTCGCCAGCCTGATTCTGCTCTACGAATTCTTGCTCCAATGGCTTGTCATCGGCGTTATTTTCGCCGGACTATACATCCTCATCATCAACATCCGCGAGCTACGAGCCTAGATTTTAACCCCGCACAACGCCATCCCTCCGTCAACTATCCGACCCAAAGACCCTCAAGCCAACTTCTGCTAAAATGGAGCCGTCTTGCAAACGATCACACCCATGAGGCAGATTATGAATCCCGTGCGGCTTAGCGGCATCATTATTTTGATGCTGGCCTTGACAGGAGCTGGTCTCCAATACGCCCAAACCTACAGCGGCCCTCTCAACTGGGCTACCTTCCTGCTTAACTTCTTTATGACGCTTAGCCCCGGGCTAGCGGGCATTGCCCTGACCGTGCTGATTTTAGATTATTTAGGTGAAAAACGCGCCGAGCGTGTCTTGCGCTGGCAACTGTTGCATGAGATGGGGAGCCACGACAATCATATCGCTCTGCGCGCCGTGTATGAACTGCGCCTGCGTGGTTGGCTGATGGATCGCACCTTAGAAAATGCCGTTTTGCACCACGCTAACCTCACCGACGCCAATTTGTCTAACGCCAATCTATGTCATGCAGATTTGCAAAATGCCCAGTTGACAAGGGCTGAGTTACAAAATGCAAATCTGAGCGAAACGGATTTACACGGAACCAATCTGGCTCAGGCCAATTTGCAAAACGCTAATTTGCTCAATTCCAACGTCACGGCGGAGCAGTTGGCCCAAGTTCATTCATTAGAAAACGCCACGTTACCTGATGGCACGATCAATTCAGGTCAGCGGCTGGCGACTTTAGAAGAGATAACGGCCTAAACCAGAGGTAACAATATGGATTTTCTAACCAATATGGGGCTGAACCCCGACGAGTTTTTCTCCCTACTATTTCTCATCATTGCTGGCGGCATCCTGTTGTTGGTTCTGTGGTTTGTTCTGCGCGTCACCCGCAAGGTTTTACGGCTGGGCTGTTTGAGCATCGTCTTGGTTTTGGGAGCCGCTCTGCTCTTCTTTTGGTTAACATAACAACCCGTGCCTGTGGGGGCGCATTGGCCTACAATTGCATGAAAAACAGCCCATGCTATAATGCCCTGACATCAGGCGTTATTTTGGCTTTTTTTGCACTAAGCAACCTGCAAACGGGCGTTTTTTAGGGCAAAAATGGGTCAACGCCTAAAATCCATCACGGCCGTGTGCTTAACTACCCACGTCACGGCCTCATTAGTTAAAACGATGGTGAGACGGTCAACAACCACCTAAAATCCGTCTCAAAAGCATCGGAAAGTCCACAAAACATATGTCAACCAATTCACACAATCGCCGCGTAGCTGGCTTCCGTTTACCCCTGTGGGGCTTCATCCTCCTAATTGCCCTCACGGCCGTGGTTGCTCTCGGTTTTCTGGGTGGCACAGGGCTGTGGTTATATCGCGCCATTGAAACGGCCGTGGCTGAATCAAATATCCAACAGCAACAATCCCCCACCTTTAGCACCAGCGGGGATAGCAGTGCCCCCAACTTCACCCAAGACAACACCAGTGGCGACGCCGCCACAGACCCCACTACCAACCTTGACCCCATCGTCATCGACGAAATTCCCACTTGGTCCGGACGCGAGCGCGTCACGATTTTGCTCCTCGGTGTAGACAACCGCTGTGAAGAAACGGGTCCCGACCGCACTGACAGCCTCATGCTCATCACCGTAGATCCCGTGGGCAAAACAGCCGGCATTCTCTCCCTGCCCCGTGACCTCTGGGTCGAGATACCAGGCTTTGGCGTAGACCGCATCAACAACGCTCACTTTTTTGGCGAAGCCTCCAGCTACCCTGGCGGCGGCCCCGTGCTTGCCCAAGAAACAGTCGCCGCTACGCTGGGCGTGCAAATTGATTATTACATCACCGTCAACTTTGATGCCTTCCGCAATATTGTCGATTTACTGGGCGGCTTAGATATTGACGTGCCCGAAGCAATAGACGACCCCAATTATCCCGATAACTGCTACGGTTATGACCCCTTCCAAATTGATGCTGGCTCCCAAACGCTAAGCGGGGCACAAGCACTCAAATACGCGCGCACCCGCGCCACCGATGGCGGGGACGTAGACCGCGCTGGACGCCAGCAGACAGTGGTGCTGGCGGCGCGGGAGCGGATTTTGCGGCAATTCCCATCCTTGCTCGTGCAAGCCCCTGCCCTATGGCAAACGTTAGACGCCAATGTACGCACGACGCTAACGCTGGATGAGGCTTTGCAACTGGCTCTGCTACTCCAGGAAATCCCCAGCGAGAATATCCGTCAGGCTGTTATTGATTACAACTATGTATATCCCGAATACACGCCGCAGGGTGATGCAGTACTGGTACCGATTCGTGCCAATATCCGCGCCTTGCGGGATGAGCTATTTGCTCCCCCGGCCGTCCCCCCGGCCGTCATTGAAGACCTACCCGAAAAAGCCCAGGCCGAAGGTGCGCGTATTGCCCTGCTAAATGGCACGCCCGTCTTTGGTTTGGCCGGGGCAACTCAAAATTACCTACTACTCCAGAATGTGAACATAGCCGAAATCGGTAACGCGGATTCGGCGACCTATCCCACCACCCAAATTGTCGATTTTGGCAATCATCCCTATACGGTGCAGTATCTCGTCCAACTATTGGGCGCACCGCCACTTAATGTGAGTCAGGGCGAGAGACCAAGCGGTGAGTATGACATTCTGGTTATTCTGGGTAATGATTGGGAAGTACCTGATAATTGACCCGTCATGATTAAGGTATTGTTGTCAGTTTTTATGGCCTAAACGACATCTTTATCGACCGCTCTGGGCGCGATGTGGCTTGTTGTAATGGGCAAAACCAAGACAGTACCTGATAGCGATTGAGGAAATAGAGGGCGATAGACGACGATGAATAGCCATGTTAGGATAATCGTCTATCAAAAGCATCCCACGCTTCCTGCTCTTAGGACGACCAGACATGAGAAAAGCGCATCTAGCCTGCATTCTGGCCGGTTTTTTGCTTGTTGTCTCAGTTTCTTGCTGGCCACTTGACAACAACGAAATTCAGCCTGCTACGATTGAACCCTTGATAGATGTGCAACCCACTGAATCGGTCACAGCTAGCCTGCCGGTTGTCCCTGAGCCGCCCCCTTCCCCTACCCCCGTTCCCACCCTCACAGCGTTGCCGCTTAATAGTTTGCCACAAAATTGGCAGGAGATGGGCGATAGTGTCCTCGGCCTGACGTTGGCTTCGCCTGCCTCGTGGATCGAGGCTGATTTTAATGGGGATATTGCTGAATTAGCGAGTCGGCTACAGCAGAGCAACTTGTTGCTGGTAGCTAACACGGCCGTGACCGGGGCCCAACTGCTCAGCCAGCAAAAGATAGATAGCGGCGCGTTTGTGCTTGGCTTTCAATCTAGCTCAACGCCACCAACTGTGCACCCTGCGCTTGATATTGGCAACGTGACTGACCCCGTCGCGGGACTAGACCTAATTCTCAGCCGCGCAAATATCACCGATGCCACGGCCGTGTCCCTCCGCTTAGTGAACTCACCCGGGGCCTACGTAGACATCACCCAAGACCCCACACGCCTTATCCTGCCCCAACAAACCGCCCCCCTCCGTTTGCGGCTCGCCCTCTTCCTCAAACCAGAAACAGGAACCCTCACCTTTTTAATCATGGGAGCCACCGATGACCTCTGGCCCACCCACGAAGCTATCTTTGACTACATGGTCGAAACCACAGTCATTTACGACCAGCTTACGGGTACACCCGAAGGTCTACGTTTTCTCAACACGTCCCCCTCGCGCGGCAACCGCGACTCCGTAGTGAGCCAGCTTGCCAAAGACAAAATTGACTTTTGGATTTTTAATGCCGAGCAAGGGCGTTACGCCACCATTACCTTGGCTCCCGGCAGTAGCACCACCGACCTTACCCTTACCCTGCTCTCTCCTTCTGGGCGCACCATCGCCCAGCAAGACAACGGCTACAGCGGCGACACCGAGGTATTGGCCGATGTGCTTCTGCCTGAAAGCGGCTCTTATATCATTCAGGTGGCTGAATTCTTCAACGAAGCCGGCCCCTATACCCTTTCAGTTGCTATCAGTGATGAACCCGTCTACAGCGGCGGGGGGCGCATCGAAATGGGGCAAGAGATTCAGGCCACACTACGGCCAGATGGGGAAGACATTTGGCTTTTTAGCGGTCAAGAAGGAGACACAATTAGTATCGTTTTGGCTCCCATAGATACTTTTGACACCCTTTTTACCTTGTTTGCCCCCGATGGCAGTGAAATCCACACCTCAGATGAAGGCTATAGTGGCGATACCGAGCTTTTTGTCGGCTACACCCTGCCTGTTTCTGGCGATTACACAGTTATTGTGAGCAGTTTTGGGGGAAATGGTGGGCTTTACTCGCTAGCCATAGATGAAGATGCCCAAGAAGTGGGCAATTATTATGACGCAGGTGATTTAGCTTATGGGGCTATTGAGCGTGAAGTTTTACGCATGGATGAGGTTCATGCGTGGTTCATAGACGGCCGTGCGGGGGATGAGATCACCGTGGTAGCACGGCCGTTAAATAGCATCCTTGACCTAGATATTTGGCTCGTTATTTTGGACGAGGACAGCATCCGACGGCTTGATATGCGTGACGAAACGCTGGCGGGTGAACCAGAAACCATTGAGTATGTGTTGCCGCGCGATGGGCAATATTTGGTGCTCATTCAAGACTTTTTTGGAGAGGCAGGGGAGTATGAGCTTGAACTAACCGTTAGCGGCGATAATTATCTGGTAGCCGCAGGTGAGCTAGAACCAAATCAGACGTTTGAAGCAACACTTCCCTCGGGGCGCGGTGCTGTGTGGACATTCTCTGGGTCAGAAGGGGACAAAATTAGCATTGAGCTATCGCCCGGTAATCCCGAAATGGATTTAGTCCTATCTCTCCGTGACCCGAATGACCGACCCACTATACAGGTAGATGAGACGCTGGCGGGCAATCCAGAGACGTTAAAAACATTTACGCTGACGGTTGAAGGAACGTGGCTGTTGGTGGTGCAGGAGTATTATGACACGGGGGGAAGCTATACGGTGACGCTGACAAAGGAGGAATAACAAGGAAGAAGTGAGAAGTGAGAAGTCACTTTTCACTCAAATCTAGTGCTAGCCGATACACTTGTTTCTTGCGCCAGCCAGAGAGTTTGGTCGCTTCGGTGACGGCGTCTTTGACACTTTGGCCTTCGTTCAACGCGGTTTGCAACACGGCCGTGACCTCACTCTCCCCCCACACCACCGCCTGCGTCTCTGCCCCCGCCACCACCAGCGTAATCTCCCCCCGAATCCGCTCCTGCGCCCCGAAATAAGCGTGCGCTTCTGTCGCTGTACCCCGCCATAACTCTTCATGTAGCTTGGTTAGCTCCCGCGCCACACAAACCTCGCGGTCGCCCCACACGGCCGTGATGTCCGCCAATGTATCCAGCAAACGGTGCGGAGCTTCATAAAAAACGAGCGTCCCCGTAAAAAAAGCCCAATTCTGCAACGCCTGTTGCCGCGCTTGAGACTGACGCGGCAAAAACCCCCCAAACAAAAATTGATCCGTGGGCAAGCCACTCGCCACCACAGCCGCCACGGCCGCGTTTGCCCCCGGCACCGTTGTCACCACATGCCCCGCCTCGATAGCCGCCTGCACCAAACGAAACCCGGGGTCAGAAACGCCCGGTGTGCCCGCATCCGACACCACGGCCACATCACCCAGCGCCAGCTTGTCCAACAACTGCTCAATGCGCTGGGGAGAGCTAAAATCATGATAGCTCATCTGGGGCGTGTCTATGTCGTAATGTTGCAACAGCCGCCCCGTGTGGCGCGTGTCTTCGGCGGCGATAAGGCTCACTTCGCGCAAGACGCGCACCGCCCGCAGGGTCATATCTTCCAGATTCCCAATAGGCGTGGCAACAAGATAAAGTGTAGACATAAAGAAAGTGCTGAGCGATGAGCGATGAGCGATGAGCGATGAGCGATGAATAGCGCGTCTCTTAGCACACATCGCTCAGCACTCGTTACTCTTTTTAGAAATCGCGGTTTTGTTGGAAGATAAAGTAAAGGAGATTTTCGTTGCAACTGGCGCGGGTTTGCACTTGGTACACCTGCGACACGGCCGTGCCATTGACCGTCTCTAACTGCAAATTATACGAACGAATAACGGGAGAATCAAACACAAACTGCTCCCAGCCCGAGGGGCCGTAAGCGGGAGCACCCCCTACAGGACGCCGTTCATCAATGCCACTGCCCGAAATATGAATGCGAAGCTGGCCCGGCGGGACCGGATTCCCATTTGTATCCAGCACTTCGCCCGCGATGCCTAACCAATCACACCCGGCCGTGTTGGCAAAGTTGCGCAAGAAAATGGGGCTATCAGGCGATTTATTAAACGGGAATGGCGAGCGAGTAAACGTCGGCGTGGGGGATGGCCCCTCAGTCGGCGTGGCCGTCGGCGTGTTCGTCGCCGTGGGCACAGGCGTGCGCGTGGGGAGCGGCGGCACATTCGTCGGTGTGGCCGTAGGGAGGGGGGTAGACGTGGCCGTCACGGGCATGGGTGTGACGGTGGGGCGCGGCGTAAAGGTCGCTTGGAGTGGGTCTTCGGTCGGCGTGGGCGTCACCGTCGGCACTTCCGCTATAGCGGCCACTGTGGGTGGTTCAGGGAGAGGCGGTGGCGTATTGGTCGGTTCTTCCACTATAGGGAAAAAGTTGGCGACTGTATTGGGGGAAACGACCGCGAACACGCCAAAACAGAGGGCACACATCGCCACCAAAAAGATGACCACGGCTAAAACATTGGCAATTCTTGCTCCGACAGTAACGTTCGTATCTTCCATTTTTTAGTCCCTCAATTTTAGTCAGCCAGTCCAGCATAGCTTACGGCTTACAGCTTATAGCTTACGGCTCATCATTTACAAGCTAATCCACGAAACGCTGAATATCCGCCTGCAACAGGCGTTCTGCCAGCCATGTTTCAAAACGCTCTTGCAATAAGCGGGAACGCTCCTCGGCGGACAGCGGCCGTGCGGGGTCGCGTTCGATGACTTGTATCAAATAATACTTGGTTTGCCCGTCCAGCCCGACAATTTCTAGTAACTCGCTGGTTTGGTTGACTTCTAGGGCAAAGGCGGCTACTTCTAGCTCGGGCACAAGGAGCGAACCACGGGCAAAAAAGCCAAGGTCGCCGCCATTTTGTCCCGTCAGTTGGTCTTCGGAGCGGAGTTGGGCTTGGGTGGGAAAGTCAGCCCCAGCGGCTAGCTCTTGCACGATAGTTTGCCCCACGGCCGTGTCGCTGACCTGAATGTACCGGGCGCGGACTTGCTCCACGGCCGTGGGCACATCACTCGTTATCCGACTGACCACCTGTTCTGTGAGCATCTCTTGCCCCAGCGCGACCGCAAACTCTTCCCGTGTCAACCGATTCGCCGCCAGCCAGCCCTGCAAATTTTCTGACCCACCTGCTTCCGTTTCCAACTCATTCAGCCGCGTTTCAACCATCTCCCCCGTCAGCGTCACGCCCAGTTCACTGGCCGCTTGCTCAATGATTGTTTGCTCAATGAGTGCTTGTAGCACCACCTGCCGATAATTTTCAGGCGGGCTACTGCCCAAAATCGCTTGCGCCTGTTCATAACGGGCTAGCTCTTGCTCGTAATCGGCCAGCGTGATCATTTGGCTGTTGACCAGCGCGGCTAGCTCAGGCGTAGGCGTAGGGGCGATGGTTGGCGGTTCGGCCGTGTTTGTTGGCAACGTTTCGGGTGCGGTAGAGGGGTCAGACACGGCCGTGTCACCCTGCCCATTGCCACCTGTTTCACTAGGCACAGGGTCAGGCGCAGAATCGCCGCCACACGCCGCCAACAATAACAACAGCGTCATCAATAAAAGTATTGTGGTAGATTGGATTTGTTTAGACATAAAGTTTTCTCTCTCAGATTATACACAGGGGCACACGGCCGTGCCAAAGTAAGCAAACTTGCAACATAACACACCTTGCCCCCTCAAACCATCCCCCCGCCTCAATTTCACCACACCTTAACCACCCTTGACATCCACCAGCCCCGTTCTATAATGGCAACTACAAATCAACACCAACCAAAACGTTGAACGGGACGAGTACCCTTGCCCTCAGCCCCAGAGAGTCACCGCCACCGGCTGGAAGCGGCGACAGCCAGAACAAGGCCAAAACCCCCCGTGAGTGATTTGGTGAGCACAATGAAGAAAAGCCGTGAGCTATAAGCTTTAAGCCGTAAGCAGTTGGTTGTGAACACGATTGTTCCTTGTTCATTACTCATTGTTCATTGTCATTAACCAAGTCCGGAAGGCTCCGTTAACAGCCACAACAAGGGTCGTGTCCTGTTCTCTGATGAGAAGCACACGGCCAAAGTTGGGTGGAACCGCGATCAACGCCATCGCCCCAGCATGTGGGCGGTGGCTTTTTTGTTTTAAGATAATAACGAGTGCTGAGCACTTTTTTAAGGAGAGAGAAAAATGTCTAACGAGAATGTTCCCTACCCAGAATCTGACCTATACAAAATCCGCCACACGGCCGCGCACGTCATGGCCGAAGCGGTACTCGTCCACTTCCCCGAAGCCAAACTCGCCATCGGCCCCCCCGTCGAAGATGGCTTCTACTACGACTTTGACCTCGGCCTCGCCGAAAACGGCAAGCCGCGTACCTTTTCCGAAGAAGATTTGGCGCAAATCGAAGCGACGATGAAAAAGTTGCTCAATAAAAATGCCCCGCTGGAGCATTCCACGCTGAGCATTGATGAAGCCCTCGCCTTCTTTGGCGACCAGCCCTACAAGGTGGAGCTAATCGAAGATTTGGCGCAAGGGCGGCTCGACGAAAATGGCAACCCCACGGCCGTGCCCGCGCAAGAAGTCAGCATCTATAAACACCGGGAATTCGCGGATTTATGCCGTGGCCCCCACGTCCCCTACACGAAGCAGGTGCGTCACAACGCCGTCAAGCTCATCCGCACGGGCGGCGCGTACTGGCGCGGCGACGAGCATAAAGCCCAGCTTCAGCGCATCTACGGCACGGCCTTTCCCAGCAAAGAAGAGCTAGCTGACTTCCTGCAACGGCTGGAAGAAGCCAAAGAGCGCGACCACCGCAAACTCGGCCGTGAGCTAGAGCTGTTCCACATCTCCCCGCTCGTTGGCTCTGGCCTGCCGCTCTGGCTTCCGCGTGGCGCCATTTTGCGCGAAAACCTCGAGCAGTTCTTGCGCAAAGCCCAGCTAGAACGGGGTTATCAGCCCGTCATCACGCCCCACATCGGCAAGCTCGATTTATACATCACGAGCGGGCATTATCCTTACTACAAAGATAGCCAATACACGCCCATTGACGTGGACGACGAGCAGTTCCTACTCAAACCCATGAACTGCCCCCACCATATCGAAATTTACAAGAGCAAGATGCGTAGCTATCGGGATTTGCCCGTGCGCTTGGCCGAGTTTGGCACAGTGTATCGGTATGAGCAGAGCGGCGAGCTAAACGGCCTGACGCGGGTGCGCGGCTTCACGGTAGACGACTCCCACCTCTTTGTCACGCCTGACCAGCTTCACGAAGAGTTTATCAATGTCGTCAACCTCATCAAATACGTGTTCGAGACGATGGGCTTCCACGATTTCCGCGCCCGCTTGGGCATAAACGACCCCAACAGCGACAAATACGCCGGTGCGCCCGAAATGTGGGAAAAAGGCATCAGCGCAATTCGGGAAGCCGCCGACTCTGTGGGCATGAATTATGTCGTGGAAGAAGGGGAAGCGGCCTTCTACGGCCCCAAGCTCGACTTTATCTTCCGTGATGTGCTGAAGCGGGAGTGGCAGTTGGGCACGGTACAGGTGGACTTCCTGCTCCCCGAGCGATTCGGTCTCGAATATATCGGCGAGGATGGGCAAGCCCATCGCCCCGTCATGATTCACCGCGCTCCGTTTGGCTCCATGGAGCGGTTTGTCGGCATTCTCATTGAGCATTTCAATGGGGCGTTTCCGCTGTGGCTCTCGCCCGTGCAGGCGATGGTTATCCCCATTACGGATAGGCATGTGCCTTATGCCCAAGAGGTCGCGGCTACGCTCAAAGCGGCGGGCTTGCGCGTGGAAGTGGACGACGGCAATGAGCGGATGAACAAGAAAATCCGCAACGCGCAGATGCAGAAAATCCCATATATGCTGGTCATTGGGGATAAAGAGATGGAAGCGGGCGCGGTAGCCGTGCGCACGCGGGAAGAGGAAGACCGGGGCGCGATGCCCGTGGCCGAGTTCCAATCGCTCGCCTTGGGCTTGGTCGCCAGCCGCGAAGCGACGCTGTAGGTTAAGTAAGAAGTTAGAAGCAAAAAGTGAGAAGTGGCGTCCCCACTTCTCACTTTCTCTCTTAGGCCAACGAAAATAAATAACTATACGGACAAGGTTTTAGTCTGAGGCTTGATAAGCACAAACCATTTTCCTAAACCATCCAAGCGTTCAAAGCGTTCCTCAAGTAGATCCATCTCTTTTTCAGTAAGTTTCACACCCT
>JBGTIZ010000144.1:0-1674 GCA_041745395.1 Promineifilaceae bacterium (SeqCode) | reverse complement strand
TCACGACGAAGCAGTTTACAAAAAGTGCAACTATCGGGAGGGGGTTTTTGACTGCACCATTTTTGGACAAAAAAAACACCGCCATTTGTTTATAAATGACGGTGCTTTTTTTACTTTATGCAGTTTGAGGTGACGCCGTGCGCTGGTGAGGGCGCGAATCCTCTTTATTTTGAATAGGAAGTGCGCCGTGACTGCTGTCCGTTGCGCCGCTGGTTTTGCCCAGTTGGTTTTTGCGGGTTGCGGGGTCTGCTGGGGGTATTGTTCGACCCACGGCCGTGGTTATTATTACTCCCTTTCGTCTTCGGGCGGCTACCCGAAGAGCTAGAAGAGCCACCATTCGCACTACTGTTCACGGCCGTTTCGGGCACAAAATCACCATAGTCATAATTGGGCAGACGTTTGCGCTCTAGAGGCTGTTTCAACAACCGCTCAATCTGGCGCACCATATCCGCATCATCGGGCGCGGCGAACGTATACGCATCCCCACTGCGCTCGGCGCGACCTGTGCGCCCAATGCGATGGGTGTACGCATCTACGGTGTCGGGCATATCAAAGTTGATGACATGGGTAATGTCTTCTACATCAATGCCTCGCGCCGCAATATCCGTCGCTACCAAAATGTCATACTTACCTTGGCGGAAACCAGAGATAGCCGCTTGGCGTTGATTCTGCGACATATTGCCCTGTAAGGCGGCCACGCGATACTTTTCCTTGCTCAAGTCACGCGCTAAATTACGCGCTCGGTACTTGGTGCGGGTAAAAACCAGCACCTGTCCTGTGCGCTCTGCCTCGAGCAAAGCGAGTAACAACTGCTTCTTGCTCTTTTGCGGAATCGGATAAATGGCGTGGTCAACCGTCTCGGCGGGGGCAATCATGCCAATCTGTACCGTGACGGGGTCTGTCAGAAAATCATCGGCCAGGGCGCGGACGTCACTGGGCATGGTGGCCGAGAAAAGTAGGTTTTGCCGCTTGGTGGGCAGTAATTTCATAATGCGCCGAATGTCGGGCAAAAAGCCCATGTCAAACATGCGGTCGGCTTCGTCCAAAATAAGCATTTCCACGGCCGATAAATCCACACGCCCTTCATTGTGCAAATCTAACAAACGCCCGGGGCAGGCCACGACGATTTCTGTGCCCGCTTTCAGTTGGCTGATTTGGGAGCCTTTGCCCACGCCGCCGTATATTGACATACTGCGGATGTTTTTCATGTGACTGCTCAAATCAATGAACGTCTGGTTGATTTGTTCAGCCAGTTCACGAGTGGGAGCCACGACGAGGACACGCACGCGGCGCAAGGGGCCAGTGCTTAATTTTTGGAGGGCAGGCAAGACAAACGCGGCTGTTTTGCCTGTGCCTGTCTGGGCTAGTCCAACAAGGTCTCGACCTTGCAGAACGGCGGGGATAGCTTGGACTTGGATGGGGGTAGGCTCGGTAAAACCAACGGACTTAACGCCCGCAAGGATACGTGCGTCAAGCGCAAATGTTTCAAAATTCACTGATTATGCTCCTTAGCATGGTAGATTGCCGGGTAATTTAGAGGTGATTACTTGGGGAGCGTGCTTGGTGTTGCACTATTACCACGGCCGTGAGCTAAGTTACAATCTCAGCCCTTTCATTAACAATAAAATCCCAAAGTAGACATAAGCGTAACCGCATTCCCCCCTTCGCGCCACA
>JBGTIZ010000143.1:0-5599 GCA_041745395.1 Promineifilaceae bacterium (SeqCode) | reverse complement strand
GGCAACTGCCCAAACGAAAAAAACACCCTCTTTCCAGCGAGTCGTGGCCGCAGGCCACGACGAAGCTAGTCGGTTGAGAAGAGACGCCTTTTGTCAAAAAAAGTACGTTACTGATTCGTGACCACTACACAAACAGGCTTTTTTGTTCATTGTTCCTTGCTCATTGTTCATTGACGCCTAGCGTTCACGTTTTCTTCACTACCTCTGGTGTGAAAACATCGTTTAACTCTGTTCTACCCCGTTGACACCCCTTATACGGCCGTGATAACGTTTAATCACGGAACTGACCTACCCTAGTAGTCATCCCAATTTGTATCAAAAAAGTTGCCCAAAAGGTGGGAGCGGCCAAAGACACGGCCGTGTTGACCCCCTGCCTACGCAACACCACATATCCCCTGGGAGGTATATTATGTCTGCACGTAAAGCTGGTATTGTCAAATGGTTTAGTCGTCTAAAAGGTTATGGTTTCATCGAACCGGAAGAAGGTGGTGACGAGGTGTTTGTCCACTATACCGCCATCGAAGGTGATGGCTACCGCAACCTATATGAAGGCGATCGCGTTGAATATCAGGAAGTTGACCAAGGCAAAGGGCCCCAAGCACAAGAAGTCATTGCCCAGCACATTTAATCATTTGACAGCACGGCCGTGGTGACATGCTCACCCGGCCAACTCTCTATATTTTTTTTGCACAGCCCACTGTTAAAGTGGGCTTGCTGTTTTACAAACGAAGCTGAAGTGCTGACTCGCTGAATGCTATTGGTGCAAAAACAAAAATAGGACAAAATGATTACTGCTATCTGCCCCGCAAGTGTTATAATATGCGCAGTAGTAATCCATTCAACTCTCCATCCCACAACAGTTCAAACTAATATTTGCTCCCAACCAATATCCTATGTTTAGTGACCAGACTATGACAGCCACCCAAAAAATTCTCGTTGTGGACGACGAAGCCGAATTAGTGCAACTGTATCGCTTGGTACTAGAAAGCGTCGGCTATGATGTACATGGGGCATATGACGGCAAACAAGCGTTGCGCATCGCCCATGAAGAACAGCCCAACCTGATTTTGTTGGATGTCATGATGCCGGGCATGGATGGGATTGAGGTGTGTCGCCATATGCGGGATAATGGCTTCGACAAACAGTCGTGCAAGATTATCATGTACACGGCCGATGACAGCCACGAAACACGCCAAAGCAGTATAACTGCCGGAGCCGATGAGTTGGTTAGCAAAACAACCCCCATTTACGATTTAGCTAGCAAAATCAAATCCTATCTCACCCGCGCTCATTAGGCTGGAGCAAGTAGTGAGAAGTAAAAAGTGAAAAGTGAGAAGTCTGGTCACCAGACTTCTCACTTTTTGTTTCTCGCGTTTCACCTCGCCCTTCGCACATTTCACCCCCCTTCCACTTGGCGAATGTGCGCCAGTAACCCCTCACACCCATCTTTAACCAAATCATAAACATACGCAAAGTTGCCTGTGTAATATGGGTCAGGCACATCTTGCATGTTGGGGTAGTTGTGGGCAAAGTCTAACAGGCGGTGCAGGCGCGGATGGTCGCCGTATAGGCGTTGCAGGTCGTCGAGGTTACTGCTGTCCATGGCGATAATCCAGCTTTGTGGGTCGTCCATGTCGCTGTGGGTTACTTTTCTGGCACGGCCGTGGTAAGTAGTCCCCCGCTCCTTTAACATCCGCAACGTCCCCGAATGCGCCGTCTCTCCCACATGCCAGCCCCCCGTACCCGCCGAATCCACCGTAATTTTGTCCGCCAGTCCCGCCTCCGCTACCATCTTCTGAAAAACAGCATCCGCCATCGGCGAGCGGCAAATATTACCGAGGCACACGAATAAAACAGTTATACTCATTTGGGTTGTCTCCTTATATGATAGATATGATAGGCAATTACACCATACCGAATAATAATACAGGCTTACGGGGTCAATTAGCGACCCTCTTGGCTAAACAAGCCACGTCCAGCGAAAAGTACGTGACACATGACACATGATACCCTCAGGAACCCGCCCCATGATTGACCTCTACTTTGCCCCAACCCCCAACGGCCAAAAAATCAGCATTATGCTCGAAGAATGTGGCCTGCCGTATCAGGTTATCCCCGTCAATATTTTGGCGGGGGAACAGTTCACGGCCGTGTTCAAAGCCATCAACCCCAACAGTAAAATCCCCGCCCTCGTCGACCACCAGCCCACAGACCCACACACCACCCCCCTTACTATCTTTGAATCCGGCGCGATTTTGCTCTACCTAGCCGAAAAAACAGGCCAATTCCTGCCGCCGCTGGCCGATATACACGGCCGTTACGCCGTCATGCAGTGGCTCATGTTCCAGATGAGCGGCATCGGCCCCATGTTTGGACAAGCCGGGCACTTCCTCAACTACGCCCCCGAACCGATCCCCTACGCCATCGAGCGGTATCGCCGCGAAGTAGCGCGGCTCTACGCCGTGTTAAACGACCAGCTCGCCCAAAACGAATACGTGGCGGGCAACCAGTACACCATCGCCGATATGTCCATTTACCCCTGGGTGACGCTCTACAAAGGGCATCAGCAAAATTTAGACGACGTGCCCCACGTGCATCGCTGGTATGACCAGCTTAAACAAAGACCCGCCCTGCGGCGCGGCTACGCCCTGCTCCGCGATACGCTCCCCCGCCAGATGACCCCTGCTGAAAAAGAGACGTTGTTCGGAATTCCTGCCCACGGCCGTGGGTCAACCCAATCATAACCCCTCACCAATACTAGGTGACACACGTCACCATTTCCCCCCCATCACGCCCAAATTCGTTATAATCCTGTTAACGTCCGCCGCGCTGTCAGCGGTTGATTTGATTCATCCTTCATTCCTACGAGGCAAACTCCATGAGCAAACTCCACCAAGAAAAAGAACGCTGGCACAGCGAACAAGTAGAACCCCTCATCAGCCGCTTCCCCGAGCGCAAAGAGCCATTTGAAACCAGTTCAGGCATTCCCCTCGAGCGTGTTTACACGCCTGACGACGCCACCAACGGGGATGCCTATTTAGAAAAACTTGGCTTCCCCGGCGAATACCCCTTCACACGCGGCGTTCAGCCCACCATGTATCGCGGCCGTTTTTGGACCATGCGCCAATACGCGGGCTTCAGCACCGCCAAGGAGTCCAACGAACGGTACAAATTCCTGCTTTCGCAAGGGCAAACTGGCCTCTCCGTCGCCTTTGACCTACCCACCCAAATCGGCTATGACCCCGACGACCCCATGTCGCTGGGCGAAGTAGGCAAAGTAGGCGTCAGCATCCCCACCTTGGACGATATGCGCATCCTGCTAGACGGTATTCCGCTCGACAAAGTGAGCATCAGCATGACCATCAATGCCCCCGCCGCCGTTCTACTGGCGATGGTCATCGCCGTGGGCAAAGAGCAAGGTGTGCCCGAAAGCAAACTGCGCGGCACGATTCAGAACGACATTCTCAAAGAGTACATCGCTCGCGGCACTTATATTTTCCCCCCCAAGCCCTCCATGCGGCTCATCACCGATATTTTTGATTATTGCGGCCGTGAAGTGCCTCGCTGGAATACGATTTCTATCAGTGGCTATCATATTCGGGAAGCGGGCAGTACCGCCGCCCAAGAAGTTGCCTTCACCCTCGCCAACGGTATCGCTTATGTGGATGCGGCCATGAAAGCGGGCTTAGACATCGACAAATTTGCAGACCAGCTCAGCTTTTTCTTTAATGCACACAACAACTTCCTTGAGGAAATTGCCAAATTCCGCGCGGCGCGGCGTCTGTGGGCCAAAATAATGCGCGAACGGTTTGGGGCGCAAGACCCCCAGAGTTGGCGGCTCCGTTTTCACACGCAAACGGGCGGCAGTACGCTCACCGCACAACAGCCTGAAAATAACGTCGTGCGGGTGGCGTTGCAGGCGCTCGCGGCCGTGTTGGGCGGCACCCAAAGTTTGCACACCAACGGCCGTGATGAAGCGCTCGCCCTCCCCACGGCCGAGGCGGCGCGTATCGCCTTGCGCACCCAGCAAATCATCGCCTATGAAAGTGGCGTGACCGATACGGTTGACCCCTTAGCCGGCTCCTACGCCATCGAAGCGTTGACCGACGAGCTTGAAGCACAAGCGCAAGCATACATTGACCAAATTGACGAACTCGGTGGCGCGTTAGAAGCAGTCGAACAGGGGTATGTGCAACAGCAAATTCAAGAGGTGGCGTATCAATATCAGCGCGGCTTGGAAGATGGGCGCGAGATAGTGGTCGGCGTCAATAAATTTGCCCAAGCGGACGAAGCATTGCACATGGATATGCAGAAGTTAGACCCGGCCGTGGAGGCCGACCAATGCGCCCGCATCCAGGCCGTGCGCCAGCGGCGCGACAATCAAAAAGTGGCCGAACTCCGCGCCCAGCTTGCCCAAGCGGCACTAACCGACCAAAATCTGATGCCTTTGTTTATTACCTGCGTCGAAAACGACGTCACTCTAGGGGAAATCTGCCACACCCTGCGCGGCGTGTGGGGTGAGTATCGTCCCAGATACTTGTAGGTTTTTAGAGGACAAGAACAAATCGGATAATAAATTGAGTGAGAAGTAAGCGATGGAACCACCGCTTACTTCTCACTTTCTCCCACCTGCGCAACTTTTCGCAAACACTGCCGTATAGCCCTTTGAGTGTGAACAACACCACACTCTTCTTTACTTAGTCAGCAACGTCAACAACAAGGGTTAAACAAAATGACACAATTCGTTGGCTCCAGCGTCGCCGCGTTTGCGGTATACTCACCGCCAAAAGATGCACAAGCAATCAAGCAGAAAAGCGCGGTGATGACACAAGCAGAGCAAGAAGCACTCTGGCTTCACGAAGCCAGAAAAGGAGACAAGGTTGCCTTTGGCAAGCTAATTGAAGCTTATCAGGGGCCTGTTTTTAACCTTGCCTATCGCATGTTGAACAATGCCAAAGAAGCGGAAGAGGCGGCCCAAGAGGCGTTTATTCGCGCTTACACTCGCTTGGACAGCTACAATCCCAGCCATAAATTTAGCACGTGGATGCTGTCCATTACTTCTAACTACTGCATTGACATTATTCGTAAGCGACGCGCCTTATTGCTTTCGATTGATGAGCCGTTACCCCCTCATCCCGCGCTCATGTCTGAAAAAGACAAAGGGCCAGAATCACATGCGGTGCAGGTTGAGCAGGAACAAGCGGTGCAAGCGTTGCTCCAAACGTTGCCTGAGGATTACCGTGAGGCCGTTATTTTGCGCTACTGGTACGAAATGTCCTATGAGGAAATCGCGGAAGCGATGGACACGACGGTCAGTGCGATTAAGTCACGGCTGTTTCGCGCTCGGCGTGATTTGGCGCAAGCTGGGTTAGAAATGGGCTTGGGTGGCTAAGCTAGAGCCACAAGAAAAGAAAGAGAGAGAAAGGACAAAAAATTGAGGAGAAGGCGTTGCTTTTGAACAGAGGCAACAGGATGGTGACATTATGACCAATCAGAACCACATCCCCACCACAACTTATAGTGAAGATGAACTCATGGCCTTCATGATGGATGCCTTGGACGGTACGCTGAGCGCGAACGACCAGCATGTCTTGACCAC
>JBGTIZ010000142.1:0-10528 GCA_041745395.1 Promineifilaceae bacterium (SeqCode) | reverse complement strand
GGCAACTGCCCAAACGAAAAAAACACCCTTATGACAGGCGAGCCGCCGTAGGCGGCGAGGTGTGCCGAGACAGGATTTTTTGTGTGAGTAATTTGTGACCAATACAGAACAATGAATAAAGGGGATGCGTGTGCTGTCTGGTGTTGTTTGGGGGGGAGAAATACTTCTCTTACTCGCTTGCTCTCCCCCTCTCTTTCTCCCTTCCTCTCCCACGCTCCGTTAGCGGTAGAGCCAGACGCGGAGCATGGAGAAGAGGCGTTCGGGGTCTACTGGTTTGGAGAGGTAATCGTTGGCGCCGGCGGCGAGACATTTTTCGGCGTCCCCTTTCATCGCTTTGGCGGTCAGGGCGAGGATGGGCAGGTCGGACAGCAATAGCTCTTCGCGGATACAGCGCATCGTTTCGTAGCCGTCCATCTCGGGCATCATGATATCCATGAGGACGAGGTCTATGCTGGGGTCGTTCTCAAGCAGGTTGAGGGCTTTGTAACCGCCGCTAGCCAGGCTGATGGTCAGCCCTCGGTCGCCGAGGAGTTTGGAGAGGGCAAAGGCGTTGCGCATATCGTCATCTACCACAAGAATATGTTTGTTGGTGAGGACGGTTTCACGGCCGTGTAATTCTTGTATCGTGCGTTGCTTTTCGGGCGGCAAATCAGCCACCACGCGGTGCAAGAAGAGAGCCGTTTCATCCAGCAACCTTTCGGGGGATTTTACCCCCTTGATAATGACGCTATCCGCATATTTTTGCAGGTCGCTATTTTCCTGCTCCGTTAGGTTGCGCCCAGTGTAAATGATGACGGGACAAGCCGCCAATCGTTCGTCAGCTTTAATATGGCTGAGCAGGTCAAAGCCGCTCATATCAGGCAAGTTGAGGTCCAAAATAATGCAGTCACAGGGGCGGTCTTTTTCGGCTAGATGGTTGATGGCTTCTTGCCCGGTCACGGCCGTGATAATTTGCACATCTTCCCCACCCAGTAACCGCTGAATGCTTTGTTGCGACTTGGCATCATCTTCGATGATTAACAATGTCTTGATGGGACGGGTGATAAAATTGCCGATTTTCTGAAAAATGCCGTCCAATGCTTCCGCACTGACTGGCTTAGAAAGAAAGCCAATCGCACCCATTTTATACGCCTGCATATCTTGGTCATCCACCGACACGATATGAATGGGAATGTGGCGGGTCACGGGGTCACTTTTGAGATGCTCTAAGACCAGCCAGCCGCTCATCAGGGGCAGGCGCAAATCGAGAATAATGGCGTCTGGTTTATACGTCTGCGCCATCTCTAGCCCCTCCGCGCCGTCGTAGGCGACGAGGCATTGAAAGCCGCGCTTGCGGGCATAATCATAGACGATGCGGGCGAAACGGCGGTCGTCTTCGACAATGAGCAGGCGTTTATGGGTGGGGTCTAGCTCTTGGCGGTCGTCTTGAAAGACGGCGCGGCTGGTCGTCTCTTTTTCTGTTGGGGCAGACCGTTCAGGTAAATCAGAGGGGAGCCGCACGGCCGTGGTTTTATCCACCACAGCCATCTTATCCGTCGTGCCGGACTTCCCCGCCTGCGGCGCATGACGCAACGGCAAAAACACCGTAAATGTACTGCCCTTGCCCAGTTCACTCGCCAAATGAATCTGCCCTCCCAAGCGCGTGACCAACTCCCGCGAAATCGTCAGCCCTAGCCCCGTGCCCCCATATTTACGGCTGGTACTGCCATCCCCCTGCTGGAACCCTTCAAAAACGATTTTTTCTTGGTCGGCGGTCATGCCGATGCCCGTATCCTGCACCGCAATGGCGATGGTTTCCTGGGGGCGCAGAAAGGAGGGAAGTTGGCTAGCGTCTGGTGGCTCAATACGCAGGGTGACGCTTCCCGCTTGCGTAAATTTAAACGCATTGGACAGCAGATTTTTGATGATTTGCTCCAGCCGTTGCTGATCCGTCTCGAGGCTTTGTTCAGCCAGCGACTCGGCCAAAACGGTGTTAAATGCTAGCCCTTTATCTTCGGCCACATGGTTAAATTGCCGCCGCATGGTGTGCAACACATCCACCAACGGCAGGGGCATGATATAAAAATCCATGTGCCCCGCTTCGATTTTGGAGAGATCCAAAATTTCGTTGATAAGCTGGAGCAAATCGTGACCGCTATTATAGATAATTTCGGCTGATTCGACTTCGGTGGCGGATAAATGCCCTTCTTCATTGTTGGCGAGCATCCGGGCCAAAATGAGCAGGCTGTTGAGCGGGGTGCGTAGCTCGTGGGACATGTTGGCCAAGAATTCTGATTTGTATTGGCTGGCGCTGGTTAGCTCTTCTGCTTTGCGCTCTAGCTCGTACTGGGCTTCGCGCAGTTCTTGGTTTTGCAGGTCGAGCTGGAAGCGTTGTTCAGATAACACGGCCGTGTTTTCTTCCAACTCCGCGTTCGCCATTTCTAGCTCCCGCTGTTGCTCCCGCAGACGCTCCTCAGAACGGCGCAAGCTGTCCGTCTGCGCCGAAAGCTCCTCGTTGGCCGAGCGCAACTCCTCTTCTTGCGCCTGAAGCTCTTCCGCTTGGTGCTGGGTTTTGAGCAATAATTCGTTGATTTGCGACCGTGCCTGCGCTGTCACAAAGGTAATCGCCATGCTCTCGAGAGCGGTTAGCAAAAATTCTTGTTGCACCCGATCCAGCGGTTGCCACACACCTAGCTCGACCACGCCGACCACGTCGTCTTCATACAGAATGGGGTAGACGATGATGTTTTGGGGCACGGCCGTGCCTAGACCAGACATCACCGGCATATAATCAGACGGCACATCCGTTAGCACAATCGCCTGCTTTTCCAGAGCGACCTGCCCCACCAGCCCCTCCCCCAAGCCAAACTTATTGACCATATGCGCCCGACGCAAATAGGCATAACTGCCCGTTAGCTGGAGGGCCTGCTCTAATTCGTCCCACAAATAGAGCGTGCCTACAGGAGCTTCCAAATAGAGGCACACCTGTCGAATTAAATTCCGGGCGAGGGTGGGCAGGTCTTGCTCCCCGCGCATCTGTTCTGCTAATTGCGCCTGACCCGCAATTTGCCACATGCGCGTTTCCATCTCGCGCCGCGCCCGCTCCGCCTCAATTAGGGCTTGCTCCGCGTTCTGAGTGCGCTCCGCGATCTGATTTTCTAAATCAGCACTGAGACTCTGTAAATCACGGTTGCTCTCTTGCGCCTGATGTAATGTTCGGGTCAGATTCGATACCAGTAAAAAAACAAGCGTGGTGAGCATGACAAAAATCAGCGTATAGCTCAGGCCCATGGTCACGGCGGTGCGGGGCGTGTAAATAATCAGCCCATTTAGCTCCAGCCATACCATTACCCAGCCCAAAAGAATGGAAACTGCGGACAAACCCATGGTAAAACGCCAGCCAAGCAGAAGGCTAGACATCATAATGACAATAACCAAGGCCACAAAGGCCGAATCCCGCACACCATTGCCGATAAAGGATTGGTACACAAAGATTGACCAAGCGGAAAGAACCCAAAAGAGGCTGGAGGCGTATATATACCCATAGCGCAGGGTAAATAGGGTAACCACTCCCAAAAGCATCAACGCTCCCATGAGGAAATAAAATGAGAGAAATAGGTCTGTCCCAATAAGCACCCGCAGAGCGATAAAAACAGTGCTGTATAGGAGCAGAGCCAACATCATGGCGTGCAAGAGTTGCGCTTTCCTCGTTTTTTGCTCGTCGGGGAAAGTGGGGGGAGTGAGCCAATGGGGTAAAAAGGTGTCAGGTTTCATGGGTCATGGGAATTGCTGGGCTTTTGAATTGTGAATGGTGAATGGTGAATGCAGGCGTTCGTTTACCATTCGGAATTGATAATTTACCATTTATAATTCAACCAGGTGAATGATGAATGAAAGCTCTCGATTAGCGGTAATTGTTCCTTGCACCCTGCACCCTGCTAAAACAGCAAATCACGGCCGCGTGTGGCCCACCAAGCGGCCATGTCGTCGGGGGTGGCCGTGCGGCGGCAATGAGCGAGCCAGTCGCCATCTTGAACGAGGTTTTCTTCGGGGGGCAGGTAGGGGCGTTGGCCGAGGTAGAGCCAAGCGACGCGGGTTTGGCCGCTGGCGAGGGTGATGCGACGGGTGCGGCGCAGGTAGGGGCTGTGTGCTTCGTCGGCGGGGTTATAATTTTCGAGCTGGTCGAGGGCAGCTACCACGGCCGTGTAATAACGCGCATCCACCTCCACCAGCACCCCCTCGATAGGCATTCCCCCCGCCGCTGGGTCCGCTTCTAGCAAAATCGGAAAGGTCGGCCACGCATACAAACGGCCGTGGTAAAACGTCGCGGGCTGATAAGAGATAATGGCGTTTTGCCAATGGTGGCCGTTGGGTTGACCCGGAATCAGCGTGCCATACACAAAAAACGGGTGCGTCGGAATGTGTGAGCGCATAGGAGAGTTGGAAGTAAGAAGCAAAAGGTGAGCCGTCAAGAAGGAGCGACTGGTTGCCCAGCCATTGAGGTTAAACCTCTCGCAAAGGCGCGAAGAGCGCAAAGTTTTCCTCGAGAAGTTTTTCTCTTTGCTACTCTGCGTCTTGGCGAGAGCCTGGTTTTTTCTTAACTCGCTATTGAGAATATTTTTACATTTAAGACGGAGCCGCTATAATTTTAGCATGTTTTCTTGCTCTAGTAGCTCAGAGGATAGAGCAACTCTTTCCTAAAGAGTAGGTCGAGCGTTCGAATCGCTCCTGGAGCATAAAGCACACCGATAGGCCAGCCGACGAGGCTGGTCTTTTTTATTGTTGGCGGCGTGGGGCTATTATAGAAGTTACAATCCCCCAGTTACAAACGGAAACGGGGGCAATCTAGGATAGACATGACAAATTTTTGGCGCAGGATCACGCGAATTGGATGGCTGGTGGGGTTAGGATGGCTGGTTGGCTGTGCGTCCGCTCCTTCATCAGATGTGGTGGCCGTGGCGGAGGTGACGCGCCCGACCACGGCCGTGGTTGCCATCATACCCACTGAAGTAGAAATAGAAACCTCCACTCCCACACCCACAGCGACGGCTACCCCCATACCCGCTACGCCAACGCCCCCGCCGCCGCCAGCCACCCCCACGGCCGTGCCCACCGCCACCGCCACTCCGACCAGTACGCCCATTCCCTCACCCACGGCCGTGCCCAGTTGCACCCAGCGCAACGTCAGCCCCGACGATTTACACGCCGTTGTCACCTTTCAATATGGCCTCGGCCGCGATTTTGAGCCACCCGACTTGGTTTCGATAAACGACCACTTTCCCCCGGCCGTGACCAAAGGCTACCCCAACCAAATCCGGACCATCGCCCTCGAGCCGCTCCAGCAGGTTATCGCCGACATGCAGGCCGCTGGACTCCAGCCCCAAATCATCTCGGGCTATCGCAGTTTTTACTCCCAAAACATCGCCTTTCAAAAATGGGTGGAAAAAGAGCCAGAGCGGGTAGGAATGCTCAGCGCACGGCCGGGACACAGCGAACACCAACTGGGTACAACCGTTGATTTTGGCTCCCCTGTTCTCTATCAATACGTCGAAGGGGCCGACGAAAACATCGAATTTCACACCTACTTTTTCCATACGCCAGAGGGGGTGTGGTTGTTAGAAAACGCGCACCATTACGGCTTTACCCTCAGCTACCCTCGTGAGGCGCAGGAAATCACTGGTTTTTATTATGAACCGTGGCATTATCGGTATGTGGGCGTGGAGATGGCGACTTTTCTTAAAGAAAATGGCCTCTCGCTGACCGCCTTTCAACTCCAATCACAGTCGCCACCGTGTGTACCGGAAGTGAGATGAGGAATTGTCGATGGTTAATGGTCAATGGTCGATTGTCAATGTTTTGCGCCTTGTATCCTGTGCCTTGTTTCTTCTGGTGTCGTGCCAGTCGACTCCGCCAGAGATAGCGGATTTGCCCACGGCCGTGGCACAAATCACAGTTCAGCCTACGCAGACCAGTTCACCCGCCGCTACGGTTACGCGGCCAGCCACGGCGACACCTGTGCCGCCGCCGCCGACCAACACGCCCATCCCCACCGCCACACCCATTCCCGCGACCCCCACACCCACCTTCACCCCGTCGCCCGAACCGAGCTACCAAGTCCACCTCGCGGCCGTGGGGGATATTATGCTCAGCCGCACCTTGGGCAGTGAAATTTCGCGGGGCAATTTGGCCTACCCGTTTGCTGGGGTCATTGATTACCTGCTCCCCGTAGACGTCACCGTGGGTAACCTCGAGACGGCACTGGGCAGTGGGGGCGAACCCGTCGCCAAGGCGTACCCATTCCTTTCCCCGCCCGCCTCAGCGGAAGCGTTGGCGATGGCAGGGTTTGATGTGCTGTCGCTGGCTAACAATCACGGCATGGATTATGGACCGGAGACGCTTTTGGCGGGCATGGAACTCCTGCGGGCGCAGGGCATTCAGCCCGTGGGCGCGGGGGCAAATTGGGATGAAGCGCACGCGCCCGCCATCGTGGAAAGCAACGGTTTGCGGCTTGCTTTTCTTGGTTATGTCAATGTGCCTGTGGAGGCACGGACGGGGTTTGATACGCAAAGTTGGGACGCCACGGCCGACACTCCCGGTTTGGCGTGGGGCACGGCCGAGGTCATTAGCGCGGATGTCACAGCCGTGTCTAGTCGCCCAGATGTGGATCACGTTATCGTCATTTTGCATTCAGGCTATGAGTATCAGGTGACGGTCAACCCCATTCAGGAGGAGTTGGCGTATTCTGCGATTGATGCGGGGGCCACGGCCGTGTTGGGTCATCACGCCCACGTGTTACAGCGGCTCGAACGGTACAACGGCGGCTTCATCGCCTTTGGCCTCGGCAATTTCGCCTTCAACATAGACGGCCCGCCGCGCACCGCCATTCTCCACCTTTGGCTAGATAAAGAGGGCGTGACCGATTTCAGCCTGATTCCGGCCATGGTCACCAGCACCGGTGCGCCCCGCCTCGCCACCCATGAGGAAGCAGAAGCCATTCTTAGCGACCTTGCGCCCTATCATCGTTTGCGCTGAAATGAATGAAAAGGGTAACTTTGTATGTATAATATGCATATAAATCATGAAATTTCAATTTGACCCCGCCAAAGCGGCTAGCAATGTCAAGAAGCATGGTGTTTCCTTCGCCGATGCAGAAGGCGTTTTTTATGACCCGCTAGCAATTCACCAAGAAGACCCATTTTCTGCGTGGGAAGAGCGTTGGCTTGCGCTTGGTTTGGGCAGTAACGGACAACTTCTTGTAGCCGTTTATACATTGCGCGAAAAGGAAATTAGACTTATTTCAGTGCGGCGGGCTACCCCCCACGAAAGGAAAACTTATGAAGGATGAATACGATTTTTCACAGGGCAAACGTGGGGCACTTATCCCCAGCAAAAGCAAAACGCGCATCACGCTTTATTTGGACGATGCCATTTTGGAAGCATTTCGGGCGCGTGCTGAAGAAGAAGGGACGGGGTATCAGACGCTCATCAATCAGGCCTTGAAAGCATATTTGGATGAAGCCGAGCGACCCGTTACAGAGTCGGTTTTGCGTCGTGTGCTTCAGGAAGCATTGCCGCAGTATGTCGCTAACAAACCTGCTTCTTAAGTCCTGCGCCACAGCCAGCCTACCAAACCAAGCCAAACCAACAGACCTATCAATGAGCCTAATAACCCCCACCTCACCCGCTGAGGCGTAAAGGTCAGCACAACCTCTTGCCGCCCAGGGGGGACTTCAAGGCCGATGAAAAAGTCGGCGACGGAAACCACGGCCGTGTTCTCTCCCCCTACCTGTGCCACCCACCCGGGATAAAACGCCTCCGTGACCACCAGCATCGTTGGCTGGGCAAAATTAGTGCGCACCACGATGTGCCCCGCCTCATAACTGACTACCTCATCCACCAACTGCACCCCAGCGGGTGAAAAAAGCTGGCTGGGATGAGCTAGACCAAAAACGCGGGGCAGAACGTCCAGATTTTCATAAATTTTGACATCCCCCGAATGAATGAGCCGATAGTTGCCGGGCACGGCCGTTTGGAAAGCACCCGTTATGCCGCTGAATAGCGTCACCGCCCGCACCTCCCAATCCCTTTCGCCCGCTTCCAAAATCAATGATTCAAACTGCACGGGATTACGCGCTTCCGCCAGCCAGACATCAGGGCTGGTGGCGACGCGGCGCAAGGGCATGACCAGCCGCTCGGGCTGGCCGTCACGGCGGACAAAGCCGATGAGTTGGCCGGGCGGGGTGTCCCCACTGTCGGTGCGGATTAACACGGCCGTGGCTTGAAACTCGTGCGGCACATAGCCCATCTCCTGCCGTCGCCCCGCAAAAACCGTTACGGGGTGCTGGGTGTCATAATAAATCCCATCGATCCACTCATCCGTCGTTTTGTCGGTGATGAGAAAACGGACGTTGAACCAGTCAAGCCACAGCGGGTCGGGCACGGCCGTGAGATATTCCCGCAGGCGTCCATCCGTGGTCACCTGCCCCGCCAAAACGGTGCGCGACATTAGTTCGCTATAGCTACGCAGGGGCAAAATGCCGCCATCAAAGCCGTCCAGTGATGGCGTGCCGACAATCATGGGCAAATTGGGCGCGATAATCTCCTTCGCTTTAATCGCCACGATGTAATCATACAAAGCTTGCTCACTGAGCTGGTCGGCGTAAATGCTCCTGATTTCACCTTGGTCGCCGGGGTCAAAAAAGATGTTGGAGAGGCTAAGTACCCGACCCGGCACAACGTGTCCCTCGTTGGCGGCCTGAATTCGCAAGCTGGGCGGCCGCTGGTCAAAATACGCTTCGGGCGTGGTGAGGTTGTTGTAGGGCAGGGCGTGGGAGGCGAGGAAGAGGGTGAGGAGGGAAATTGTGAATAGTGAATGGTGAATGGTGAATGGTGAATGGTGAATGATTGCCCCTTGTTCATGGCTCCTGCGGGTGAGCAGGAATAGGGCAAGGGCTAATTCGCCTAGCCAGCCGATGAGATTAATTGACCCTGGTACCTCGATGGGGGCTTCGGGCGGGGTGGGAAAAAAGAGGCTGAGCAAGGGGGCGGCAAAACCCCAGGCGATGAGCAACAGCAGGAGACCTGCGCCCGCATAAATGGCGCGGCGGGGGGCTTGGCGCAACCCGTCTAAGCCGATGCCCGCTAACAAACTCACGCCGAGAGCGTAAACGACGAGCCAGCGGGCTTGGGCGCGAAATAGGTCGAAGCCGGGGAGTTGGGCGAGAAGGTAGGAGAGGCCGTTAAAGCGGCCCAGCGCGAGGAAGAGACCCACGGCCGTGAGCAAAACCAGCGGCCAAACGCGCCTATCTGTACGCCACGACCACACGGCCGTGAACGCTAAAAGCAACGCCGTCAGCGGTACAAAAGCGACATATTCCGTAAAAATTGATTGCCCATACAGTGGCAATAAACTGCGCGTCAGCAAAAGCGGATGGAGCGAAAAGGACAGCACTTCATTCGTGGTTAGCCCTCCTTCGCGGCTAGAAAGACCCGTTAGCTCGAGCGTGGGCAGAAGCTGGGCAGAGGCGAGGAGCAGGGCGAGCAAAACGGCGAGGAGGAGCCAGAGCCAGGGCGTGAATAATTGTGAATGGTGAATTGTGAATGGTGAATTGTGAATGGTATGCTCTTGTGTCGCACCTTGTACCTTGTATCTTGAAACTTGCATCCCGATGAGAAATAGGGCGATGGCGATGCCGCTGATGAAGGCGGTTTGGGTGTGGCCGGCGAGGAGTTGCAGGGTGAAGAAGAGGGGGATGAATAAATGGTGAATGGTGAATTGTGAATGGTGAATGGTGAGGGGGGCGGCGGCCCAGAGGAGCCAGGGGAGCCAAGCGAGGCCTTGGATTTGGTTGACGTGTTCGACTTGGGCGGTGAAGTAGCCGCCGAGGGCGAATAACGCGGCCGTGAACAAACTGGCTGTCCACGATAATTTAACCGTTTGGCGAGCTAACACGGCCGTGCCCAGCCCCGCTATAAACACGTGCAACACAATCGTCGCGCTGACCGCATACGGCACTTCCAACCCTAGCCACAGCGGCCAATTGGGCGGGTAAAAAAAGCCCATCTGACTATTAGCCAGAAGCGGCGCACCCATAAAAATGTCTCCATTCCACAGCGGTAATCGCCCCGCCCGCAGAGCCTCCTGCGCCGCGTGCCAGTAAGGGTAAAAATAGAGAAAGGTGTCCCCCCGCGCCAAAATCAGGTTACTAAAAGCCAGCTTGTGAAAAAACAGCCCTACAAGAAATAGCCAAGAGATAATGGTCAATGGCCAATGTTTAACGCGCTCCTTGCTCATTGCTCATTGCTCCTTGTTAATTGATACAGCGTCATGCCATCGGCCTTGTGAATGGGTTGCAGGGTGAAACCTGCTTGTTGTACGGTGCGGTGGAGGGGCACGGCCGTGTTGTTGTTCGGCAATACCAAGTACCGGTTGTGTCCATCATCGCCAAAAACGTGTAGCTCTTCTGCTAAGTGCGCCCCGTGCGGAAACCAACTGACGTACACGCCTCTGTCAAAAAAATGATAACGCCAATGCCAACTATACCAATGG
>JBGTIZ010000141.1:0-2256 GCA_041745395.1 Promineifilaceae bacterium (SeqCode) | reverse complement strand
GATGGCTCCGTAGACCCGCAGGGCGTGTTAAATGGGTATCGGGATAAGGCCGTCGCTTTGGGGGCGAGCTATATCACGGCCGTGGTCACGCACCTGTTAACCACCCCCAACGGCGACCAAATACAGGGCGTGCGCCTCGACGATGGCCGCGAGCTATTTGCGCCCATTGTTATCAACACGGCCGGCGCGTGGGCGCGTGACCTCCTGCAAACTATCCAGATAGACCTGCCCGTTTTGCCCATCATGCGCCAAGTGTACGTGGTGCAAACCAGCATACCCACCAACGGTTTCCTGCCCAGTATTTTTCTGCCCACAGGTCTCTACGTCATCCATGAAAACGAAGGGCACTTTTTAATTGGCAAATCCTTCCCTGATGATCTCGAAGGGTATGATTTTCGGATGCGACCGCATTTGTTTGAGGAGCGGCTCTGGCCAGAGTTAGTGGATTATTTGCCCGCTTTTGAGCGGCTCAAAGTGGTCGGGGGCTGGGCGGGGCTATATGCGGTCAACACGCTGGACGGCAACGCTATTTTGGGGGAATGGCCGCAGGTGCGAGGGCTGTATTTGGCGAATGGCTTCTCGGGGCATGGGTTCCAGCAGTGCCACGCGGTGGGACGGTATTTGATGGAGCTAATTTTGGGGCAGACGCCCGCGCTAGATTTGTCAATCTTTACGCCAGAGCGGGTGTTGAGCAACACGGCCGTGGTTGAACACGCCGGCCGCATCATCTAAGACAAGCCCTCCCTTCATCCCAGAGGCTCCCTCGGCGATGAGAGGGGGGCCTAGCTATCACTCACTTTTGCCCTTGCCTTCAGGCGTAAACTGGGCCAAATAATCAGCATAAATGGAGCGGTAATGCTTCACATAACGCTTCTGTAGCTTCTGACAACCCATACAATCTAAATCAGCCGCCATCAACTCGTCAAAACGATGCACCAATTTTTGCGCCGCTTGCGTCGTCTGCGAGGGCGGTAACTTAGACGACATCTTCACAAACCGGGTCGTATCCTCCAGCAAATTGTGAAATGCTTTCTTAAATGTCTGCTCCGCGACCGAATTTTCTTGCCGGGGCACAGCGCGTAAAGTCGGGGCGCGTAGCCACTCTTGAAAAATTGTGCGCAACACGCGCAACCCATCTTTAACGGCGTGCAAATTAGAAAAACCCATAAACCGCCGATTCTCAAAACTGGGGACTTCGGCCACCTGCAAACCAGCCTGCAATGCCCGCACATTCATCATTGTTTCAATCTCAAAACCATCGCCGTCCAGACTGAGCAAAGGCAAGGTACGTGTCCAAAACGCATTGTACCCGTAGCACAAATCAGTATAGCGACTGCCAAAAAAGAAGCGGACAGACCATACAAAAAATTGGTTGCCTAAATAGCGATGAATCTCCATATCAGACGTGCCGCCCCCCTGCATAAAGCGGGAGCCTTTGGCAAAATCTGCCCCGGCCAATAAGGCCCCCACATAGTTAGGAATTTCGTTGGGATTGGTCGAGCCATCCGCGTCAATCATGACGATGATGTCCCCGTTGGCGGCCAAAAAGCCTTCGATAAGGGCATTGCCCTTGCCTTTGCCTGTTTGGTGTACAACCAAAATATCGGGTCGTAGCTCTTGGGCAAGGGCGACGGTGCGGTCACTCGAGCGCCCATCTACCAAGACCACTTCGTCTACGATGTCGGGGATAGAGGCAAACAGTTGGGGTAAATTGCGCTCTTCGTTGCGGGTGGGCACAATGAGGCTAACTAGGGGCTGGCCGGGGAGTTGTTGTTTGTGTGCTTGGCTGTGCGCCGTGGGTTTTGTGATGGGGTGCATGTGGCTATCCTCTAGGTATGATGGTATGGGCATAGGTAATTAGTCGCTAACAGACAGTTTGTAAGTCTCGTATCTTATAATCTGCTAGCGATAGTACCGATTGTTTGTTGGCATGTGAGGACGGTGGTGTTAGATTTTACATTTAGCTCAGCTGGCTTGTAACTGTGCGTTCTGTGAAGGCGTTTTCTGAGCTTTTAGACAACTGGTTACATGAGATTACTATAATCAGACCATAACGTCCACAATATAATTTTCTAGCCGTTAAGCAATTCAGCCAGTCAGCATTTCAGCTTTTTTTAGCAACATAGCTTGGTCACTATCTTTGCAGTTTTTACGTTAACTAGGTAGTGTGGACAATTCATCGCAACCAGATGAAGGTGGCCACAAAATGGACAAAACTAAGATAACGACTCGCATACTTGTCAAATCGAGAGAAAA
>JBGTIZ010000140.1:0-12854 GCA_041745395.1 Promineifilaceae bacterium (SeqCode) | reverse complement strand
ACTGCCCAAACGAAAAAAACACCCTTATGACAGGCGAGCCGCCGTAGGCGGCGAGGTGTGCCGAGACAGGATTTTTTGTGTGAGTAATTTGTGACCAATACACATATCGGCGAATTCAGCTACTTTGCCACTGTTGTGGGTGGCTACCAAGAGTTGTTGCATGTTTTCTATCCTTTTCGGTTAGGCGTTACGCCGTTGCGTTTGTCGTAACGGCTTGTGAGGATAATAATGGCCGTGAGAAATAAAAAGTGAAAAGTGAGAAGTCGCGTGAGTAACCGCTTAATGACGGGTCAATATTTGACACTGACTAGCCAACATGGGTATACTGGCGAAGCTCTTTTCGGGGTGTAGCTCAGCTTGGCAGAGCGCTCGCTTTGGGAGCGAGAGGCCGTGGGTTCAAATCCCGCCACCCCGACTTTAATAATAATGAGTAATGAATAATTAGTAATGAGTAAAGCAGTCGCTCTTTTACTCATTATTCATTTTTAATTACTCATTCTCCTGCGGGTATAGCTCAGTTGGTAGAGCGCCAGCCTTCCAAGCTGGATGCATGGGTTCGAGTCCCATTACCCGCTCTGTTTATTTGATAAAACAGATGTAGCAGGGCCTATAGCTCAATGGCAGAGCGCGCGGCTCATAACCGCTCGGTTCTAGGTTCGAATCCTAGTAGGCCCATTGAGATGTGTAGAAAGTGAAAAGTGATAAGTGGCGAAGACTCCTGCGGGAGTCTTTTTTGTTGCCTGTGCCAGTAGCATTCCCTTCCTCCCTTTCTCTCTTCCTCACTTGCTCATTTACTCTCCTGCAACATGCCCCGGCTCCAGCGGGAGCCACGGCTGATTACTGGTGGCGATACGCTCATCGAGGATGGGAATGGGGCGATTGGTAAAGACATCGTAGGGGCGCACCATGCCGCCGACGGTGCGACTGGGGGCGGCTTGGGGGTCAATTTGTAGGGTGCGGGGATGCCAGATTGCGGAGCCAGCGATCCATTTGAGGGTAGGGATGCCGCCGAGGGCGGGTATATCGCTGTCGGCACTGTCGGGGGTGCGCCATTGCCAACTGAAATTGTCCTCTGTAAAGCCGAGCAGGCGCACGCTGAAGCCGATGTCCCGCTGGATGGGACGGCTGGCGGTGAAGCGTTGCTGGATGGTGACGGTTTGCCCCGGTTCTAGGGGGGAGAGGGTGCAGAGACACGGCCGTGACCCCCACCACACCATCCCCTGCCCTAGCGGGACATAGTGGGTATCGCCTGAATTGCGCAACACGGCCGTGTTTGTTGAAAAGCCCCACACCCCCGTCACCTCTGGCAACGCATACTCCCCCCCGTGCAAATCCTGTACTTCACTCATATATTGCCCGTTGCCTAGTCGCCAATGCAGATAAAGTCGGGGCTGGGGCGGGAACGTATTGTCCCAATCATACCCCACCAAAACGGCGGGGGGCGTCTGGCCGTGGGTAGCGGCGGTGCGATAGGTGGGATTGGCGGTGAGCGGCGGGAAGGTTTGGGGCTGAAGAGTGATAGTATCGATTTGGGTGCGCGTGCCCGTGGGGCGTATTGTGCCGACAAAAAGAGCGTGGTCGCCCAAATGGGAGCCAAAACGGGGAGTCAAGCGGAATTGGGTCAGGGTCAGGCCGTCCGTTTGGGGGTACACGGTGACATCATCTTGCGCCACTATCTGCCCTTCATAATTGACCAGATGGGCGTAAAAAGAGACCCTCAACACCTCCCCCGCACTTCTGCGCAAAGCTTGCGCCATCTCGTCCAATTCCTCAACATATGTCCACGCGAGGGTGAGCGTCGCCTCTTGCCCCATTTCTAGCTGATGCTGGTCGAGATGATACCCATGTATCGTAAATTCTGCTTCTGCCTCGGGGGCGGGGAAGGGGGAGAAGTGGGGGGGCAGGGTGAGGAGCGGCGCGTTGGGAAAGAGAAATGCTTCCCCCAAAGGCTGGCTGGGGGGCAAATTTTGGTAACTGCTTTCTTCGTAAAAGGTGGCGACAACCGCACGGCCGTGGGCCAACTCCCGCTCAATGCGCGTCGCCCAATCTGCCCCATAATCCGCCGTTTGCGGATAAAGATAGACAATCTCTAAATCGGGACGGCGGCCGTTTACCGCCTGCTCGTACCAGAGGGGCGTGACCCAATGCCAGTTAGCCAGCACAACGCTATCGGGCGGGGCGTGGGTCAAGATTTGGTCGGTATACACGGCCGTGTCTTGGCTCTGGCTTAAATAACGATAGCTGGACCAATGGGTGACAAGTTGCGTGAACACGGCCGTGGTCAGCAAAGCCGCATAAAGCACCCCGACTGGCCTAACGCCCCATTCCTTCGCGTAGCGACTGAGTTCGCTGAGGCTGTACCCCATCAGCAATACGAGCGGCACATAAGCGGGGAGCATGTACTCAACCGCCTGCGGGGCGCGATAGGTGGCTACCACGGCCGTGTGCAAGAGCAAACTCCCGCCGAGCAAAAAGGCGCGGGGCAGATTATGCCGCAGAAGCAGGAAAAACCCGCCCATCGCGCCGAGTAAAATGAGCGGCTGGAACTGAAAGGTAAAAATATTAATCATGATGCCCGCCCGTTGCCAAAGCTGGGCGGGGGTGTGAAAGTAGAAAAAGTCCCCCTGAAAGCCCAGCCCGAGGGCGTAGCTGAAAAATTCGGCGGGCTGGCGCAGGGTGGGGTCGGCGAGGGGTAAGTAAAGCAGGGGAAGCAGGCCGAGGAGGGCGGCCATACACGGCCGTGTCCACCGCTTCGGCATCCGCAAAAAACGGGGGTCTACCCAGAGGACAAACAAGCCCATCACCACCGCCATAAAAGCGAGCGAAAGATGGTGCGTTAAGCCCAAACTCATCGTCAGGGCAAAAAGAATTAACCAATGGTCAGCCGTCGCTGTTTTTTCCTGCCTGATGGCCTGTTCAAAGCGCAACAGGGCGTAAAAGGCGAGCGTGGCAAATAAGGCGGTCGGGATGCGAATATTAGCCATAACCGCTTGTGCCCAAAAGGTGGTGCTGGTCGCCAAGGCGACGATGACGATGAGCGTGTTGGCCGTGAGCGCGGGCGTGCGGGGGCTGAGCTGGCGGCTGGTCAGGGCCACTAGGGCAAGGGTCACGACGGCTAACAGGGCGGAGAGGAGATTGATTTTTGCCCCGGCCGTGAGCGGCAGGGGGAGCCATGTCGCCGCGTGGGCAAGCAAAGTGTAGAGCGGAAAGCCGGGCGGGTGCGCCAGCCCGAGGGTCGCGCCGACGAGTTGGAATTCGCCATTATCGGCGGGCAAGAGGTCGGGGGCGAGGGTGAGCAGGTAGAGGCTTAAGGGGGCTAACAGGGCGATGGTTAGCAAAATGGCTTGCAAGAGGCGTTTCTGGGACAGGAATTGCTGGGCGTGGGGCTGGTTAAATTGGTTGAAGATGAGCGCGACCACGGCCGTGAAGCCCACCATCACTCTCATGTCTAGCCGAGGAGTCGGCCACAAAACGTAAAGCCATAAAATGCCTAGCGGCCAGCTTTGTTGAAAAGGGAGGGGGCGAAAGCTGACCATGAGCATGACGCTCAACACGGCCGTGAGACCCAGCGTCAAGATTGGTTGACCCGAGAAGATTGTTTCGCCCAGCATCCGCCCCAAAAAAAGGGCGAGGGCAAAACCGAGGCTGGTGTTGGCAATTGTTGTGGGGGTTAGCTTGGGCATAGGAGCTAGGATTATAACGCACACGGCCGTGGGGATGCGTTAAAATTTATTGGTTTAGCATCTCTCTTTCCTATATAATCTTTACTTAGTTAATAGAATGCGACCGTATCACCCTGACACCATCAAGCAAACGGTCGCACAATTTGTATCAAGTAGTGAGGAGAAGAAAAATGTTTAAGAGAATGATGTTGGGCCTATTGTTACTTTTTGCTGTTGGTATGTTGGTCGCTTGTGGGGCACAAGACGCCCCTGCGCCAAGCGCCACATCTGCGCCAGCACAAGAAGCGGTTAGCGGTGATTGCGCTTCCGAAGAAGTTTTTTGTATCGGCTTGGTCACAGACGTGGGCCAGGTTGATGACAAATCGTTTAACCAGTCCGCTTGGGAAGGCGTTTTGGCCGCCGAGCGTGAGCTAGGGGCGCGGGTAGACTTTATCGAAACCCGTGACGCCACGGACTACGCTGAAAATATCGGCTTGTTCATCGGGCAAAATTACGACGTGATTGTCACCGTCGGGTTTGCGCTGGGTGAAGCGACTGCTGAAGCGGCCGCCGCCAATCCTGATATTGCCTTTATTGGTGTAGATCAGTTCCAAGGTGAGGAAATGGCCAACGTGACGGGCCTGATTTTCAACGAAGCGCAAGCTGGTTATTTGGCGGGTGCTTTGGCGGCGATGATGTCTGAAACGGGCACAATCGCGGCCGTGTTGGGCACTGACTTGGTGCCTCCTGTTGTGGCTTTCAAAGAAGGGTACGACAGTGGTGCCGCCGCCATGAACCCTGATATTAACCTTATCTCCACCTATCATCCCGGTGGCTTGGATGTGGCCTTTACCGACCCTGAATGGGGTGCGGCAACCGCCAAGCAAGCGATTGACCAAGGGGCAGATGTTATTTTTGGTGCTGGTGGCAATACGGGTAACGGTGCGTTGATTGAAGTGGCTGGTAATCCAGGTGTCTTCTGCATTGGCGTGGACACCGACCAATGGGAAACCCTACCCGCCGCGCATCCTTGCTTGATTTCCAGCGCGATGAAGCTGATTACCCCTGGCGTGTTGGATATCACTACCGCCATTTATAATGGTCAACAGCCTGCTGGTAACTTTGTGGGTGAAGTAGGCTTAGCCCCTTTCCATGATTTTTCTGATGTGATTCCTGCCGACGTGCAAGAGACATTGGTGGAACTGGATGCTGGCCTGCGTGATGGTTCGATTACCCCGTAGCCGCAGATTTTTGAGAAGAGTTGCCTGTAGCCTAACATGATGCACGAAGGTAATGTCGTTATTTGGGTTGCCCTTAGTGCTGAATTGTGAATAATGTGCGGTGTGCTGTGTTTTGATGCAGTACACCGCACTTTTTGTTAGAGCGATTAGCGATTCAGCCCTTCTTTCGCAAGGATAGGTAAATGTCAGAATTAGACCCTGTTGTTTCAAAAAAAACGGATACATGGCGCGACCGCTTCATATCATTTGGTCGTGAGTTGATTGTGCCGCTGGTGGCAATTTTGCTGGCGGCGTTGATTGGGTCACTGCTGATTTTACTATCTGGTTCCAGCCCTGTAGCGGCCTATACGGCCTTGATTGACGGCGCCTTGGGTGATGTGCGGGGCATACAACGGACGCTGGAGAAGGCGACGCCGCTCATTTTTTCGGGGCTGGCGGTGGCGTTTGCTTTCAAGGCGGGCTTGTTCAATATTGGAGCGCAGGGGCAGTTGATTTTTGGGGCATTGGTCGCGGCCGTGGTGGGGTATAGTGTGGAGTTGCCGATGCTGTTGCACATTCCGCTGGCGGTGCTATCGGGCGGGATTGCGGGGGCATTGTATGGGGCGATTCCAGGGGCGTTGCGGGCTTACACGGGAGCGCATGAAGTGATTACCACGATTATGCTCAATTATATAGCCCTGAATATTACGGATTATTTAGCGAGTCAGGTCTTGATGGACCCGACGCCGGGTAATGTTGTGGCGCGGACGCCGAGGATTTTGGACACGGCCGTGATTCCTACCGTCGGTTTTATGCCCCTTGGTTTTGTCATTGCCATTATTTTTGCCGCGCTGACTTGGTGGCTACTTAATCGCACCGTGCTGGGTTACGAGGTGCAGACCGTGGGGCAAAATGCCAGCGCGGCGCAATACGCGGGCATCAAAGTGGCGCGGATTATTATTTTAACCATGGTGATTAGCGGCTTTTTGGCGGGGATGGGCGGCGCGGTCGAGACGCAGGGCGTCGTCTCCCGTTTTCAGCCTGGTTTTAACGTCGGGCTTGGGTTTGACGGCATCACTATTGCCCTGTTAGCCAAGACCAATCCCTTTGGGGTGATTCCGGCGGCTCTGCTTTTTGGGGCGATGCGGGCGGGGTCGAGCAGTATGCAGTTCCATGCGGGGGTCGCCAGCCAAATTGTGGATATTATGCAAGCGTTGATTTTGTTCTTTGTCGCGGCCGATGTGCTGATTCGGCGGGTGTTGCGCCTGCGCGGTTCGGGCACGGGCATTTCGCTCAGCAGTAGCTGGGGGCAATCGAGTTAGAAAGGCAGAGGGAAGAAGGAAGAAAAGGGACGAATTACGAATTATGAATGACGAAAGGGGCGAGCCTTCTCGAGAACGCAAGATTTTTGTTCATTACTCATTACTCATTATTCATTACGCATTGAAAAAGGTAACTATTATGGCGGCGACAACTCCTGATGTTGTGGGTAGGGAAGAGCGAGAGAAGCCATTTGTCCAGAGATATGCCGTTTTGCTGGGACTGCTGGGTTTCGTGGCGGTGGCGATAGCGGTGGGGTATGTGTGGGATGCACGGGTGACCACGGCCGTGTTAAATGCCAGCCTGCGCCAATCCACGCCCCTCCTGCTCGGCGCATTATGCGGCCTCTTTTGCGAACGCTCGGGCGTGGTCAACATCGGCATCGAAGGGCAAATGCTCCTCGGCGCCTTCATCGCCTTCATGTTCAACGCCTACGCTCCTAGTTGGGGTATGGATCCCACGGTTGGGCTGTGGATGGCCCTATTCATGGGCGTGGGCGCGGGGGCACTGATGGGCTTATTCCATGCGTGGATGTCCGTCACGCTCAAAATTGACCAAATCATTGGCGGAACCGTCATCAACATTTTGGCTTTGGGTCTGACAGGCTACTTTTACCAAATTGGCGTCGCTTCCCAGGGCAAATTTGTCTCCATCTCCATTCCCGTTCTGTCCGATATTCCCCTTGTTGGCCCCATTCTTTTCAACAATGGCCCCCTGACCTATCTCTCTTTGCTACTCGTGTTTATCGCCCAATTCGTTATCTTTTACACCCCTTGGGGTCTGCGGACGCGGGCGGTGGGTGAGCACCCCCGGGCGGCGGATACGGTTGGTATCAAGGTACGTTTCATGCGTTATGCCAATGTGACCATTGGTGGCGCGTTGGCTGGCCTGGCGGGGGCTTATTTGACCCTTGAGGCGGTGGGCGCGTTTGAGCGCAACATGACCAACGGCCGTGGGTTTGTGGCCTTGGCCGTCATGCTGTTGGGCAAGCGCACCCCGTTTGGTGTCTGGGGCGCGGCTCTTTTATTCGGCTTTGCCAATGCTCTGCAAACCCAACTCCAATTTGGGGGACGCATTGACATTCCCCATCAATTTATTGGCATGTTGCCCTACGTGCTGACGATTCTGGTGCTGGCGGGCTTTGTGGGGCGCACCCGCGACCCGAAAGCACTCGGTCAACCTTACGAGAAATAAACTATGAGCTTCCTGAAAAAAGGGACGAAGTACGAATTACGAATGACGAAGAGAGCGGGAATTCTCGAGAAAACCTCCACGTTCGCCGCAAACGCTGTGGTGAATTTAATTTTTTTGCAGGGGACTCAATTATGAGTGATATTGCCCTCGAAGTACGCAACGTAACCAAACGATTTCCTGGCGTGTTGGCCAATGACCAAGTGCATTTGACTCTGCGCAAAGGAGAGATTCACGCCTTGCTGGGGGAAAATGGGGCGGGCAAAAGCACGCTCATGAACGTTATTTATGGGCTGTACGCACCCGATGAAGGGCAAGTTTTGGTGGATGGGCAAGAGGTCAACATCAAAACTCCCAACGACGCGATTGCCTTGGGGATTGGCATGGTGCATCAACATTTTATGCTGGTTCCCGTGTTTAGCGTGGCGGAGAATATCATGCTGGGCGCGGAGGAGGTGCGGGGGCCGCGGTTGGATACCAAAACGGTGGCGCAGAAAATTAGCAAGCTGTCGAAAGAGTATAATTTGGAGATTAACCCCAGCGCGATTGTGGAGGATTTACCAGTTGGGATTCAGCAGAGGGTGGAGATTATCAAGGCGTTGTATCGGGAGGCGCGGATTTTGGTTCTGGATGAACCCACGGCCGTGTTAACCCCTCAAGAAGCTGATGACCTCTTCATCATTATGCGCCAACTGACCCAGCGCGGCGTTTCTATCGTTTTCATCACCCATAAATTGCGCGAAGTGCTGGCCGTGGCGGACAGCATCACCGTCATGCGGCGGGGGCAAGTCGTGGGCACAGCCAAGCCCGAAGGCTTAACCGAAAGCGATTTAGCCAACATGATGGTTGGCCGTGAAGTGACCCTGCGCGTGTTCAAAACGCCCGCCCAACCAGCGCAGACCGTTTTGGAGGTCGAAAATTTGACCGTGCATGATGAACGGGGCATTGAAGCGGTGCGGGGGGTCTCGTTTAAGGTGCAGGCGGGGGAAATTTTGGGCATTGCGGGGGTGCAGGGCAACGGGCAGACGGAGTTGGCTGAGGCGTTAACGGGTCTGCGTAAAATCGCGGGCGGGCGCATTTTGCTGGATGGGCAGTCTGTACCTGGTGAAAATCCCCGTTTTATGTTTGAGCATGGCATGGCGCATGTGCCCGAGGATAGGCACAAACATGGGCTGGTGCTGACTTATAATTTGGCGGATAACGTGGCTTTGGTGACCTATTATAAGCCGCCGTATGCCAAGGGAGTGCAGAGGAATAACACGGCCGTGTTAGCCGATACCGAAAAACTCATCAAAGAGTTCGACGTGCGCACTCCCAACGCTTTGGTCACGGCCTCCACGCTTTCGGGTGGCAACCAGCAAAAGCTTATTGTTGCCCGCGAGATGAACCGCGAAAATAAGCTCCTCATCGTCAACCAACCGACCCGTGGCCTTGACGTGGGTTCCATCGAGTTTATCCACAAGCGCATCATCGAAGCGCGAGATAGCGGCGTGGCCGTTCTGCTTATTTCGGCCGAGTTGGACGAGATTTTGAGCCTAACTGACCGTGTGGTAGTGTTGTTCCACGGCCGTGTGATGTCCACCATGCCCATCGAAGCGGCCAACAAAGAGCGGCTGGGTCTGCTCATGGCTGGGGTGGATGATGCGCAAGCCGTGGGCAGTTAGAAGTGCGAGGGGCTAAGTGCGACGGGCGACGGCCTTTCTTAACTGACTAATCGACTGAAAGAGTTGACCCACAGGAGAAATGCACCATGAAACCCGATTGGAAAAAAGACCAAGAAGCGGCTGACAAAGAAGCGGCCAAGGCGCGAGAGGCTTTGCGCCCTAATTTTATGAGTCAGAAAAAAGAGAAGGATACCGCTGACCCAGCGGCTGAAGCGGCGGTCGAGGCGCAGGTGAACAAACCCGACTGGCGGGAACAGACGAGCAAAACGGAGCCAGTGGCGGAAGGTGATGCGCTGGGCGTTGAACCAGAAGCTGTGCCCGAACCAGAGCCAGTTCCCGAGCAATCGGCCGTGCCCGAAATGTACACGGTGCAGTCGGGCGATTCGCTCAGCATGATTGCCCAGCGCATTTATGGCGACGGTAATTTCTGGGTGGACATTTGGAAGCTAAATCAGGGGCAAATCGCTGACCCGAACGTGATTCGGCCGGGGCAGGAGTTGAAACTGCCGCCCGTGCCGTAGGGGCGTTGAAAGTAAGAAGCAAGAAGTGACAAGTGAGAAGTGAGAAGTGAGAGGTCGTACCCGACTTCTTACTTCTCACTTTTTGCTTTCTGCTGACTAAAGCCGCTCTGTTTGTAAGGCTTGATAGGTGCGCCAATCTTGGGGGGTGTCTAGGTCGAATTGGAGGCGGGGGAGGGCGAGAATGGTGTAGGGGAGCTGGCGATGGGACGCTTCTTGCTGATGTTTTTGGAAGCTGTGGGGGCCGTAGTGCAGGGTGAACACGGCCGTGCTGGGCAACAGCAACGCATTCGTGCCTGTGTGCCGCTGGTCACTCACCAAAGCCACGGCCGTGGGGCTAGCCATCACCTGCGCCACATCCGACGGTTGCACCAAGGGTAAGTCCGAGGGCAGGATGAGCAGATGGGTCATTGCGGGGTCAGTGCGGCGCAGATAGGCGCGGGCTTCGTGCAGGGCTTGGTTGAGGTTGGCCGTGGGTTGCTCCTGATAAAGCTCGCTGTGGGCGGCGTGGGTGATGTGGGCCACGGCCGTGTCGCGGCTGACCACCAGCGGTTGCCCCAAACCCGCCACATCGGCCAAGACGGCCAGCAAGCGACGCAACAAACAGCGCGTTAAGCGTTGCCTTTCAGCGGGAGACAGCACCTCGTGCAGACGGCTTTTGCTATCTGGTAACGGTTTGACGGGAATCACGGGGCGAATGTGCATCGGCCAAGGCTACCCGAATTTAGAGCAACTACCAAATGCTGAAGTGCTGACTGGCTGAGATGCTGAACGGCTATGCTAAAGGAGCGACGTCACGAAATCAATCACCTCGCGGGCGAGGCGGGCGCGGTCGCTGGAGGTGAGCATCATGGTATCGGTGCAGAGCAGGGGCAGGTCGAGCTGGGTTAGGGACACGGCCGTGGGCGAATCCGCATCTTGCACGTCATAAACAAACCCATCCAGCAGATCATCAAAATAACGCGCCACCCCCGCCGCCGACGATTCATGCCCCAACTCCTGCAACAATTTAGCCGCCGGCCCCTTCACGGCTTCCCCGCTGATAATCGGGGAAACGGCCACCACCGCTTGCGGCAAATCCGTAATCATGCTCCGCACGGGGTAAGCGTTGAGAATGGGGTCAAGGCTGACAAACGGATTCGACGGCGCGAAGATAATCACGTCTGAATTTTCGATGGCCTGCATGACCTGCGGCGTGGCGCGGGCGGTGTCGGGCAAATGGACGGCCTGCACCACGGGTTGCCATTTTTCCTTGACAAACCACTCTTGGAACGGATACCGATGTTCATCAGGCGAAATGATGGTGGTGGGCGCGGGTGCGTCACACATGGGCAGGAGCGTTACGTCCACGCCCCACTGTTGGCACAAATGGCGCGTGACGTGGGTCAGCGTCTGCCCTTGCCCCAGCAGATGCGCCCGCGTCAGGTGTAGCCCCAAGTCTAAATCCCCCAAATTAAACCAATCTGGCCCCCCTAATTCCCGCACGGCCGACATCGCTTGCCAGCTTTCATCGACGCGCCCCCAGCCCGTGACGGAGTTCGCCTTGGCGGCCAAGGTGTACAGTACGGTGTCTAAATCGGGGCAAATGGTCAGGCCGCAATGGACAAAATCGTCGCCCGTGTTGACGATAATGGTCAGGTTTTCGGGGGGAATGATTTGGGCGAGTCCGTGGGCTAGCTTGGCTCCGCCGACGCCGCCCGCTAGGCAGACAACTTGTAGGTCGGTTTCAATGTTTTGAGTTGACATAAGCTATACTCCCGTTCATAACGTACCTAGCCACGGCCGTGCCCATCGTCGCTACGCCTGTAATCATCGCCGTCTCATCAAAATTAAAATTAGGATGGTGATGGGGAAAATTAAACCCCTTCTCGTCGTTACGCGCCCCCACAAAAAAGTAACAGCCGGGAATCTCTTCCAAAATATAGCCCATATCCTCTGAGGCCATCTCGCGCCGATTGATAACGTTTTCCACGCCGACCACTTCTTCGGCGGCAAGTTGGACTTGTTGCGCCGCCGCCGCATCATTCACCACGGCCGCCACAATGGCAATCGTCTCCAGCGAAACAATACAGCCAAACGCCGTCGCCAAACTTTTGGACGTCTCTAAAATGCGCCGATACAGAAAATGATGCACCTCATTGCTATAGCTCCGCACCGTGCCGCGAATAATCACCTCTTCGGGGATGACATTATGCGCCCGGCCACCGAGGATTTGCCCCAGGCTAATCACCGCACTTTCTTGCGGGTCAATATTGCGGCTGACAATGCTTTGCAAGGCCGTAATAATGTGCCCCGCCGCCAAAATCGGGTCTACGGCTTCGTGAGGTGCCGCGCCGTGCCCCCCACGGCCGTGTATCGTGAGGGTGAAAATGCTCGAGGCGGACATGGCTGGCCCAGCTATGACCTGCACCTTGCCCAGCGGGATGGGCGTCCACAGGTGCATGGCTAGGGCGACATCTGGCCGAGGGTTTTCCAAGACGCCATCCGCAATCATGGCAAACGCGCCGCCCAACCCTTCTTCGGCTGGTTGAAAAATAAATTTGAGTCGGCCGCTGATTTGGTCGCGGTGGCGGCTCATGATTTTGGCGAGGGTCAGCCCCATCGCCATGTGCCCATCGTGGGCGCAGGCGTGCATCATGCCCGGATTTTGGGAGATATAGGGGACTTGATTCGCTTCGTCTAAGGGCAGGGCATCCATATCGAAGCGGAGCAATAGGGTGGGGCCGTCTTGTGCCCCTTCCAGCAGACCCACGACGCCTGTCTGCCCCAGTCCCGTTTGGACTTTTAGCCCCAAGTCGGCTAATTTTTGGGCAACAATGCGGCTGGTGCGGTGTTCTTCAAAGCCGATTTCTGGGTATTGATGAAAGTCGCGGCGGATGGCGATCATCTCATCAAAATGGGCTTCTGCTTCTTGTCGAAAATCCACCTTGGTTAGCTGTTTCATGGTACTTCCTTAACAATGAGTAATGAACAATGAGTAATGAGTAAAAGGGTTGGTTGGTGAGGTTGGGTGTGCGGTTTGGACTTGTTTTTCTCGAGAGGAAATCTCCGCGTTCTCCGCGCCCTGCGCGGTTGGTCTATTCTTTTTGCAGTAGGCTTATGTAGGAGTTACGCAGTTGCGCTTGTAGTAACGGCTTTAGCCGTTTTTTGCTCGAGTAAAAAGCGACTAAAGTCGCTACTACGAACAGATGCACTGCTTCGTTTGCGTAAGTCCTATAGCTCTTTGGGAATTCACAGGGTAAATTAGCAACTGTCTTGCCTAAACAAGCCACGCCCAGA
>JBGTIZ010000139.1:0-6955 GCA_041745395.1 Promineifilaceae bacterium (SeqCode) | reverse complement strand
GTACTGTGATGAAAGCTACAGCTTGAGTTAAATTCTCGAAGTTTTAAAGTTTTGTCGTAACCCAACTGCATCTTTTCATTTTTAGGGTGCGACTTTACCTAATTTAACTTTTGTTCTTTTTTTGAGCGAACCTAGAGCATTCGTACAAGGCATCTGGATTAGTGCCTAATGTGTGGCCCAACACTTGCCGCCAGCGGGGGGTGGCGCGGGGGCTGAGGAGTTGTTGGGCAACGTGGGCCACGTCGAGCATGTGGTAAAGGGCGGGGTGGAAGAGGTCGCTATGGCGGCTGGTTTTACCCCAGAGGCGTAATAAGCGGTTGGTGGGATCGGTGGACACGGCCGTGTTCAAGCCATAATTTATGGCCGACCGGCGCACATGCCACTTCATGACCTCCTGCAAGCCTTCTGGTTCCAAGACCTCCACATCTGCCCCCCAGCCGCGAATCCACGGCTCCATGTCTAACGTACTCGCCACCCTTACCTCCCATAGCAAAAACCCGTCTTCCTGTTCTTGATACGTTTGGGTCGGATGCCAATTGGTTTCCAAAACCCGCGCTTTCACGCTGGGGTGGAAGCGAAGCTGAACATGTTCTGTCTCCGCACCGCTGATGATAGACCACGCATTTTGCAGGAAGTCGGCCGTGCGGTATTGCTCGGGGATGTCGTAATGGTGGTCTAGGTCTACAGACACGGCCGTGATGCGTTCTGTTTTGTAGGCTCGTAGCGCATTAACATGTTGGCTGTGCCCAATAAAGTAGAGCGTGTAGCCGATGGCGGATGGCTCGACCAGATAGATGTGAAACGTGGTTGTGAATTCATTGCCCACGGCCGTGCGGTACGTAATCTGCACTGGATGGCGGCGCAGATAAGCTCGAATCAGGGTTGTGAAATGCTCCTCATACGCAGATTGTTTTTCTTTGGCGCGTAAAGATTGCGCCGCCTCAAAAATCTGCTCATCTACCGGCAAATCTGTTTTCAAGACCTCCGCTAAACGGGAAAGAGCCGAAAGTGCCGTCTTGTTTTGCTTATCTGTGTGACGCACAAACATGCGCGTCGCCAAGTAGAGCGTATACGCTTCATCCGCCGCCAGCTCGAAGCGGCGCAACCAACTGCCTGCGTCTGGGTCAGCAAACCACAACACACCATCTTTATAAACTTTGCCCTCACCTTCCAATTCGGCTAGGTAATTATCCACGGTGCGCCGCTGGATATGGGTCAATTCAGCGATTTCGCTCGTGCGAATGCCATAATGACGTTTCACCAACATCAACACCTGTTCTTTGTTACGCTGTTTTTCTTCAGCGGTTATTTTGGGCATTTATGCACCTCACTCCCTAATTTATGACTTGATTTTGTCAGTTACATCCTATGATAAGCCGCAGTTGGAAAATTAACGTGGTTCGATGTACCAACTTTCAAAACGGCCACCACTTACGGCCTTGTTTGTGTGCCTTTTGCTCATCATCCAATTCACGCAGGTAATTATTAACCGTACGACGGTCTAAGCCCATCTCTTGCGCAATCTCCTCCTCGCTCAAACCAAGCCCATGATAGCGCACCAAGCTAGCAATCAATTTTTTGCGGGACTCCTTTTCGCCATTCCGTAAACGTGCCATTTCTTACCTCCTAAGTAACTGTTAGATACTTTCAGGGTAAGAAGCAGTTGGAAAATATTCTTCCAACTTTGTTTGGGAACAAATTGGTTCTTGACAAACTAATGATATTAGTTTATAAATTAACTATCTTAACTAACCAAGGAGAACCACCATGTCCCTCACCCAGCACGGCCGTGTCCTGTGGCAAATCACCCGCTTACGCGCCTTCAACAGCTACCTCATCCAAGAAGACGACGGCCTGACCGTCATTGACACCAACCTCGGCAACAGCGCGGGGAAAATCATCGCCGCCGCCCAGCAAATCGGCCAACCCATCAAGCGTGTCGCCCTCACCCACGCCCACGGCGACCACGTCGCTTCGCTCGACGACCTGTGTAAACAACTGCCCGCCGACGCCGGGATTGAAATTGCGTTTGGTGAGCGCACGGCCGTGTTTTTGACCGGCGACAAATCGCTCAAGCCAGACGAACCACAAGACAAAGTGCGGGGCGGCTTTGAACTTTGCCGCACAGAGCCAACGCGCCTGCTGAACGAGGGCGACATGGTTGGCTCTCTGCGGGTGGTGGCCGCGCCGGGGCACACGCCCGACCACATCGCCTTTTATGACGAACGGGACGGCACGCTCATCGCGGGCGATGCGTTTCAGACGCAGGCGGGGCTGGCTGTGGCGGGGGTGATGAAGTGGCTCTTTCCGTTTCCGGCCATGGCAACGTGGCACTTACCCACGGCCGTGGACACGGCTAAAAAACTGCTGGCTCTCAACCCCCAGCGGCTGGCGGTCGGACACGGCCGTGTGTTAGAAAACCCAGCGCAGGCGATGCGCCAAGCTATCGAGACGGCGGAGAAAAAAGCGCGTGGGTAAAAAACGGTGGCTAACGCGGGAAATTGTGGTTGACACGGCCGTGAGGTTGGCGGATGAAGCGGGCGACCCGTCGGCTATCACGCTCACGGCCGTGGCACAGGCCCTAAACGTGCGCGTGCCGTCCCTGTATAATCACGTCGCTAGTTTGGATGATTTGCAAAAGGGGCTGGCTCTGTATGGGTTACAAGGGCTATTGCGTGCCTTGCGTGACGCGGCCGTGGGGCAGGTGGGCGTGCCCGCTCTAGCGAGCATGGCGCACGCCTATCGCCACTTTGCCCACACCCACCCCGGTGTCTATCCGCTCACGCTCCGCGCTCCCGCGCCAGACGATAGCGACCTGCAAACGCTCTCCCAAGACCTCGTGCAAACGCTTCTGCTGGTGCTGGCTTCCTGTGGCCTGCAAGGGGATGATGCGCTCCATGTGGTGCGCGGCGTTCGGGCGATGTTGCACGGCTTTGTCATGTTAGAAACGGCGGGCGGTTTTGGCCTGCCTCTGGACAAAGAAGAAAGCTTTGCGCGGCTCCTCAAAGCCTATCTCCACGGTGCGCTACCCACTCAGTCAAAAGAGTAAATCTCTCGCAAAGACGTCAAGAGCGCGGAGATTTTCTAGAGAAAACCCGCCCCTTTTCTTCCTTCTTCCCTCTTCCCTCGTCCTTTTCTACGGCTACGCTCGCGCCTAAAGCAAACTGACCGGGTCAATATCCACCACCCAACCCTGCGGCACCACAAAATCCACCAAAAGGCGGCGCGGGTCTGGCGACCGCACGATAATTTGCCAGCGATACAAGCGGTCAATCCGGGCAAAAAAGGGTGGATTTGGCCCCAAAATCTCTGTCGCCGACAGCCGTAATTCATGCGCGTGCCAGCGCAACGCATCCGCCACCTGCTTCGCTTCCCGCTCCGCCCGCGCCGACACGGGGTCACTAAAAATCAGCCGCGCCAGCCGCCGAAACGGGGGCAAATGATGCTGGGTGCGAAAGCGGATTTCCTCGAGATAAAAGCCCACATAATCATGTTCAGCCGCCGCCTGAATGGCGTAATGTTCGGGCTGATACGTCTGCAATATGACCCGCCCGCCTAACAGACCCCGCCCCGCCCGCCCCGCCACCTGGGCCAAAAGCTGGAAGGCACGTTCCCCCGTGCGATAATCGGGCAACCCCAGCGACACATCGGCCGAAATAACCCCCACCAGCGTCACTAGCGGCAAATCTAGGCCCTTGGCAATCATTTGCGTACCAATCAACACATCGCTCTCGTGGTTGATGAAGCTGGCGAGCAGAGTTTCGTGCGCGTCTCGCCCAGCCGTGGTGTCGCTGTCCCAGCGCGTCAGACGGGCTTGCGGCCATCTTTGCTGGACTTGCTCCACCAGTTGCTCCGTGCCCAGCCCAAAATATTTGATGCGTTTGGAGTTGCAGACGGGGCACTCTGTCGGTTGAGGTTCTTTGTGGCCGCAATGGTGGCAGGTCAGCAAAAAGTTGGGGCGGTGATAAGTGAGCGGGATGTCGCAGTTGGGGCAGGTCATGGTGTGGCCGCAATCACGACAAATAACAAAGCTGGCGGAGCCGCGCCGATTGAGGAAGAGGATGGCTTGCTCTTGCCGCGCTAGGGTTTCATCGAGCGCGTCTTGCAGTTCGCGGCTAAAGATGGAGCGATTGCCAGCGCGTAGCTCTTGGCGCAAATCAACGACCTGGATGGGGGGCAGGGGAATGGTGAGGGCGTCGTCGGGGTCTTCGTCCTGTTTGAGGTAATGACTGGTCAGGGCGAGGCGGGTTTCTTGGCTGGTGATGCGCAGGCGGTGGCCCATGACGCGGCGGGGAAGCTCGAGCAGGGTGTAGCGTTCGGCACGGCCGTGGTGATAGCTAACCAAATCTGGCGTAGCCGACCCCAAAATAACCGTCGCCCCCGTCACCCGCCCCATCTCAATCGCCAAACTTCGCGCATGGTAATAAGGCGGCGGAATCGGCGGTGTTTGTTTATAGCTGGGGTCATGCTCCTCATCCACCACAATCACCCCCAACTGGGGGAACGGCGTAAACAGGGCACTGCGCGGCCCAACGACAATATCAAACAGCCCCTGCCGCGCTCGTCGCCAGGTGTCATACCGTTCCCCGTCTGTCAGGCGGCTGTGCAAGATGGCTACCCGACCGGGAAAACGAGCGGCAAAGCGGCGCACCGTCTGCGGCGTGAGGGCAATCTCGGGCACAAGCACAATAGCCTGCTGTCCCATCTCCAACGCCAAATCAATCGCCCGCATGTAGATTTCGGTCTTGCCGCTCCCCGTTACCCCGTGCAGAAGGAAAGGAGAGGAAGAGAGGGTCTCTTTCTCACTTCCTCCCTTGCTCTCTTCCTCTTCTGCCTCGTCGCGGAGCAACATCGCCACCTTGACGCGCCCCCAGACGCGGGCTTGGTCGGTGGTCAGCATGGGGGCATCGGCGGGCACAAAGTCGCGGTCGGCCAGCGGGTCGCGCCACACTTCTTCGGAGCCGAAGCGAATTAGCTCTGCTTTTTCAAGCTTGCGTAAATGGGAGATGGAGCTGTCGGTGGCGGCGTAGATGTCGCTGATGTTGACGGGCTGGGCGGCTTGGGCAAGCAGGGTGAGGATGGCTTCATATTTTTGGCCGCTTCGCAGTCGCCAGAGGTGGGGCGGGGCTTGTTTGTGGGGGATGGCGAGGGACACGGCCGTGGGAGAGTGCCATTTAGCCTGGTCGTCGTCTGCCACGCTACTGTCGTCTAACTCAGGCAGTTCGACCTCTTGGGCGGCGAGACGCACGACCAGTTCTTCATCCAGAAGCTGTTGCAAATGCTGTGCGCTGGCGCCCGTTTGTGCCAGCAGGTCGGCTTCGGCGGGCAGGGGGTCGGTGCTGGTCAGTAGGGCGTAGAGCAGGTCGGCCGCTTTGCTGGCGCGGCCAAGCTGGGGGATGGCTTTGAGGATTTGCGGGGGGCTGGCAATTAATACGGCCGTGCGGATTTTTTTGGGACGGATGCGCGGCGGGTCAAGCACGGTTGCTTTGCGCAGAACGTCTCGTTTGGCAAGCTGGTTCACGGCCGTTTTCCACTTCTTACGCATGGCTTTGGGCAGATGTCCCCGCAGTTGTCGCCCGCGTAAATCCCCCTGCTCCCGCAAAATTTCGATGATACGCTCCTGCACCTCCGTCAGCCGTCCCTCCCCATCCCACCGCTCATGCACGGCCACCGTTACATCCGCCCAGCGGCTCATCCCGGGCGGCAAAAAGAGCCGCAAACAGCCGTTGAGCGGAGCCAGATACGTCTCGCTCAGCCATTGCGCCAGCTTGATTTGCCACGGCAGAATAACGGGCTGGTTCTCGATAATGTTGATAACGGGCTTGAACTCCTCCACCGCCTCGGGCGGCTCGCTCTGCATCCCTAGCACAACCCCTTGCGCCAGCCGCCGCCCAAACTCAATCTCGACCAGTTGCCCCACACGCAGGCGGCGGCGTAAATCGCTGGGCACGCGATAATGAAAGTTCTGTTGGAGCGGTGCTTCGATGTTGATGGCGATTTCAGCAAACATAAGCGGGGGAGGAATAAGTGAGAAGTGAAAAGTGAAAAGTGGTTGGTTTGTCCAGCTACTTCTTACTTCTCACTTGTTACTAATTGCTTTGCAAATGCTGGCTCAAAAACGCCAGCGTCATCGCCCACGCTTGGCCAGCGGGGTGGGTGGGGTCGCTCAGGTTTTCGCTGTTGAGGAAGGCGTGGCCGACGCCGGGATAAACGATGATTTCATGGGTTAGCCCTGCTTCTTGCAGAGCGGCTTCGAGGGCGTCTACTTCGGCGAGGGGGATGGAGCTATCCTCTTCGCCAAAAATGCCGAGGAACGCGCCGCGCATCGCGCCCAAATCGGCGGGCGTGCGTACCTCGACGCCGCCGCCGTAATAATCCACAATGGCGGCGAGGTCACCGTGGCGTGTGCCCAGCCCAAACGCTTCGCGCCCGCCAAAACAGAAGCCCATCACGGCCGTGTTTTCCGCCTGAACTTGGGGCAATCCTCGCACATAAGCCAGCGCGTCATCCAAATCCCCATCAATTTGCTCGGCTGGCGTTTGTGACGCCAAATAGATAGCGCGGGGCACTTGGCTGGTGGTCTGCCCCCGATACGCATCTGGGGCCAGCACCACATACCCTTCACTGGCTAGCTCATCCGCAATCAGGGTGATGTCTTCCCCGATGCCCCACCATTCATGAATGAGCACCACGGCCGGGAACGGCCCTTCTCCCGCTGGCTCGGCCAAATAGCCGTGTAACGTGGTTCCATCCGTTGCCGGATAGGTGACATTGGTAAAATCGGTCGCTTTTGGCCCGGCCACCAGCTCATACAGCACCGGCCCGAGCAGAAGCGTCAGCCCGCCGATTAGCACGACCAGCAGAACAATGCCTGTCCATTTGATTATTTTCTTCATCTGTATCTCCTTGGTTCATCACTATGTTAGCACTTGTTGCCGATGGGTTCGTCGTGGCC
>JBGTIZ010000138.1:0-32954 GCA_041745395.1 Promineifilaceae bacterium (SeqCode) | reverse complement strand
AGGCCACGACTCGCTGGAAATACCCCCTTTATGGCCGAGCCGCCGCAGGCGGCGAGGCTTGTTCACAGTTAAAATGAAAATGTTCGTTTATTGCCTCCGGCAGTATAGCTGGCTGGCTTTCCAGCGAACAAAAAACGTAATCGTTCACCCCCTCAAGACCTGACAGGTTTTTGAGGCGTTTTTGACAGGCTCTATGGGAGAAACCTGTCAGGTCTGAACGCTTACCAAAAAACAGGCAAAAAAAAAGGGATTGGTCAATTTGACCAATCCCTTCGTTATTTTATGTTAGTGACGAGGCAAAAATTAGATCTTGCGCACGTTCACAGCGGCCAAGCCCTTGGGACCTTGCTCTACTGAGAACTCTACACGATCGCCTTCAGCCAAGCTACGGAAACCTTGGGATTGAATGGCTGAATGATGCACGAAGACATCTTTGCCACCCTCACGTTCGATGAAGCCATAACCTTTTTGGTCGTCAAACCACTTTACTGTGCCAGTCAAAATTTCGTTGTTCATTGTTGGAAACTCCTTTCCTAATCTCGGTAAATCTGTGAATCAATAAATTTTTGCAACGCGATCAAGCTAGGTGTTTCTTTCCAACAATCGGGGCACAAAAAAACGCCGCTCGGATTGATACTCCAAACGACGCTTTGTTTAGCATTAGTTAGAAGTTACAACGCTTTACTCTGATCTTGCAAATGTTCAATAGGTATAATACGTCACTCTGCCCAAAGAAGCAACTATTATTTTGGTCATTTATCTGCCGTTAACCCAGCGATGATGATTTTTTGCTCGGCCGTGTACCAATCGGCCCCCGCTTCTAGTTCTGTTTGGGCTTGAGATTTAGATTCGCGCACGAGGCGGGTGAACAGGGGAAAGTCGTAAGCGTCGGCGGCGTGTTGCTGGAGGGTGTGCGCCAGCGCTTGGGCTTCGCTTAGAGGGAGGGGGCGTAAGGGAATCACGGCCGTGGTTTTTTCCGCCTTGACCCGCGTCGTCACCGTGATTTGGCGGGGGGGAAAGAGCCGTTGCACATAGCTGTTGAGCGTCACCGTGGGCAACGTCAGCCGGCGCAAGGCGGCCCCCACGCGCCGCACCAGCGGCTTTTCTAGGACGCGCTGGTCAACCAAAATGGGCGTGGGGAAGCTCCAAGCGCGGCCGTCGCGGCTTAGCAAGGTGACATCATGGCTGACATATTGAACCCTCTCGTCTTGTTCCAGAGCGGTGAACACGGCCGTGGTTCTCTCCTCCCGCGTGGGCGCAACCAGTAACTGACCCAGATTATCTGCCCCCACTACACAGCCCGCCCGCACATACGCCACCCCCTGCTGAACCAACTGCCAGCGCAACAGCGGCTCCAGCACATTGGCAAACAGCAGATGGGGCACATGCGCCACCAGCGGTGACAGCACCACCTCAGTGTAATTTTCGCCAGGCAAAATAGTCAACGAGAAGCCTAATCGCCCCAGCCTTTCATCATAAGAAATGCCGCCGGGCAACTGGCGCGGCGTGCCGTGGCGGTCTAGGCGCATACGGATATCTGGCTCGGCGATTGGCTCGGCCACTAGAAAGGGAGCCAAATCGGGCAGAGGGACGGGGGACTCAATCGTGAGAAAATCGTGCAGGCGGTAATAAACAGGTGGACGGGTTTGATCCATCATCAGGCCGCGTGTCCAAATCCAGCGGTCAGACAGCATGTAGCGGGTCAGGGTGGCTACGGAGAGGGCGGCCACAAAGGAAAGAATGTAATTGAGACCCAAGCCGCTGGTCAGCATAACGGTGAGCGGCAGGGTCAGGGCAAAGAGAAAAAGCTGGTTGACCCAGAAGAAGTGCCGCCATCTGTCGCGCATAGTGCCGTCTGCTTGCCCGTCGAAGGCGAGTCGCTCTTTGCCCCAAAAGTTGGCCAGTTGGCTCAGCTCCACGGCCAGAATAACGGCGACCCAGTAGGGCAGGTTGAGCAAAGACACGGCCGTGGTCAACAGCCCCAGCGTGAGCAAAAACGTGCCGCCCACCACCAGCAAATACCGCCGCAACGGCCGCCGATGCGTGGTCAGGCGCAGGTCGAGCAGGTGGCGAAAAAAGCGCATTCCTTCCCGAAAATCAGCTTTGCTCTCGCCGCCGTGCCTCTGCCCAAAATCAAAATGCACCTCGGTGATGCGCATGTGCGGACAGCGCACCAAAATCTCGAGCAAAATTTTGAACCCATTGGGGCGCAGTCGCTCCACGATGATTTTTTCACGCTTGACCAGAAACAGCCCCGTCAGCGGGTCAGACACATCTTTGAGCGAGCGAGGGAACAACGCCCGCGCCAAGATGGTGAGGGCTTGCGAGGTGAACGAACGAAATCTGCTCAAGCCCATCGGCCCCAGCAAATTCGCTTTGCGACTGCCCACGACCATATCCGCTTGGGCCTTTTCCGCTTGGGCAAACATCTGGGGCACGACTTCGGGCGGGTGTTGCAGGTCGCCATCCATGACGCAGAGCCAATCGCCCCGCACGGCCGCGAACCCTTCCACGACCGCCCCGCTCAGCCCGTTGTGTCGCTCTGGGGGACGGGCAATCAGCCGCACGGCAAAGGGATAATCATGCATCAATTGGCGAATCACCTCGGGCGTGTTGTCGCGGCTATCATCGACAAACAGCACTTCCAACAATAAATCACCCAGCGCGTGGCTGAGTCGGTCGAGCAACGGCTTGATATTGGCCGCTTCGTTCATGGTGGGCACGATGATGGAGAGGGGAGGGGGAGAGGAGGGAAGGGGCATGGATCAGGGTACGACGGGCTGACGAGGGACTTGATGGCCTAAGCGTTCAGCGAGTCAGCATTTCAGCCAATCAGCTAGCTAAACTGCGTGCCAAACTTGATTTTTTCGACTCAGCAACAGCTTGTTTGATAATTTGATTCCTGTTTTAGACGACTAAACTGCGCCAAGATGGGCAAATCGTATCGAGAAAAATAAGCTGAAGCGCTGACTGGCTGAGACGCTGAACACTTACTTGATGACTGGATGAACGGATAGACTTTTGGTTCTTCAGGAATTCAGGGGGTTGACATCAAATGATGCGCAAAACGCCATGTGCGTCCAGAGAGACCCGCGCATCACGTATTCCATTTCAGACCAAACCCCATGAGATCCCAAAGAGCCAGACTTTTTAGCACACGTGAAGAAATGTAGCGGAGGTGTGGCGAAAAGGCCACAATTGCTGGTTATGTTTCGTAATCGCTTTTTTTGGGTCTGGGTGGCTTTACCCACGGCCGTGTTATTACTCCTCATCCTGACCGACTGGATGCCCTATTTGCGTGGGCCAGCCCCAGAAACCTCCGAATGGTATTGGCCGTATGCCCTGCGTCCCGCCACCCGGTGGGTCATCGCGCTGTTGCCCGCGCTGTTTTTTGGCGGGCTGGGCTGGGTTTGGATTACTCGTCCCAGCGGCGGGCGTCTGGCTGGGTTGGCTCTCATGCTGGGGCTAACGGTCAGCCATATGCTGTGGCAGATCGGTATTATCTATACCGATAATCCGCAAGTGGGGCAAGAATTGGTCAATCGCACCCTTTCGCACCTGAGCGGTGGGTACTTTGCCACGGCCGTGGTCAGCGACGAAAGCGGCTGGCGTCCTATTTTACAATCGTTTGACCGCCAGATGCCCACCTTTGATTCCGAACATGCCCGTACCCACCCGCCCGGTTTGCTCCTGCTCAACTGGGGCGTGACCGAAGTCATTGATTTTGTCCCGGCCGTGCGCGATGAATTGGCCGCGCTGGTGTGGCATTGGCGTTGCACCGATTTATGGCTGTTGGAGCGACCGCCGGCCGTGGCCGCTGGGCTGTGGCTGATGGCCGCGTTGCCCGTTTTAGCGGCGGCGTTAACCTTGTGGCCCGCTTACGCCGTGGGTCGTCAGCTTTTTACGGAGGAGACCCAAGCGCGGCTGGCGGCGGTTTTGGCCACGGCCGTGCCTGCCCTCCTGCTGTTTAGCCCCCAAGCCGACCAGCTTTTTGTCCCCCTGAGCCTGCTGACCCTCCTGACTCTACTGTACGCCCTGCGCCACACGGCGCAAGCGCGTTGGGCGCGGGGCGCGGCGTGGTTTTTCCTCTCAGGTCTTATCCTCTCTTTGCTGAGCTATTTCAGCGTCGGTAACTTGGCCTTGTTGTTGCCGCTGGGCGTGATTGCGGGGCTGGAATGGGTGACGACGAAGCGGTCGTTGCGGCACGGGGTTCTTTTGGCGGGGGTAATGTTGGCTGGGGCCACGGCCGTGTGGCTCGTCACTTGGGCGGCGTGGGGCGTGCCGCCGTGGCGCATCATGCAAGAAGCGTTGAATCAGCATTACGAATTGGTCACGCTCAAGCGAAATTATGCGTGGTGGCTGGGCTGGAACCTGATAGACGTGTTGGTTTATGCGGGCTGGCCGCTGGTGCTAGGCTTTGGTGGCTATTTGTTAAGTCGCGCTTCTTATGTCAACTTTTCCGCCCCTCGGCGGCTGACATTTATGGCTATCGCCCTCTTTTTACTGCTGGTTACGCTAACGCTCTCTGGGTCGGCGCGGGGGGAAGTGGGGCGGATTTGGCTCTTTTTTCTGCCGTGGCTGGCCTTTCCCGCCGTCTCTTTTTTTACCCAGTTTGATTTGGACGACACGGAACTCTCTCTGCTCCTGGTGAGCCAACTGGCGTTGACGGTGGCCTTGGCCGTGGCGTGGCAACCGTTGCGGGCGGTCATTGTCGTCGCTGAACGGCCAGATATGCCTTTAGCCGTTCCCACGGAACGGCTAACACAGCCGTTTGGGACGGAAATTATGTTGCATGGGTATCGGCTCGTGCCGCTGAGGGGGGAGGGGGAAGAGGACGCGCTCAAGTTGCTTCTCTTTTGGGGAGCAAATGGGCCGACCACACGGCCGTATACGGTGTTTAATCATCTGCTCGATGAACAGGGGGAGTTAGTCGCCCAGCAGGATAATTGGTCGCTAAATGGGCAGTGGCCGACCACCTGTTGGGAACCGGGGTCACAGTTGATTGACAGTTATACAATCTCGCTCGACCCCGACTTGCCCCCCGGCTCGTATACGCTTTATACGGGGCTGTATGACCGTCGTGATTTCACTCGTTTGCCGACCCCTGATGGAAACACGGCCGTGGAACTGACCACCATTACCCTGCCCCTCGTCCCTGATTCTGATTAAAGGAAACAGTCATTATATATTTAGCGCGTCGTTAACGTGATTTGACTATGACCTTTGGCACATGTCCGCCATGTGAATGAATGCTAAAGTTAGCGGGAAATTGGGTAGCTATGCGGGAAGGTAACTACTAACGCACTCGAGGGCTGAGCCTGTCGAAGCCCGTCCTTTTGCCTTCGACAAGCTCAGGCAACGGACTGGTTGGTTAGTAGTTACGCGGGAAGTAAGAAATCGTTGGTGTTCTAACCAAGGTTTGTCAGGCAGTTATTGGAGTCGTGAAAATAAGGAGTGTTATGTTACAAGCGTTGGCGTTACACAAAAAGTTTGGCTCACTCACGGCCGTGGATGATGTTTCATTTGACATAAAGCCAGGTGAAATCTTTAGCCTGCTTGGCCCCAACGGAGCGGGCAAAACAACCACTATTTCCATGCTCAGTTGCCTGCTCGCGCCCAGTGGGGGCGACGCGCTCATTGATGGTCATTCCATTACGAAAAGGCCGCAGGCAGTCAAGCAGGTGATTGGCTATGTGCCTCAGGAGTTGGCTCTGTATGGGACGCTCTCGGCGGTGCAAAACCTGACCTTTTGGGGGAGCATGTATGGGCTGAGTCGGGCGGAGATGAAGGAGAGAAGCACGGCCGTGTTGGCGCAAGTTGGCCTTACTGACCGCGCCCACGATCGAGTCAACACCTTTTCGGGTGGCATGAAGCGGCGGCTCAACATCGCCGTTGGACTGCTCCATCGGCCGCGACTCGTGTTCATGGATGAGCCGACGGTGGGCATTGACCCACAGAGCCGCCGCAATATCTTGGACATGGTCTTGGAACTGCGCGACGCAGGCATGACGGTGCTGTATACGACCCACTACATGGAAGAGGCTCAGGAGCTTTCAGACCGGGTGGGCATTATAGACCACGGCCGTATGATTGCCTGCGGTACGCAAAAAGAGCTAACCAAATTGGTCGGTCAACAAGATATATTGCGCCTACATTTGGCCGAATTAGGGGAGACGGCAGAATGGCTCACGGCCGTGCAGTCTGACCCCGCTATTCATCAAGCCACGATGCAAGACGACACCATGACCGTGACCGTCAGCGACGCGGCCGTGGCTTTGCCCATACTCATCACCCTCGCCAGCCAGCACGACCTCCGCATCCGCTCCATTGACATTCAAGAACCCAACCTCGAGAGCGTTTTTCTACATCTTACTGGTCGCGCCTTGCGTGATTAGCCCGCTTACTTGGCTCCTTCTCCCTCTTCTATGACTAAAATTCTACGCATTATCCAAAAAGATTTACTCATCCTCGGTCGTGACCGGGCCGCGCTGGTGCTGATGTTATTGGCTCCTTTCATGCTGACCATCAGCATGGGGGCTATAACGGGCGGCTTTGACCGTACCGCAGACCCAGACGCGCCGCAGGGTATTCAGGATATTCCGCTGGTCATTATCAACCGTGACGAAGGGGAAATGGGGCAAGCTTTGGTCGAGACATTTCAGTCGGCGGAACTGGCCGTATTGTTTGCGCCCACGCTGGCGACAAGCGATACAGCCACGGAAGCGGCCGTACGCCAGCAGGTAAATGCGGACGGAATTGCCGCGCTGGTGCTCATTCCAGCGGGGTTTAGCGAGGGGGCGATTCCTGACCAGGAGACGGGTGAATTTGGTGTGGTTAATCCCGTCGAGATTTATGCCAGTTTGTCGCGTCCCATCAGCCGTAGCGTTATTGAGGCGGTGGTGGGGGAGTTTATGAATGAGGTGGCGTTAAACACGGCCGTGATGCAAGTCACCATGACCCAACTCGTCCTCAGCGGCAAAATTCCCCTCGACGAAGCGTTTACCCAAGGTGAAGTCATTGCCCAAAATCTATTTGGGAACCAAGCCGAAACAGGCTCAGAAACAGGTAGCCTTGAACGGCTCCTAACCATCGACAGCCAGCTTGGTAGTGGGCAAACTGCCCCCAATTTTAACCCGCTCACCTATCTCGCGCCCAGTATGGCGATTTTCTTCCTCATGTATACCGTCACCGTGGGCGGTCGCTCCATTTTGGCTGAACAAGAAGCGGGGACGCTCGACCGTCTTTTGACCACGCCCGCGACCATGCCTTACATTTTGCTAGGCAAAGTGGCCGCCATTTTTGTCTCTGGCGTGCTCCAAGTTAGCGTGCTGATTCTGACCAGTGCCCTGCTTTTTGGCCTTAGCTGGGGCAGTCCGCTAGCTGTCGCCCTACTTATCTTCTCCGTCTCGGCGGCGGCCACGGCGTGGGGCGTACTTATCACCTCGCTCGCTAAAAATGCGGGACAGGTGGGCGCGTATGGCTCGGCTGTTATGCTGTTGTTTGGCATTGTGGGCGGTTCGTTTGTCCCCGTGCAGGGTGTACCGGGCCTTAGCCAACTTAGCAAGCTGACCCCCAACGGCTGGGCTTTGGATGGTTTTTACACACTGGGTACGGGCGGTGCTCTGCCCGACATCACCACCGCGCTCTTGGCTCTGTGGCTGATGGCTTTGTTGGTCTTTGCCACGGCCGTGGGTGTCTACCGCATGAAGCAATAAGCCCACCACCTAACCACCATCTAAATCACCATCCACCACCTACTAAAAAATGACCCGCATTTATCATATTGCCCGCAAAAACATCCTTCTGCGCTTTTCCAGCCGCAGTTTCCTCATCTTCTTTCTGCTGTTGCCCATTCTGTTCACCTTTGTGCTGAGTAGTGCGCTGGACGGTGTGGGCAACTCGCGCCGACCGCTGTTGCTTACTGTTGAGGAAGAGACGCCGTTGACGGTTAATTTGTTAGCTGAACTGGAGGCTGACGAGACGTTGGAATTGGTGCGCTTACCGTTTGAGGCGGCGGCGCAGGCTTTAATGGACGAAGAGGCGACGGCATGGCTGATTATCCCCGCCGGCACAACCACGGCCGTGGAACAGGGTCAGTCCGTCGCTCTGCCCCTGCGTAAACTGCCTAATAACAGCAACGCCGATGCACTAGAACGCACGATCACGGCCGTGGTTAGTCGCGCCAGCCTGCCGCTCAGCGTGGCTCGCAACAGCGTGCAAGCCGCCGAGATGTTTGAACCCTTTCCCGACGAAGCCGCCCGTACTGCCTACTTTGCCACGGCTCAGCAGGACGCGGGGCAACTCTTGGCCGACCAGCCTACCCGTTTCATTGTCACCCACCCCCCCACGGCCGACGGCCAAACAGGGCAATATGACAACACGGCTCAGCAGTCGGCGGGGCAGATGATTACGTGGGTTTTTATCACCCTACTAGGGGCGTCGGTGCTATTTGTGATGGAGCGCGAGGAGGGCACATTGCGCCGCCTGCTGACCACGCCCACCAGCCAAGCGATCTTCTTTGCAGGCATGATGTCGGGTGAACTGGTCTTGGGGCTGGTGCAAATGGCAATTTTGATTGGGGTGGGTGCAGTTTTTCTAGGGGTGTCGTGGGGGTCAGACCCGCTGGCTCTCTGGTCATTACTGCTGGCATTTAGTCTCGCAGGCGTGTCGCTGGGCACATTTTTGGGCGTGGTGAGCAAAACAGAGAGCCAAGCGCGGAACTTGAGCATTATGGCGGGCATGACGATGGCTTTGCTGGGGGGATGCTGGTGGCCACTGGAGCTTTTTCCAGCAGGGTTGCGCACGGCCGTGCATATTTTCCCGACGACGTGGGCGATGAATGGGCTGATGGATTTGTTGGTTCGTAATGCGGGACTGGCGGAGGTGGTTTTGCCCACGGCCGTGTTGCTCGGCTACGCCCTCTTATTTGGCGTACTGGGCGTGTGGCGCATGCGCTTTGAGTAAAAACGACCGCGAGCATCTAGCCTCTGAGCCAGTCAGCAGTTCAGCTTGCCTTTAGGCTAGCTCCTCCATTTTCGACGCCAATTCCAAATCGAGATTGCTAATCGCATTGTCTAGGTCATGCGTCGAGAGATTGACCGTGACCCGATTGTAAACATTGCTCCAGTCGGGGTGATGGTTCATCTTGTCCGCCACGACGCCGACGCTGACCATCCAGCCCAGCGCGGCGGCAAAGTTTTTGAACTTGTATGCTTTGTGGAGCTTGCCGTCTTGCACAGACCAGCCTTCTAATTGGGTTAAGGCTTCTTGAATTTCTGTTGCGGTTGCTTTGTGGGCACTCATGGGTTGTTCTCCTTGGTTAGTATGCTTGACGAATGGTGAAAAATGATTGACGAAAAAAACGGGGGAACGACGCGCTGATGGATGACCGCTACCAGTTAGTAAAGCCACGCATTTCGTCTGAATAACTCAATTTCTTCAGGCTTTATCACTGCTTCAGCGTCAGAAGCTTGTGCAGTAATCATTTGTGACGCATCAAGTGCTTTTTGAAGATTTGTACTACCAATCCAGTTGTTTTTCCACAGTTCTACCTGCTCACCATTTACAATTTTGCATATTGGCTCATCACTTGAAAATGGTAAGCCTACTGGTTGCAGTATTCGTTGTAACCATATTTCAAGGTAGCCGTTGTAAGGCACACGAGACATTTTACGGTGTACTTTTGTCCACAAATTTCTTGTTTCTTGCTCGTCATCGGCCAGTGAGATTAGGTGGCTTAGAATTCCCGCAACGGCGGGAAATGTTGTTGGAGAAACAAAACCAATATCTGTTGCGATAGCTACTTGAACTTCAAGATCATCTGGTTTTGCTTCTTGTGCTGTAATTTTAGTATGAAATTCGCTGACCAAACGGCGTAGTGCACCGCTGTTTGGATAACGACGCCCAAAGGAGTGTAATCGTAAAAGCTGTTTCTGAATTGTTTTAGCATTTGTTTCGCCTAAATCTTGTAAATCAATACCAGCTAATTTGTCAGGTTTAATGGAGCCTTCAATCACATTCCTGGTTAGGAAAGTCTTTGTTACGCCTAATCTCATGCCAACTGCGCGTAATTTGTCGCTAATAATCTTGAGAATTTCTTCGGCTCGATCATCATTGTTCGTGAAAATTCTGTAGTCATCACGGTACCTCACAATGCGCACATCCGAAGCATTAGTCAGTTCTTTATGAATTTCCCCATCCACGTATCCAAGAACTAACTCAGCTATGAAATCCATAAGCACAGAGCCTTGTGAAATCCCATTTGTCTGCCCGTACCTACTGTCTTGAATATGTCTGTCAATTTTATTGCCTAATAAAGTGTTCTTCCGTTTATGTTTTTTTGCGTCTGGTAAGCCATGTATTGCCCAAGCAATACTATGCGTATATAGAGAGCCGTAACAATCCGTTACATCAGTGTGAAGAACATGACTAAATTCAAGAGAATAGACTAAAGACCTTTGCTCTACAAGTTGCCACCATGTATTGATTTGAGTTGCCAAATCCGATTGATGATCAAGTGAAGCTACTGGCGTACTACAACACTCGACTATACCTCTTTCAAAGTGTGAAAATCTTTGAAGAATGAGCTGCCAATTATCTTTTTCACAAATCGTATTAACCAAGGATACATAGATTGCTGGATGCATTAATTCTAAGGGGCGCCACGCAAGCTTGCCGTCTTTATTGGAAATAAAATTATAATTTACATCTTGAAAATCACTTGGGTTGCTACGCTTATGATCAGGATAATATTTACCTCCTAATACACTCTCAACAGCGCTTAAGATGGGATCAAAACTAATGTAAAAGGGCATATCTCCATTGAAGTAACTACTTCCTTTCAGGAAATGTGATTTCGCTTCATCATGTGACATCTCTGTTAGTTTTTTCATTTGACTCCTTGCATACTGTTTGGGATAGGCGTCCTCCATCAGAATAGCGTTCCGCTTGTTTGCCGATTTTGCAGAGAAAAATTGCTATATAGGTGGCACGATGTTGTGAGGTATTACAATTAGTAGCTTTTTTTCTGGGCATTCTGTAATGGACTATAGGCTCATTTTACGTATAGATAATTGCCAAATGGGCAGGCGGTAGTTGGCATAAGTGAAGCCAAATTTGCGATAGAGATGGTGGGAGGCGGTGTTGTCTTGCTGGGTGTTGAGGGTGACGCGCTCCAGTTGGGCGCGTTCGTAGCCTTGTATGGCGTGGGTGAGCAGAGCCGTGCCCACGCCGTGCCCCTGCACGGCCGTGTCTATGGTAATCCGCGCCAAATGTGCCCCCTTATCTGGCCCCAGCATACTGTGCTGAAAACCAACCACACGGCCGTGGAGCCGCGCCACATCAAAACTAAACGACTTATGCCACGCCCGATGTAACCCCCGCGCACTATGTCGCCAAAGCGGTGCGTACGTCCGCGCCTCAAGCTGGGCTAAGAGGCCAAAATCCTCAGGCAACACGGGACGAATTTGCACCTCGTCGTTTTGTTTGTGCGGCGCAGGGATGTCCAACCCTTCCTTTACATACGCTTCCAGCCAGTTAACCTGTTCAAAACCTAGTTCGGCTAGCCAACGGTCTGCCCATCGTTTGGTGGACATCCAAAAAATATGCTCCACGCCTTCCGCTTGCAGGGTGGGGACAACTTGGTTCAGCATCGCTTGCAAGCGGGGCAAGGGCTGGGCACTGTAGGTGAGGGCAAGCAGGCGCACCCAAGCGGCAGGGGCGGGGTCGGCGGTAATGGCGAGACAGGCGGACACGGCCGTGTCTTCTTCATAAACCACAAAACCGGGGGAACCCAACCAGTCTAATGAGTTGTACCAATCAACGTGACGGTGCGTATAAAATTCGTGGGTCAGTAAGCGCTCAATGGCGTGAGTATCGGCGGGACGAGCTTCGCGTACCAGAGAATGAACAGCGGGCTGGTTTGCTATTTCCATATCGCTATTGTACACTATGCCATTCATAGACGGTTAAAAATTTAAGGGGAAATAATGGCTACAGCAGGGAAAAACAAGACGCTCGAATCCACAATAGCCGGTATTCACAAACGGTTTGGGGATGGCGCAATTATGCGCCTCGGCGACGCCGCACACCTGCAAATAGACGCCATCCCTACGGGAGCCTTAGCCTTGGATATTGCCCTTGGTATCGGGGGCGTGCCGCGCGGCCGTGTGATTGAAATTTACGGGCCTGAATCCTCTGGTAAAACCACAGTTTGTCAACACATCATTGCCGAAGCGCAACGCATGGGCGGTATTTGCGCGTTTATAGATATGGAACACGCGCTCGACCCCAAATATGCGGCGCAATGTGGCGTGGATGTCAATAATTTGTACATCTCCCAGCCCGACACGGGGGAGCAAGCGCTCGAAATTGCGGACGCGCTCATTCGCTCGGGCACAATGGATGTGGTCGTCGTGGACTCGGTGGCCGCGCTGGTTCCTCGGGCAGAAATCGAAGGGGAGATGGGGGATTCACACATGGGCTTGCAGGCGCGGCTGATGTCGCAGGCGTTGCGCAAGCTGTCGGGCGTGATTAAGCAAACAAACACGGCCGTGATTTTTACCAACCAACTCCGCGAAAAAATTGGCGTCATGTTTGGCAATCCCGAAACCACCCCTGGCGGCAAAGCCCTCAAATTTTATGCCTCCGTCCGCCTCGACATTCGCCGCATTCAATCCATAAAATCAGGCAGTGAAGTCGTCGGCAACCGCACCCGCATCAAAGTTAAGAAAAATAAAGTCGCCCCTCCCTTCACCGAAGCCGAGTTTGATATTATGTATAACGAAGGCATCTCGAAAACGGGCAATGTGCTAGACCTCGCCGTTGATTATGACCTGCTGGACAAACGCGGGGCGTATTATCGGTATGGGGAAACGTTGCTCGGTCAGGGACGCGAAAATGCGAAGCAATTTCTGTTGGAAAACGGAGAGATGCTGGGCGAATTAGAGAATTTGGTCCGAGAGAAGGCGGGTTTACCGCTTTTGTCCACGGCCGTGGGGTAGAATTAGCGATAAGCTGTGAGCTATAAGCCATAAGCTCGCTTATTGCCCAAAACGACCCGTTACCACCCGACAGCTTACGGCTTAAAGCTTAAAGCTTACGGCTGAATAAAACACCACCACCATAAGCGATAATCTCAGGCTTGCCCTGAGTTTGTGTAATCAATTAGCATGTTGACCAGAATACTCCCCCACCACCAGAAATAAAGGGGAGACTTCGCTAGAAAAAAGAACCAGCACGCGAGTATGAGGCTTGCCCCGCTCACGGTCTGTCATGACCACCTATGATTTTTTTGTTTTTGCTAGATGTGAAAGATATCAAGGATGTTTGTCGTCTCCCACGGCCGTGGGTGCGTCAGGCAACAAATGGTCAATCGTAAGACAGGTCAACCGCTAGGTTAATTACAATCAGCCATCTGGTTCCAAGTAATCAGATATGACGCTTCTGCACAGGTCGTGGTGAACTCGTTTCACGCGACCTGTTTTTTTTGTATCACCCCCTTTTCTCTGAGTGTGATACCTGACTTAAATAACATATGGAATCCAATACATCTCTGCCCACCATTACCAACCTAACCTTGCAAAGGCGTAACAAAAACCGCGTTAATGTCTTTCTGGATGGCGAATATGCGTTCAGTTTGCAAAAAATCACGGCCGCCTATTTGCGAATCGGGCAAACGCTTGATGAAGAAAAAATAGCCGCCCTGCACCAAGGGGACGGCTACGAACGGGCCAAAGAAGCGGCCGTGCGCCTTATCGAATATCGGCCGCGCAGTACCGAAGAAGTGCGCCGACGGTTGCGCGACAAAGGATATGAACCAGACGTCATTGAGCAGGCCATAGACCGTTTGCAAGAGCTAGCCCTGCTAGATGACGCCGCCTTTGCCCGCTACTGGATTGAGCAGAGAGACAGCTTTAAGCCGCGCAGTGCGCGTGCCCTCTCGCAAGAGCTACGTGAAAAAGGGTTAGACCGTGCCGTAATCGAGGCCGCGCTAGCCGAGACTCAGTTTGATGAAGAAGACGCCGCCCTACGTGCTGGGCAAAAAAAAGCACGCACCTTAACTGAATTATCTTACGAGGATTTTGCGAAAAAACTCACAGGCTACCTGCAACGACGCGGCTTTCACTATGGTACGGTGAAAGAGGTCGTGGCGCAGTTATGGACGGCCAACACGGCCGAGTAAAACGCAACACCCCCAACTAAAGCAAAAGAGAACATTAGGAGATATTCGATGCAAAATTTGTGGATTGGCATTCTGCTAGGGCTGGTTCTGGGCACGGCCGTGACAGCAGGCATCGCCTACTATTACTACCGTTCACGGCTCCAACCAGAAACAGACGCCATATATGCCCAAGCCAATGCTGAAATTCAAGAACGGCTCGCCCGAACCGAGAGCGAGGCCACGCAACTGCTCAACACCGCCCGCGAAGAAACCAAGCAACTGCGACAAGAGACCGAAAAAGCGGTCGAACGTCGCTACCAAGACCTCGCCCGTACCGAAGAGCGGCTCGATCGGCGGCAAACCAACATGGATAAAACCACCAAAAAGTTGGAAATCCGCGAGCAAAATCTCACCAAACGCCACACCCGACTCGAACAACGTCAGGCTGAGCTAGGCGAACTGGAAGCCGAGCGCAATGCTGAACTAGCCCGCGTGGCCCAGCTTTCCCCCGAGGAAGCCAAACAACAGCTACTCGAAATGGTTGAAGTAGAAGCCCGACAAGACATGGCGCGGGTCATGCGCGAAATCGAGGAGCGCACCAAAGAGGAAGCGGAGGACAAAGCGCGTCATTATATCGCCCTCGCCATTCAGCGCGTGGCTAGTGACCACGTTTCTGCATCGACCATCTCGGTCGTGCAATTGCCCAGCGACGACATGAAAGGGCGCATCATTGGCCGTAACGGGCGCAACATTCGCGCCTTTGAGATGGCCGCTGGCGTGGATGTCATTGTGGACGATACGCCCGAAGCGGTGACCGTCTCCTGCTTTGACCCCGTGCGGCGCGAGGTGGCTACCCGCGCCTTAGCCCAACTAGTGACAGATGGGCGCATTCATCCCGCACGTATCGAAAAGCTCATCAAAGATGCCGAGATTGAAGTGCAGAAAGTTATCAAACAGGCGGGGGAAGATGCCGCCTACGAAGCCAATGTCCACGGCTTGCACCCCGAGATTACCAAGATGTTGGGTCGCTTGCGCTTCCGCACCTCTTACGGCCAAAATCAGCTTGACCATGCGGTCGAATCAGCCAAAATTGCCAGCGTGCTGGCCGCTGAAATGGGCGCGAAAGTGGATATGGCGAAAATGGGGGCGTTGTTGCATGATATTGGCAAGGCGATGGATCATGACCAAGAGGGCACACATGCCCAGCTTGGGGCTGATTTCGTGAAACGGTTTAATGTGCCCAGTATCGTGGTGAATGCGGTTGCGTCGCACCATCATGAAGTAGACCAAGAGACGGTCGAAGCGATTATCGTGGAAGCAGCGGACGCCATTTCGGGCGCACGGCCGGGGGCACGACGCGAAAGCATGGAGAATTACATCAAGCGCATTCGCACCCTCGAAGATATTGCCGTCTCGTTTGAAGGCGTGGAAAGCGCCTACGCTTTGCAGGCTGGCCGCGAAATCCGCATTTTGGTGCAACCTGGGGCGATTGATGACCTAGCGGCGATGCGCCTCTCGCGGGATATTTCTAAAACAATCGAAGATTCGATGCAGTATCCTGGTCAGATTCAAGTGACCGTGATTCGGGAAACCCGCGCGGTGGCGTTTGCGAAATAGATGAAGGGGCGAGGTGCGAGGTGCGGGGTGCGAAGTATGATTTCGTCCCTCGTCTTTTGTCCTTCTTGACGATTACTGAGTCCACTGTAAAAAGGTCAAATTAACCGCGGAGGACGCGGAGAACGCGGAGATTTTCTTCCTTCTTCCCTTTTCCTTCTGCCTTTTTTCAGTTGACCTATCAACTTAAACAGGAGAAAAAAATCATGCGTAAACCATTTATTGCTGGCAACTGGAAAATGAACAAGACGGTCGAGGAAGCGGCGAGTTTTGTGGCGGAGGTGCGGGCTGATTTGGACGCGATAGAGGGGATTGATGTCGCTTTTTGCGTGCCGTTTATCTCTATCACGGCCGTGGCCGAAGCAACCAAAGGCACCAAAATTGGGGTCGGGGCGCAAAATATGTACTGGGAAGAGAGCGGTGCGTACACGGGTGAAATTTCCCCCACGATGCTCACGCCGTATTGCCAATACGTCATTTTGGGCCACTCCGAACGCCGCGCCGATTTTGGCGAGACGAACGAAGGGGTGAATAAAAAAGCGCACGTCGCCTTGGCGCATGGCCTGACCCCGATTATTTGCGTGGGTGAAACGCTGGCGCAAAACGAAGCGGGTGAGACGGTTGCGTTTGTCAGTCGACAGGTACAGGCCGCTCTGGATGGGTTCAGCGCAGAGCAGATGGCGCAAATCGTGGTGGCGTATGAGCCGATTTGGGCGATTGGCACGGGTAAGTCTGCCTCGGCGGAGCAGGCAGATGAGATTATCAACACGGCCGTGCGCCAACCCGTCGCCGCCATGTTTGGGGATGAGGCCGCCCAAGAACTTCGTATTCAATACGGCGGCAGTGTCAACCCCAGCAACATCGCCGAATACATGGCCATGGAAAACATTGACGGCGCCCTCGTTGGCGGCGCCAGCCTCAAGCCAGACTTTGTGGCTCTGGTAAAAGGCGGACTCTAAAGAGTAAGAGAGGGGGAGAGGAAGAGATAAAGACTTCTCTTTCTCCCTTACTCTCTAGCTCTCTAGCTCACTTCCTCTCCTACGCTCACTCAGCACATGCTCACCGCCTTCATGCCCATTATCTGGGCGTCGCTCAGCTTTATTTGTGTCCTGTTTATGCAGAGATGGATTCATCGCCATTTGCGCGGCGTGACTCTGCTGATGACGGGCAGTGCCAACGCTTCGGTTTTGATTTACGCGCTGGTCTTACTGCCGGGCGTGTTTCTGCATGAGCTAAGCCATTGGGTGACGGCTAATTTGCTGGGGGTGCGCACGGGGCGTTTTTCGGTTATTCCGCGCCAGCAAAAGGATGGCTCGATTCAGTTGGGGTATGTGGAGTTTTATAAAGACCGCAGTGTGGGGCCGGTGCAGGAGACGCTGATTGGCAGTGCGCCGCTCTTTTTTGGCATTGGGGCGATTTTGCTGATTGGCATTTTTGTGTTTGGGGTGACGGAAATCACGGCCGTGGTGCAGTTAGGCAATGTGGACGCGCTCTTGCTGGTTTTGCAAGAGCTGTTTGCCAAGCCAGATTTTTGGCTGTGGCTGTATCTCCTTTTTGCTATCAGCAACGCCATGATGCCGAGTGCTTCTGACCGGCAGGCGTGGCCCGCTTTTTTTGTGATCACGGCCGTGTTTGCCTTCCTTTTCACCGGTCTTTTTTATCTATTTGACGCCATGGGCATCCTCTTCGCCACTCTCGCTGGCCCCGTCGCCACCGTCTTTGGCTATTTAGCGCTGGCCTTCTCGATGACCATCGCCGTCAACCTGATTTTCATGCTGATCATTGCCAGCTTAGAATACATTATCGGTCGGATGCGCGGCATGCACGTTGTGTACGGCCAAGCGGCCGAGAAAATGATGGAAGACGGGTAAGGGCTGAACTTATAAAGAGGGCAAATAGACACAGTAGTCGCTTTTAGCTATAATAAAAGCGCATTTGGTAACTGCACATATCACCAGCCCCGCGCCAGCGGGGTTGTTTAATTGCCGGGCAAAACCCACTCTATCACCAAGAGAAAAAAGAAAACGAGCGAGAGAATTCTCGTTAAGGAGAACTGTAGCATGAACGGTAGTATTGTATATTTGACCGCCGAAGGGCTTAAAAAGATTGAAGAGGAATTAGCCCACCTCATTAACGTGCGTCGTCCTGAAATTGCCGACAGACTACAAAAGGCGATTGCCGAAGGGGACTTAAAAGAGAACGCTGATTACCACGACACGAAGGAACAGCAAAGCTTGCTCGAGGGGCGCATCCGCGACCTAGAAGATTCTTTGCGTCGTTCGCAGGTTATCAAAGATACAGGCCCCTCCAACACGGTGCGCGTGGGCAGTACGGTCACGATTGCTGAGGTTGGTTTTGAGGATGAGGAAGAGGAGTACCGCATTGTCGGGATACATGAAGCTGACCCTGGCAATGGCCTTATTTCTAACGAGTCGCCGATTGGGAGTGCCCTGCTGGGCGCAAAGAAGGGGCAAAAAGTGCGGGCAGAAACGCCGCGTGGGCCGCTGGAGTTTAAGGTTTTGAAAATTTCGTAGCTCCGCTCGTAGTAACGGCTTGAGCCGTTTTTGCTCCGCAGAAGCCACCTAAACAAATACGCCTAAAACAAAAAGTGAGAAGTGATGGCCGTTCTCGTCGAGAACGCCCCACTTCTCACTTTTTGCTTTTCACTTCTAAATTTCTCACTCGTCCTGCGGTGGCTTCTTCTCTCGCTCGGCCTCGATTTTCCTCTGAATATCAGCCAAAACGTTGCCAATTTGACGCAGGCCGCTAGCCACGGCCGTTTCCACGGTTTCAACCGCTTCATTGACAAACTGGGTGGCCGTCTCGTCCATGCCTTTTTTGCTTTTGGACGCGGCCGTGTGCGCTTCGGGCAGAATGGCTACCGCTTCGATTTCTATTTTGGCTCCGAGGGGCAGGCCGGCCACGGCTACGGCCGAGCGGGCGGGTGTCGCTTCGCCAAAGTATGTGGCGTAGATTTTGTTCACGGCCGTGTAATCCTTCATATAGCGCAAAAAGACCGTCGTCTTGACCACATGCGCCAAATCCGTGCCCGCCGCTTCCAACACGGCCGCCAGATTTTGCAACGCCTGCTCCGTCTGCGCCTCTACATCATCCCCCACCAGCGCACCTAACCCCGGAACTAAGCCAATCTGACCCGAGGTATACACCAAATCACCAATCCTAATCGCTTGTGCATAAGGCCCCACTGCGGCGGGAGCCTTTTCCGTGGCTACAACTTCTTTTTTCATCCTGTATTCTCCTTGTTTTATCAGCGGCTACTCTGCTGACAGATGGAAAAATTAAGGGATCTTTGGGAATTCACGGGGTCACTTAACGACCATCTTAGCTACACAGGCCACGCTCAGAGAAAAGTCACCTGACACATGACACGTGAAACATGACACTGTGTTGAAAACCCCACAAAATCCGAAAGACCCAAACTAAGTCAACCCCTGCACCTGCTGTTGTAATCCCAGCACATGCGCTTCTTGTTCAATGAGCGCGGTGCGCCGCTCGTCGATTTTGCCCCGTTCCGAACGAACAAAGCGGGAAAAGGGGGCGACCGTGTCTTCGATGCGCTGTGTACTGCGTCGCATTTCACGATCAAACTGCTCGCGTAAATTAGCGACCAAGTCGTGTCGCATCGTTTCCACGGCCGTTTCCAAATCCTTCTTTGCCTTGCGCCGCCGCGAGGGCAATATCAGAAAGCCCAGCGTCACCGCACTAATACCCGCCAGCACCCCCGTGAAATCAATCCACGGCGCCGTCGCCGCGACCACGAGGGCTAAGCCCAGCCCCATGCCTACCCCGCTGGCCGTTAGCCCCATCACCGCCTCTCGCGCCGTACTCACAATGCGATCCGCCTCACGCTCTTTGTCATACCCTTGAATCGTTTTGCGCGTGGATTTGCCAATCGAATCAATCAGCCGCTGGCGGTCATAAACCAGCGTACCCTCACGGGGGCCTGTTTGCCCCACCAGCCGATGGTCTACATCTTGTCGCCGCCGCGCCAAATGATCTGACACGGCCGTCCATTGGCGCAAATCCTGCTCCACCAGCCAATCCACCAGCTCACTAATCCGCCCTTCCAATAATTCTGGCGTATCCGCCACCACTTCCCGCGTAAACGCCTCTTCCAAATATTGCTTCTTGATTAAATCAGGCACACGGCCGAGCCGAATCGTCTCATCAAAAAATGCATTCCCCCGCCGCTCCATCTCATACAGCAAACTGTTGATTTCACTCAGCCGCGCCTCAAAATTACGCCCCATATCCTCTTGGAAAAACTGCATCTGCGTTTCGATGTCCGTTAAAAGCTGGGCGTCCGCTTCCAGCAAATCCCAATCCCCCTGCATCGTGTCCAACTGCTTGCGCACCAGCCGCCCCCCCACGCCCAGCGGATTGAGCAACTTCAGCCGAAAACGGCCCATGTCGTCCAGCGTTTTGGCAATAAACTGCTCCAAAGGGGCAAAGCGACTTTGGTCCCAATGGTCGGGCTGTCCTGCCTTTGCCTTAAGGGCCAGCCGCGCCGAAACAGGATAGATGGCCGCGATGTCCCCCACCAGCGACCGCGCCGATTGGGTGACAAATTCCAGCACCTTGTCCAGTTCGCCCGCCTCCTCATCCAGCATGTCTATCTTGTTCACCACCAGCACAATCTTCTTGCCCCACTCCTTAATGCGGCTCAGAAAAGCGCGTTCGCTCTCGCTAAAAGGGCGATCTACCGAGGTAAGAAACAGCACGAGGTCGCTCCGCGGAATAAAATCGGCCGTGAGCGTTTCATGCTCGCGCAAAATGGCGTTGGTGCCGGGCGTGTCTACGATATTAATGTTGCGAAGCAGTTCGACGGGGGCGGTGATGACCCACACCCCTTTTTCACGTGGGGCTTGGCTTTCGGTTTCCCCATGCTTGAGCAGATAGATTTGGCTGGTAGTGGGTGTCACCCCTTCCTGCAACAAATTTGGCTTGCCCAGCAGGGCGTTGATAAATGAAGATTTGCCTGCGTTGAACTCGCCCGCTACGACCAGTAAAAATAGCTCATCTAGCTGGCGCATCGAGTCGGCGAGGGCGTCGCGGTCTGACTTTTTTGCGCCTGACTCAGCCAGCGTGTCGCGGATGTCGCTCAGGGTTTCGCGGGTGCGTTTGAGTAGAAGTTGTTGTTCGTTGTTTAAGGTTGCTTCCATGGTTTTATCCTCTTTGGTATGAGGTATTGTCGCAAATTTTGGGCAAAAAGGGAACCGTCTCATTTATGAGGAAGTCCCTTGCCCTAGGCAATGGGTATTTGTACAATAGAACAAATTATCGACTATAGGCTCATCTACAGGCAAAATTACCTATGATTACGGTTCACGAAGCGGCTAAACAACTGCAACTATCTCCAGACACCATACGCCGTTGGGAGAAAAAAGGTCTCATTCGCGCCCAACGCTCTGAGCAAAATCATCGCCTCTTTGATTTGGATGAATTACAGCGCATCCAAGCCAAATATTTGGGTGACACCAGCGAAGAAGTGCCGTGGCGCGTCCTCAAATCACCGCCCACGCGCTATAAAGTGATTGAGCTATTTGCAGGAGCAGGTGGCATGGCGGCTGGCTTTGAAAATGCTGGTTTGCAGGATGAACTGCTGGTCGAAATCAATGAAGATGCGACCGATACTCTACGCCTCAATCGCCCCGCGTGGAACGTGGCTACGGCCGATGTGGCGGAGATTGATTTTACCCCGTATGCGGGTCAAGTGGATATTGTCTCGGGGGGCTTTCCCTGCCAAGCGTTTAGCTATGCGGGGCTGAAACAGGGGTTTGAGGATACGCGGGGCACGCTCTTTTTTGAGTTTGCGCGGTGCGTGCAAGAGGTGCGCCCCAAGATTGCGCTGGGGGAAAATGTGCGGGGTCTGTTACGCCATGATAAGGGGCGCACGTTGGCCACGATTGTGGCGGTGATGGAAGAGTTGGGGTATCGCGTTGAATATCGTTTGCTGAAGGCGCAGTTTCATGATGTGCCGCAGAAGCGGGAACGGCTCATTATTTTGGGGATTCGGGAGGATGTGGCTGTGCCGCATATTTTTCCGAAGGAGCAGGATTATCTTATCACGTTGCGTTCGGCTTTGGCGGATTGCCCTCCCTCGCCTGGGGCCGTCTATCCGCCAGAAAAAAGCGATGTGTTGGTCCAAGTTCCCGCAGGAGGGTGTTGGCGAGATTTGCCCCCAGATGTACAGAAGGTATACATGGGCGCGAATTTTTGGGCAAGTGGGGGGCAAACGGGCATTGCGCGGCGACTTTCTTGGGATGAACCATCGTTGACATTGACGTGTAGTCCAGCGCAGAAGCAGACAGAGCGTTGTCATCCTGAGGAAACACGGCCGTTGACCATTCGTGAGTATGCCCGAATTCAGACGTTTCCCGACGTGTGGAAATTTTCTGGCTCGGTGGCTTCACAGTATCGGCAGATTGGGAATGCTGTGCCCGTGAATTTAGCTTACCATATCGGCCGTGCGCTGGTGGAAATACTCGAGTCACCTCCTTGTATCATCGATGATGATGCAGATAGGCGATATTTGCAAAGACAGCTAGAGTTGTTTTAGATTGCCACTTAAAAACTCTTAGAGAAAGGATCGAAACTGCCATGAATGTATTAAATGGAGATCACTCCACAAACAATAAAAACAAAGATGTTCCCACATCCTTTTGGTCTGCCAAGGCAGAAAATGAAGTGATGCCATTTACTTTTGCAGACCTTTTTGCGGGTATTGGTGGTTTTCGTTTGGGATTAGAAAGTATCGGTGGAAACTGTATTGCGTCATCTGAAATCAACAAAAATGCGTTGGATGTATACGCGCAAAATTGGCCTGATGACCCACCATGTCATAACTTAGGTGATATTTGCGAGATACAAACCTTACCCCAACATGATTTGATGGTAGGCGGCGTGCCTTGTCAATCGTGGTCAATCGCAGGGAAAAATAGAGGGATTGATGACCCACGGGGGAAGTTGTGGAATGAGGTCATTCGCTTATTGCAGGTGTCGCAACCAACGGCATTTTTGTTTGAGAATGTGAAGGGGTTGATTGACCCTCGCCATCGTGATGCGTTGCAATACCTTGTAGATTCGTTCAGCGAAATTGGTTATGACGTGTATTATCGGCTTCTGAATGCGTATGATTATGGTGCGCCACAAAATCGCAATCGGATTTTTATTGTGGGTATTAAAAAAGGGATGCAAAGGGTGCCATTTGTGTGGCCTGAACCTGTGGCTACGACGCCTCGTTTGTATGAAGTCTTAGATGATATTGAGGTAATGGCCGTGTCTACCCCTCCTCCTCTACAACGCAACCTATTTGGAGAACGAATCAACGTACAACGCAATAGATTGACCCCTGCTGGAAGCAAAAATAAATTTTTTATCCTGACCGACATTCGCAATGGGGCAACAAGCATTCACAGTTGGGATCTTTATGACAACATCAGCAAACGCGAGAAAAAAATCTGCCTGACTTTGCTTAAAAATCGGCGCAAGTCACAATATGGTCCAAAAGATGGCAACCCACTATCATTACAGCATCTGCAACAACTTATACCAGATCTTGTTGAAAGTGAATTGCAGACGCTCGTAGATAAAAATATTTTGCGTTATTACCCAGAGCAGGACAAATATGAGTTTTTCAACAGGAAACTTTCTGGCGGTATAGATGGTGTTTATCGGGTGTATTTGCCCTCTTCGACTTTTTTCCCGACTTTGATGGCAAGCGGTACATTGGATTTTGTCGCTACGATAGATATTCAGGGAGAAACTGAAGAAGCGTACCGCACAAATTTTGTGGAAAAGGTACTTAACCAGAAGAAATACCGTGCCCTTAAACCTGTCGAGATGGCTCGTTTGCAAGGGTTTCCAAGCGATTTTGTCTTGCACGAAAACGACGCAAAAAATACCCAACTGTTTGGCAACTCAGTCGCTATCCCTGTTGTGCGTGCTGTTGGTTTGTCAATCATGCAAACAGGTTGCTTTTATAAGGATGAGATATGCCACAAGATACGGCAATGAAATTAGCGATTCAGAGCGTTATCAAAGAGTTGATGGATCGCGTACTGGTCAGAGTATTGGAAGAAGATCCGTTTGTAGCTGACAGGCATCGAGCAAGCAAACCGCTCTATGCCGCGTTGGTTCCAGATGAAATTTTCAAAGGGTCACATTTTGAACGACGATTTGTCACTCGTTTTGGTTATATTTGGGAAAAATTAGCTATTGTGGCCGCTCAATATGGCGTTGGTCTAGCTATTCAATCTCATAAGATTACGGGTACGGTAAAAGAGCAGAGATTGCGCCGTATAGCCCAAGTCATCAATGAACTCGAACATGCAGTACGGAATGAAGCAAGACGTCGGCCAAGTTGGGAGGCTGAACTCGCATACATTTTGGAAGGGAATGGTCCTGAAGTTCCTGTGACAGTAGTGTGTGATGTGTATGTGGAAAATGTGGAGACAGGAGAGCGCTTTGCCTTTGAGTTAAAGGGACCATTGCCAAACAGCGACCAAACGAAAGTGAGTAAGGAGAAGTTACTCAAGCTGTATGCCATGACAAATCCACAGGTGGATGGGGCTTATTTTGCGCTTCCGTATAATCCTTATGGACTTGAACGTCAGGATTATGCGTGGTCATTTCCGGGGCGATGGTTTGATATGCAGAATGACACGGCCGTGTTAATCGGCCGCGAATTTTGGGAGAAAATTGGGGGAGAGGGAACCTACCAAGCCTTCATTGAAGCGGTTAACGAAATCTCTGAAGAGTACCGCGAGCGCATCTACTGCGAATTTTTGGGTATTGAGCCACCGCCCCAAGCTCCCGTCCGCTTATAGAGCCGTTTCCCCATTATTATTGGCCTGTCGCGCTAACACGGCCGTGACATCCGCCGGCTTCCAATCCGCAGGCTTCAAAATCTTCCCATCCGCCCGACGCGGACCAGACACCTTACGCATGTTCGCTTCATGCACCTCCGCAAACACGGCGTCCGCATCCACGCCGCAGGCGGCCAACGCGCCGTAGGTGACATAGAGCAAATCTGCTAGCTCATGCGCTAGGTGGGCAAGGTCTGTTTCACGGCCGTGTGCCAACCCCTCAAACGCGGCCATCACCTCCTTGTACTCCTCCTGAATCAACGTTTGGCGCAACGCCCGTAGCTCGGCCGTGGGCATGGTGGGCACGCGGGGATATCCCGCGTCGATGGCTTCATGAAACGCAATAATTTTTTCAGCATTAGTTAACATAATATCAATTAGTAATGTGTAATGAATAATGAATAAAGAGGTTGGTGGCTATCAAGGAGCAATGAGCAAAGAACAATGAGCAAAGATGTTGGTGGCTAAGGATGAAGGTGCTGTTTAGTCTTGTTCTCCCTCAAGAAAAATCCGCTGAAGTAAAAACTGCACAAGCCCAGTCAGCGCACACCTTGCACCCTGAACCATGCACCTTGCCCTACTCCACCATCACATCCGTCAGCAAAAGACGGTCGGGGGGCTGGTTGGGGGCGGTGTGGGGCAGGCGTTGGCCGTCGTAGAAGCGGTAAAGGCCTAGTTGCAGGGTGTAATTGTCAGGGGGAATGTGGCTCAGGTCAAGGAGATGACGCTGAATGACGCGATCGCCCGCGTGTAGGGTGAGCGGCGCGGCGTCCCAGCCATCATGTTGGGTGATGGCCTCCCCCTCGGGCGTGAGCAGGTGCAAAAACGCTTTGAGGTCTACGGGCAGGCGGGCATTATCTTCGACGCGCCAATGGGTTAGCAAAATGAGGTGGTTATTTTGGCGGGGGAGCAGGTCGTAGCCGAGCAGGGTGAGCCGTTGGTCAAAGGTGGCTTCGTAGGGGTTAGTGGGGGGCGGAACCACGGCCGTGTGTTCATGCACCGCAAACGAAGGGGTGCGCTCAGAGCGATAAACAGGCTCCAGCGCATATCCACCCGCCGCCAAAAGCTCGGGAGCGGGGGGGGCATACTCGGGCACATAGAGCGCGGGCGGCGGGTCAGAGGGAGCCAGATGGGGCACGACGACCGCGCCCGCAAATTGTGCCCCACTTTGTGCCCAGCGCACGGCCGGGTCTGGGGCAAAGCCGAGATTGCGCCGCACCGTATCATCATCCAACATGATGAAATAATCATGATTGATGACCAGCGTGCGGGCGGGCTGGCGCGTTTGCCAATCCTGCCCAATTTCTTGCAGTACCGTCTGATAATTGCGCCGTGTCTCGGCCGTGTGCGGCCAGATGGTGAAGCCCCAGTAGAGCGTCCGCCCCAGATTCAACCCCATCACCAGCAAAACGAGCGCGATAAAAAGGGTAGCGCGTCCGCGTCCGGCGGGGAGTTTGCCGCCTAGCCAGTTGAGACCCACGGCCGTAAACAGATACACCACCGGCAACGCCCCAATCATGCGGATAATACTTGGGGCTTGGGGTGTGACCGCGCTGGGAATGAGGCCGACCGCCAGCCAAATCAGGGCGAGCGCGTAGCGGCTGTCGCGCCAGCGGCTGACAGCCAGTCCCAGTCCGAGGAAAAAAAGCACGGCCGTGAACGGCGCAAACAGAGGTACATCCGGCACGGTATAGGTCCAGCGGGGGTCGCCCGTAAAGGCGAAGACGCCCAGCGTCGCCAACGTTGTTTCCAGAATGGGGCCAATATTCCTCTGCCACAAAGCGTCGAGCGGGCCGGAAAGCTGGTCGATGCGCTGTTGCAGGGTGGGGTCCAGATAGAGGGTGAGGCCGAGGGGGATGTAAACGAGTAGGGAGATGATTAGGACGATGAGGGAATTGTGAATGGTGAATTGTGAATGGTGAATTGTGAATGAGGAACGGGGCGTAATGAGCTTTTGGAGGCGGGGAAGGAGGGAGTAGGCGAGCATGGCGGCGGGGATGAGCCAGACGATGCGGGCGCCGGTGTAGGTGTAGAAGCTGAGTCCCCAAAAGAGGCCGCCTAACCACGGCCGTGTTGGCCAAAACCAGACGCCCAGCAGGAGAAAAACGGGTTCGGAGATGGGGCGGATGGCCAGGCGGCTGAAGATAATCGGCCACCAGCTCACGGCGAGGAGGGTGGCGGTGAACACGGCCGTGTTTACCCCAAAATCCCGCTTCACCCAGCGCATGGTCAAGGCGACCACTAACAAACCCAGCACGACCGACGAAAATCGCGCCGCCAGCCAATTATCCCCCAGTAAAAGCTGGAACGGAATCATCCAATAATGATAAAACGGCTCATGCCCATACCCTTCCCGAAAAAAAAGCGCGTGATTGCCCGCCAAAATATGGGAAACCATGCCCGCATCAAACACCTCATCCTGCGCTAAGCCCGGCGGCACGCTATCCAAGCCCACCAAACGCAAAAACGCCGCCAACAGCAAAATCGCCGTGGCGACGGCCAAAAACAGGTGTGGGGAAAGGTCTCTTTTAGCCAAACTCATCAATATCCAATCCGCTTATCGCTCACAGCCCATAGCTTACAGCCTACCCCCCACGTCTCACAGCCCACTCATACCCAACTCATACCCCCGCGCCCTTGACCGTACTCCCACAACTCCGCACAATAGACATGCGTATTGTCACTAAATCAACGACCTAAACTTACAACTTATAGCTGATAGCTACGGCTTACAGCTTCTCAGGAGACCCACATGCGGATTATTCTCTATCTAGGCAAAGGGGGCGTGGGCAAAACCACCACTGCCGCCGCCACCGCTTTACGCAGTGCCGAGCTCGGCTACCGCACCCTTGTCGCCAGCACCGACATCGCCCACAGTCTGGCCGATTCACTCGACATGCCTTTGGGCGACAAACCGATCGAAGTGGCCCCAAACCTCTGGGCACAAGAAATCAGTGCCGTGGCCGACATGCACAACTATTGGGACGAACTGCAAACGTTCGCCTCGGGCGTCATTAGCAACAAAGGCATCAGCCGCGTCGTGGCCGATGAACTGTCTGCTTTTCCCGGCATGGATGAAATTGTCAGCCTGCTTCACATCAATAAACAGGCCAAAGAGCAAAATTTTGACCGCGTTATCGTGGATGCCGCCCCCACAGGGGAGACCATTCGCCTGCTGACCATGCCCGATACCTTTAGCTGGTATGTCGGCCATCTCTCCCGCGCTGAACGGGGCATGATTAAAGCTCTCAAGCCGTTCGCGGGGCGTTTTCTGCAGGCTCCCGCGCAGGTGTTAGAAGCGGTCTACCAATTGGAAGAAGGCACGCGAGAGTTGCGCGTCACGCTCAGCAATCCCGAAATTAGCAGTTATCGCGTGGTGCTGATGCCCGAAAAAATGGTGATGCGGGAGGCAGAGCGGGCGGTCAGCTATTTGGGGCTGTTTGATTATCCCGTGGATAACGTCATCGTTAACCGCGTCATGGCGCATGACCCCACGCAGGGGTCGTTTTACCAGACCAAATACGAGATTCAGCAAAAATATTTGGAGATGATTTACAACAATTTCAGCCCGCTTCCCATTCGGGAAACCCCTTATTATGCGGAAGAAGTGGTGGGGCTGAAGGCGTTGTCCCGTTTGGCGCATGATTGCTTTGGCGAAGATGACCCAGGGCAGGTGTTTTACAAGGGAAAATTACAGGAAATCCTAGAAAACGAGGATGGCAGTTTTACCCTGCGCGTGCCTCTGCCCTTTGTGACGGGCAAGGATATCAAGCTCCGCAAGCGCGGGGATGAGCTGTTTATCACGATTGGCAATTTTAAGAGGGAGATGATTTTGCCGACGGTGCTGGCGAAGCGCAAAGCGGGCAACAGCACGCTGAGTAATGGGGTGCTGGAGATTGTGTTTATGTCGCCAGAACCGGAAGCAGAAATGAGTAATGAGTAAGGAATAATGAGTAAAGGGGTTGAGTGTGTATGGGGGTTTCTTGCTCTCTTACTCCCTTGCCCCCTTAACCAGATGGGCTACATATAAAAATGGCTAATTACAATCCGCAGGAATTGTTACAGAAGGATCGGTATAAAATCGCTACTGGGGCTATTTTGCCACGGCCGATTGCTTGGGTGAGCAGTATGGATGGGGCGGGGAACCTGAATGTCGCGCCTTACTCCTTTTTTACGGTGGGGAGTACCAACCCGCTGACGCTGATTTTTTGCCCGCAGACGCCCCAGCCGGGGGCGCGGAAGGATACGTTGCACAATGTGCGGGCGGTGGGGGAGTTTGTGGTGAATATCACAAATGAAGCCACGGCCGTGGCCATGAACGAAACTGCGACCAGCCTGCCCGCTGGCGAGTCAGAATTTGCGTATGCTGGTCTGACACCCGCCCCCAGCACGGCCGTGCGCGTGCCCCGCGTGGCCGAAGCGCCGCTTGCTTTTGAATGCACCCTGCAACAAATCGTGACCATTAACGAAGATGAACAAGGGGGCGGCGCAGTTGTCTTTGGCGAAGTACAAAACATCTTTGTGCAAGATGGCATCTATGATGAAAAATCGGGCTATATTTTGCTCGACAAGCTCCAGCCGATTGGCCGCTTGGCGGGCAACGGCTATGTGCATGTGACTGATTTGTTTACCCTCATTCGGGGCTGAAAGGGCGAGGTGCAAGGTGCGAAGGGCGACGTGTTTGCGCCCTGCACCTTGCACCTTGTGCCTTGAATCCCACTTTCTCGCTTCTCACTTCTTGCATATTGGGAACAAAGCCTCCCTCCCCAGCGTTCTAAGCTTAAGTCTGATACCTGAGTCCCCCACACGGCCGTGCAACTTTTGCAAACAGACAGCCGTAAAGGTTTATGGGTCTGGAAAAACCAGAAATTGTGAGAGGTGAAAATTATGAATGATGAAACGGTATACAAAGCACAAGCCCGAGCCACCAATAGCCGTAGCCTGACTCGTCCGGCCGCTCTATTGGTCATTGGCGGGGCGATTCTGTTAATCGCCAGCCTATCGGGCATGCCCCTGCTCGAGATATTTGCCCCATTGCTCTTTATCGGCGGCTTTGGAGCGTTGCTCCTGCTCCCATCCTATCGCGCCACAGCAGATAACCCGACGCAGTTTGGCTTTTTGGCCGTACCGGGAGCGTTTTTCCTGACTGTGGGCGTGATTCTGTCCGCGCTCATCGCTTTTAACCGTCCAGAAGCGTTAGCGTATGTGTGGACGTTCCTGCCCATTTCGGCCATGGCGGGCATCATGTATTGGAAACGGTTTGAGGCGGAGCACACTGTCCATGCGTTTGGGCAAAAATTTATCCGTCTGTTTTTCTATTTATTCCTCGGCTTGGGGCTGTTCTTTGAACTGCTCATCTTTGAGTCTTTAGGGCCATGGTGGCCATTATTGCTCATTGCGGCTGGCCTTTATCTATTTTGGCAAGACCGCCGTCGGGTGAAGTGAAAGTAAGAAGTTAAAAGTGAAAAGTAGCGTGGCTGATTAGCTAACAAGGAGATCGAAAATGTCTAAGAAAAAAGATAAGAAAGATAAAAAAGAAAAAGATGCGGAGTTGGTGGAAGAGGTTATTCTCGAGGAAGAAATGAATGGCGAGGATAGCGCAGAAACCAGTGAGAATAGTTGGACGGAAGAGTTTGAAGTAGCGGGCGAGGAATTGCTCAGCTTCTTGCAAATGCTCTATAAAGAGGTCAATGTGCGCCGGATTATGGTACACAGCCGCGATGGACGCACCCTGCTGGATATTCCCGTAGCGGTGGGTTTGGTCGGCTTCTTCCCGCCTTTGCTGATGTACACGGCCGTGGCTTTGGGTGCGGCAGTTCTAACCAACTGCACCATCACCGTGGAGCGTGCTGAAACAGAGGAAACCCCCAACTAAACGGCTGAATAACCGCCTTATCTAAGCTATCTCCCATTTTAGCCAACACGGCCGAGTTCTCTTTTAGAAGAGAATCTCGGCCGTGTTTGTTTTGTATCTAGGGGGTCTGCCGGCTCAATAGGCTCACCAATGCGCGTTCTTCTGCTTCCGTCTGCACTTGGCCGTCCAGCTTAGCCGCCCACACGGCCGTGAGCAATTCCCGAAAGTGCGGCCCAGGCTTCAACCCCATCTCCTTGAGCGTGTGTCCCGTGATAGACGGGCGCACGTGCCGCCACTCTGCTTCGTATTGGGCCAGCAACTGGCCGAGCGGCGTGCCCAAACCGGCCACGGCCGTGAGACCACGCACCACAAGCGGGCTATCCTGATAAGGAGCCAGCAATCGCGCCACCGCGCTGGGTGGCGTGTCGGGCGACCAGACCACCTGCCGCAGATGCGCCCACGCTCGAGCAAGGTCAATGACCACCGCTTGCGTCGCATTGGTTGGGCACAAATAACGCAGGGCTGAGGCGCGTGTGCGCGCTTCTTGGGGCAACAGCCAGAGAGCTAAATAGAGGGTCACGCGCTCCGCATCGCTTAAATCGGCCGTGTTTGCCCGCTCAAACCAAATTTCTACCTCATCCACCCAGCGGAGCCGCCACGCCACAAAGCGCAACGCGCCCAGTGCATCCAGCCGCGCCAGCATTTGGGCGCGATGGGGTTCTTGTAGAATTAGCTCTAATTCGTGGCGGATGCGGTTGCCGTTGATGGTGCGCAGGTAGTCGAGGTCGCGGGTGAGATACACGGCCGTGTTCTTCCCAAAGGCAAATCCCAGCCTCTGCTCATAGCGCACCCCGCGCCAGATGCGCGTCGCGTCGTCCTGAAAACTGCGCGAATGGAGTACCCGCAAACGGCCCAACTGTAAATCAGCCAAGCCGCCGTGCAGGTCTATGAGGGTTCCAAAGTGGGGGTCATCCAGCCGCACGGCGAGGGCGTTGAGCGTGAAATCCCGCCGCGCCAAATCTTCGACGAGCGTGGCGGGTTCCACGACGGGCAATGCGCCCGGTTGGGGGTAGCTCTCGGCGCGGGCGGTGATGAAATCAATGACCGCTTCGCTCTCGTCAGGCCACCAGGTGGCCGTGCCAAAGCGGGGATGCAGGGTGATGCGCCCGCCGTATCGTTCGTAAATGGCTTCGGCAAAGTGCAGACCGCTCCCCTCTAGCACGACATCTAAATCATGGCTCCCTTGTCCCAGTAACAGGTCACGCACCAGACCGCCGACAAAATACACGGCCGTGGTTTGTTCCGTGGCCAGCACCCGAATCTGGTGCAGATGCTGTTGCATCATGGGCAAAAGATGGCGCAGAAGTTGCTCAGTGACAGAAATAGACATGGGCTTATTATAGCCTATTGCCCCCAGAGCCAACTGCCCCACCGCCCCAGTTTAGGTGGCGTAAATTGGGTCTTTGGGATTTTGTGGGGTTTTGAATGGTGTCATGTTTCACGTGTCATGTGTCAGGTGGTTTTTCTCTGGGCATGGACTGTCTATTGCAGAGAATGGCTAACTGACCTCGTGAATTCTCAAAGAACCCGTAAATTTTGACGCTAATCAAACGCGAGCTTATCTTGTTTGCGCCAGCGGCGGAACAGCTTGCGGCCACCGAAAAACATCACGGGCAACAGGATGATCATCAGCAAAATGGGCAAAATCAAGGCCATGAGTGAAGTCACTACGGCGATAAAATCCTCGAACAAGCTGACCGCCCAATTGCCTGTCCCGGCCGTGGTGGCCGTGACCACAGGGCGCGTCACCACTTTGGCGCCATGCACCCCGCCAGCCAGCAAAATCCCCGCCATAATGGCGATAACAGGACTCGCATCCGTAATAATGTCGGCATTCATGGCAAACAAAAACGCGCCGGCTGTGGGTCGAACCAACGTTTGAATAATATCGTTGACTGTATCCAGAGCAGGTATTTTGTCTACAAACATCTCGACAATAAGCAGAATGCTCAGCAGAGCAAGCGCGTAATTATGAGCAATGAGGTCATATGGTTCTCCTAGCTCAACCCAGCCCAGCCGGGCGGCGATAGCAAAGAGAAGCAGAGGGATATAAGCGTTGAGTCCCGCACTGCTGGACAGCCCAAACGCTGTTCCTAAATTAGCTAAAGCAGTTACCATGACAAAATTCCTCCTTTAGAAATGAGGTTCTTCAGGAATTCAGGGGGTTGACATCAAATGATGCGCAAAACGCAATGTGTGACCAGAGAAACCCGCGCATCACGCATTTGATTTCAGACCAAACCCCATGAGATCCCAAAGAGCCAGAAATGAATAATGTAGAAATTGTGTTGGTCACAAATTGTTCAGACAAAAAATCGTAGCTCGACACGCCTCGCCGCCTGCGGCGGCTCGGCTATTCTAAAGGGTATTTTTTTCG
>JBGTIZ010000137.1:0-15916 GCA_041745395.1 Promineifilaceae bacterium (SeqCode) | reverse complement strand
ATCCCCCCACCACTTTTATTTGTATATTTGTAATAACTACTTCCCCAACAAGTCTCACTATGTTTGCACTTTTTACAGATTGGTTCGTCGTGGCCCGCAGGCCACGACTCACTGGAAAGGGGTATTTTTTCGTTTGGGCGTTCGCCCAAACGAAAAAATACCCCTTTAGAATAGCCGAGCCGCCGCAGGCGACTCGGCCCATTCATCAGCGCAGAAGGCAAAATCTTTTACCGAATTATTTTCTTAAAGTCCAAAAGCCCTTGGGTGCGTTAGTAGTTAAACTATTTGACTAAATATTGACAGGGCTGTCGTACCAGCTAGCTGGATTGAACAAACGTAGGAAGGTAAAACATGACGAATTATTTGATTCGCCGAGCATTACAAATGGTACTGGTGGTTATTTTATCTACCATGGCTATTTACGTACTTCTGAACGCAGTTCCTGGGGGGCCGCTATCTGGTTTGAACCAGACGGGTAATCGTGAACAGCGTATTGATAATGTGCAACGGGCACGTATTGAGCAGGCCTTGGGTCTGAATCGCCCTTTTTATCTACGCTATTTGGCTTGGGTCGCTGGCGAAGATTGGATTGACGAGGTTGGCACGCTTTTAGGGCATCCTAGCACTTCAACAGCACCGCCTTATACAGGGACGTGGTCAGATTTTCAATCGCCTAAATGCCAAGCGGCGGGGGGAACCAATGCTAATGTGCAGCCAGGGCAACGGAATCCCTGTGGGCAGGGTATTCTACGGTTTGACTTTGGGGAGTCTTGGTCGATGGCTAGAGGTCAGCCTGTTGCCGGCATTATTGGTGACCGCCTTATTAATACGATTCGCTTAATGGTCATTGTCACCGTATTGTCCTTGGTTGTGGCTATTCCCATCGGTATTATTTCGGCCGTTAAACAATACTCTGTTTTTGACTACATCGTTTCGTCTTTTAGCTATTTTGGCATTGCCATGCCTGTGTTTTGGTTTGGTTTATTATTGATTCTCTTTTTTGGGCACACGATACGGGAATGGGGCTGGCCGTTTTTTCCCAGTGGTGACGTAATTACCCGCCGCATTTTACCTGGTAGTATTCAAGATGTTCTGGGCATTCAGCGCGAATCGGCGGCTGACTATGCCATTCATCTTGTCTTGCCTGTCATGATGTTGACCCTGGTTTATTTGGCTGGCTGGAGTCGTTTTATGCGGTCTTCCATGCTAGAGGTTTTGCGTCAAGATTATGTGCGCACGGCGCGGGCAAAGGGTCTGAGTGAACGGGTGGTGATTGTGAAACATGCCGCCCGGAATGCGTTAATTCCCATTGTTACGGTGGTGGTGTTGCAGATCCCAGATATTTTTAGTGGGGCTGTTTTGACCGAGACGGTTTTTAACTATCCTGGCATGGGGCGGTTGTTTGTAGATGCGCTCGGCCGTGATGATTGGCCCATTGTGATGGCAATTTTGTTTATTTCAGCCATCTTAGTCGTTGTGGCCACGCTGATTGGTGATATTTTATATACGCTGGTTGATCCACGTATTCGCTTTGATTAAACGGCAGTAACCGTTCAGCCTTTCGAGAAAGGCCCTTTAGGCCGGAACGCTTACCCAACTATTTACGAAAAGATATTGTTAAACGGAGTGAAAAATGTCAGTTGCCCAAATTGATGCAGATGCGTTACAGGCCGAAGCCGCTGTTACCACCAAGCCTGAGCATATTTTTGTTACCTATTGGAAGCGCTTGCGTCGCCACCGGTTAGCTATGGTTAGCTTGGCTTTGCTTGGGTTTCTAATTGCTAGTGTCATTGTTGGACCGATGATTATGTCCCGCATGACTTATTATAATTTTCAGCAGGGACGGTATGTACCTTATGCGCGTGATACACAGGATTTGCTCAATGTGAGTGCGGGGCGTTCATGGGCACATCCTTTGGGAACGGATTCACTCGGCCGTGATACGCTTTATCGGCTGTTGGTTGCGGGACGGTTGTCTCTGTTTATCTCTTTTACGGTTGTGATGATTCGGGAGACAATAGGTATTTTCCTTGGGTCGGTTTCTGGCTATTTTGGGGGGTGGGTAGATAATTTACTCCAGCGCTTGACGGAGTTTATTTTAATTTTGCCAGCTTTGCCCTTGCTCTTGACCCTGTCTTCTCTTTTTAGAAATGTACGAATACCGGGCGTAGCACCTGAGTGGAGTCAAGCCATTGTGATTATTGCCATTTTGAGCCTGTTGGGTTGGACTGGCGGTTGCCGTTTGTCACGCGCTATGGTGCTCAGCTTGCGTAATCAAGAATTTACAGAAGCTTCGCGGGCATTAGGTCTGTCTAGCTGGGCTATTATTCGTCGGCATATGGTTCCCAACGCCATTCCCCCCATTATCGTCAATGCTACGCTGGGTCTAGGGGGCGTTATTTTGACTGAATCAGCTTTGAGTTTCTTGGGTTTTGGTATCAACCCGCCCGTGGCGACGTGGGGCAATATGCTTCAGGAAGCGCAGTCAAAAATGTTACAAGACCCGACTTTGGCTCTTTATCCAGGTATGTTCATTTTTGTTACGGTATTGGCTTTTAACTACCTTGGCGATGGTTTGCGTGATGCGCTTGATCCACGTTTGAAGCTGTAAAAAGATATGTGGATTTTGAAGTTTCAGATGTTGGTGTAACTCCTAGGATGCAAATAAGGAAGGGCAGTGCAAGTGAGTGATAAAAACGTTATTCTCGAAGTGAAAGGTCTGAAAACGCATTTTTTTACGGAAGGCGGCGTTGTGCGTGCGGTGGATGGGGTGGATTTGCGGGTGCGCCGTGGGGAAGTTTTGGGGATTGTGGGTGAATCTGGCTGTGGCAAAAGTGTCACGTCTTTGTCTATGATGAAGCTAATTGGGCAACCCGGTCGCATTATTGAAGGCGAGATCATTTTCGATAATCAAGATTTGGTGAATTTGAGCGATCATCAAATGACGAAGTTGCGTGGCAATCGGATGTCCATGATTTTTCAACAGCCTACGAGCTGTTTGAATCCGGTGTTTCGCGTGGGGGATCAGTTGTCTGAAGTTCTGCATATTCATCAGGATTTGGGCAAGGATGCGGGGGAGAAGCGGGCGATTGAATTGCTAGCCATGGTTGGTATTCCTGAGCCTGAATCACGGGTTAAGGCTTTTCCACACGAGCTTTCGGGAGGAATGGCGCAACGGGTAATGATTGCCATGGCTCTGGCATGTGTGCCAGAGTTGTTGATAGCGGATGAGCCGACCACGGCTTTGGATGTGACCATTCAGGCGCAGATTCTGGATTTGATGCGCAATCTGCGCACGAAGATGGAGACCGCTATTATTCTTATCACGCATGATTTGGGCGTGGTGGCTGAGATGTGTGACCGGGTGAATGTGATGTATGCGGGGCGTGTGGTGGAGGAGTCGCCTGTTAATGAGCTGTTTGAAGACCCGAAGCATCCGTATACGATTGCCCTTATTGGGGCGACGCCGGTACTGGGTGAAGTAGACCGCGAGTTGTTGGCGATTCCTGGCTCTGTGCCTAATTTAGTAGATTTGCCAGAAGGTTGTAAATTTGCACCTCGTTGTTTGCCACGGGTGGAGAATGAGTTGGAGATTTGTACACGGGAAGAGCCTAATTTGATTGAAGTTGGCCCTAATCATAAGGTGCGCTGTTGGCTGTACGAGAAACAGGAGTAAAGATTGATGGCTGAAAAGCAAGTAAACAATATCGTGGCTGACAGTGGACAGCAATTGAAGATACACAAAAGCAATAAGAAGATTTTGCTTAATGTCAAAAACATGAAGAAGTATTATCCTGTGCGCTCGGGGTTGTTGCAGAGGGTGACGGGGTGGGTAAAGGCTGTTGATGATGTGAGTTTTCATGTTTATGAGGGGGAGACTTTGGGTTTAGTGGGTGAATCTGGCTGTGGCAAAACCACGGCCGGGCGCACGATTTTGCGTCTTTTGCCTCATACAGATGGTACGGTTGAGTTTGAGGGGGAGAATGTTTTTGAGTATGACAAGCGCCAATTAAAACAGATGCGGCGAGACATGCAGATCATTTTTCAAGACCCTTATTCGTCGTTAGACCCGCGCATGCCGATTGGGGAGAGTATTTCTGAGGGGTTGCGGGTGCATACCAAGATGAACGCGCAGGCTCGATATGACGTGGTGGTTGAGATGTTGACTCGGGTGGGTATGCGGGCAGATCATGCGCGGCGTTATCCGCATGAGTTTTCTGGTGGTCAGCGTCAGCGTATTGGGATTGCGCGGGCCTTGGCGCTGAGGCCGAGATTTATTGTGTGTGATGAACCTGTTTCGGCTTTGGATGTGTCTATTCAGGCGTCGGTTTTGAACCTGTTGCGTGAGTTGCAGGAGGACTTTGGTCTGACTTACTTGTTTATTGCGCATAACTTGAGCGTGGTTGAGCATTTTAGCGATCGCGTGGGGGTGATGTATTTGGGCAAGATGGTGGAGATGGCTCCGCGTGAGAAGCTGTTCCGTAATCCTTTGCATCCTTATACGCAGGCCTTGATGTCGGCGATTCCTATTCCGAATCCGAAGTTAGCGGCTCAGCGCAAGCGGGTTATTTTGGAAGGGGATGTGCCTAGTCCGCTTAATCCGCCGAAGGGATGTCGTTTTCATACGCGCTGTCCGTTGGCGTATGATCGTTGTGCGCAGGAGGAACCGCCGTTTAAGGATTATGGGGGGGAACATTTTGCGGCTTGTTGGCTATTGGAAGAGGGTAAGTCGAGCAAGTTGATTCGTTAGGGTAGTTTGCCGGTTGTTGTTTGCCCACGGCCGTGGGTTTCCCCTCATCTAAAAACAGAGTAAAACAGAAAAAAACAGGTGTCAGCTAGAAGCTAACACCTGTTTTTTGTTGGAACGTGGACGCTATAATGTTGGCTCTTAAAACTTATAGTAATCGTCGTCTTCGTCGTTGACGTACCAATAAGCCGAGACACCTACGAAGCCTAGAACCAACCCGCCTATGGACATAACATAAGCGATGAAGTTGAGGAAAAGGGTAGAGGGTAGAACTTGTAGCATCATGGCGAAGGGCATGGCGATACCGATGCAGAGCATGACGATGGCTATAACGATGGTGACTTTGGGATTGCTCAACAAGTTCATTGGCCTTTACCGCTTTTTCCTGTCGTGGTTCGGGCTACGGATTAACGACGACGTTACCATCGCCGTGCTCTTTACTATACAGCCAGCACTTCACAAAATGCCCCGCAACTGGTTCAAACTCCGGCGACTCCTCCTCATCACACACACCCTTCATAATGTGTGGGCAACGGGGATGGAACCGACATCCCTTCGGCGGGTTCACCAAACTAGGCGGCTCACCTGGCGGAATATCACGGTAACTCAACGCATTCTTCGCTTCTGGCTCGGCCGTGGCATTTAGCAAGGCTACCGTATACGGATGCCTGGGATTGGCAATCAAATCATCTACATGGCTTTTCTCAATGATTTGTCCCGCATACATCACAAAAATGCGCTCTGAAAAATAACGCACCGTCGAAAGGTCATGCGTGATGTAAATAACCGCCAGTTCCCGCTCTTCTTGCAATGCACGCAATAGTTTTAGAATTTCCACCCGTACCGACGCATCCAGCATCGAAACAGGCTCATCCGCTACAAGCAACTTTGGCTCCATGACCATCGCCCGCGCAATAACAATGCGCTGTTGTTGCCCACCGCTCAGCATATGCGGGTATTTTTGCAAGAAATCGTCAATTGGCGTCATTTTTACGTCCGTCAACGCCTTTGTGATGCGGCGCATCCGTTCTTGTTTATCTTTAATGCCGTTCACAATCATCGGCTCTTCAAGAATACGTTCTATCTTCATGAAGGGCGCCAACGCACCATACGGGTCTTGCTGAACATAACCAATTTGGGAACGAAAACGGCGCATATCGCCTCGCCCCATTTCAGTTAACCGCATATCATCAAAGATTAAATCTCCCTCAGTTGGCCGATTAAGTCCCAGAATCGTTTTCATCAGGCTAGACTTACCGCAACCACTTTCGCCTACCACAGCCACTGATTCGCTACGGGGCAAATCAAAACTCACCCCATCTACGGCACGTACATAGCCCGCGTGACTAAACCCCCATTTGCGCAGTTCAAACCAGACACGTAAATCTCGTACCGACAAGATAGGATCTCTTTTATCCACACCTTGTGGGGAATTAATGTGCTCAGAATCTTTCATAGTAACAGACATTCTCTTTTCCTAGCCTCCCTCATCCGCATACAGCCAACATTTGACACGGCGACCATCATGATGTTCGATAATTGGTGGCTCTTCATCACACTTCTCAAAGCGCTTGTGACAGCGATCCGCATACCGACAACCTGTGGGGGGATTAATCAGGCTGGGTGGTTGACCGGTAATAAAGTCAGGTTCTGTATCGCCATGTAGACGCGGGACACTTGACATCAGTTTTTGCGAATAGGGATGCAATGGCTCTGAGAAGAAGTTCATTGCATCACTTTCTTCCACAATTTGTCCTGCATACATGACCGCCACACTATCAGCTAACTCACTTGAGGTTCCAATGTCATGGGTGATGAGAATATAGCTTGTCCCCATTTCTTTTTTGATCCGTTTCAGCAGATTCATGATATTGGCTTGGGTCAATACGTCCAGAGCCGACGTTGGTTCATCCAACACGATTAGATCAGGCACCGTTACCAACGCCATCGCAATCGCCACGCGCTGGCGCATGCCACCGCTTAACTCAAAGGGATAGCGAGTCATGAAGTCAATAGGCACACCCACATGCTGGAACATTTGCACGGCTTGCTTCATCGCCTGCTCTTTGTCCAAACCCAAATGGATAATCGCTGGCTCAGCTACTTGGTCGCCCACCCGTATAACAGGATTGAGCGCGTTCATAGCCGCTTGGGGAACCAACGACATGCGCACCCAGCGCACCTGACGCCGGAACTGCTCGTCACTGAGCTTCATGACATCGGTGCCCTTTAGATGAATGCTACCTTCGTAAGTAGCAACATTTCGGGGGAGCAGGCGCAACAACGCTTTGACCAAGGATGTTTTACCACAGCCTGATTCACCAATAATAACGACCGCCTCATTGTGGTCTAACCGAAAATCAACGTAATCAACGGCTTGGACTACGCCTTGGGAGGCACTAAAATGGAGAGCTAATTGTTTAATATCTAGAAGTACGCTTTCATCAGCCATGATTATTGGACACCTCTTAAGCGTGGGTTAAAGATACGGTCTAAGGCAAAGCCAAGTAGAGAGAAGCCTAAACCTGTTAACATAAGGAGGGCGGCTGGTTCCAGCACCCAATAATAAAAGCCGTTGTAGAGCGCACCTTGGACTTGGGCATCATAGATGACTTTGCCCCATGTGGGTAAGAGGGGGTCGCCTAACCCTAAGATGGCTAAGGTGGCTTCTAAGAAGACGAAGCTAGGAATACCGATGACCAAGGCGGGAACGATGAGCGGAATAATCCGCGGAATCATATAGTTTAGAATGATGCGGAAATTGCTTGCACCATATGCTTGCGCCGCTTCGATGTAGGAGGATTCTTTGACTTGCAAGAAGATGGCGCGGTAGGTTTTGATGCTGGCGCCGAAGATGCTAAGCAAGATGATGACACCTAAAATGATCCAGATACTTCGAGAGTAAAAGGCGCCTATCATAATGAGAATTGGTAGGACAGGCAGGATGAGATTGACTTCGGTAATCCGCTGGATGGTGGCATCTATCATACCGCCATACCACACGCCAGCGGCGGCGATGATCATGGTAATGACATTCGTGCCCAAAGCACCTAGCAACCCAAAAGCAAGGGCAATAGGTGTGCCCCATAACAGGGCGACAGAAAGGTCACGCCGGCGATGATCGGTGCCGGCTAGGCCGTATACTTCACCATAGGAAACGAAAACGGCATCAACATCATCAATGGTTGCACCTGGCTCAAAAAGGGCAACTTCGACGATAAGTTGGTAAGTGCCAGCTAAGGGCCGTGGGGGGTCAGAATCAGGTGTAATAAACAACCCTTGTTGCACGGTGGGGTTATCACCCAAGCGGCGCAACAGACGACTGTCTTGAGTCATCCGATAGGTTTCTGCGGGGCGAATGCTCATGTCACCGATGCGAATTTCACGACCATCGGGAGTAATCCAAGTCATGGAAGCGAACGGCTGTTTTTCAATATACCTAGCCGTCATAAACAAACTTAAATCTTGTGGGAACGTGTCGGCATCGTACTCAAAGGTATAGACAAGCGTAATATCAATGTTTTCGCCACGTTGTGTGACTGTTTTTTCAACATTGTCATTCTCGTCTAGTGAGTCAAGGATAATCGTGTTTGACTTTTTCGTTTGGGAAAAAATGTTGACCCAAGCTGGTTGAGCATTGCGGGGATAGGTGCGCCACACCTCGTCACCACCGCGCCATAAGCGAACCGCTTCCTCATAAGGAATTGTCACTATTGCATAAACGGATATGAACAAGAGGAAAGCAATAATCATTAGCCCAGCAATAGCCGAGGGGTATTGGGTGATATTTTTGAAGTTATTCCAGAAATTCGTCATGATTTTTGGCCTCCGCTACCAACTTTGACCCGAGGGTCAACCAAGGCATAGATAAAGTCGAGCAAGAAGACAGTCAAAGCGAGTAGATAAGCGTAAATGACGGTTGAGCCAACGATGACTGGGGTGTCATACAATCCAATCGCTCGGAATAAAAGTCGTCCTAAGCCGGGCCAGTTAAAGACTGTCTCTAGCACAATAGAACCTGTCCATAGGGCGATGAGGCTGAGCGCGAAGCTGGTGATAATGGTGGGCAGAGTCGGGCGTAAAATATAGCGTCGTTCAATCTGGCGGGAAGACAACCCTTTGGCTTTGGCCATTTCGACATAATCTTCACTCGAATAAATGAGGAAGAAGGTACGCCAGTTGTAAATAGAGATAAACACAGACGAGATGATAATGGCCAACGTAGGCAGAGCCATGTGGTAGGCCAAGCTAATGGCATACTCAAATGTTGAGTCGGGTGGGGGGGCTTTGACGGCACCACCAAAGGGGAACCAGCCTAGCAGAGCCGCAAAGAGTAGGATCAAGAAGATGCCGTAAAACCAACCAGGAGCGGCGGAGGTAGGAGCCATGCCTACCACAAACTTGTCTATCCAACTGCCATATTGCCGCGAGAGACCAAGAGCAATGAAGAGAGCCATGAAGAAGAGAACGAAGTTGGCTGTGGCGAAGAGGACAAGCGTGTGTGGCAACCGTTCTAAAATGATGAGGCGTACTTCTTTGGAGCCGCTGTCGCTGGTCATTTGGTCGGCACGGCCGAGGTTAAGCGTCATAGCGTCGGTTAAAAAGCCGAAGCTCCGCAAAATAAAGGGGCGATTAAGGCCCAAGCGTTCCTCTTCTGTGGCAATCAGAGCTTCCATCAAAGCTGTTCGTTCTGCTTGAGGAAGTTGCCGCGTTTCGGGATCCATCCCGATGGCGAGGGAAATCCCTTCACGAATTTGGCCGCGCCGAATATCATCAACTGCGCCGCCCATGTTAGCAATCAAAATTGTTAAATAGACGCCAATTAATACGGTAAAAAAGAGGGCGATAACGCGCACGGCCGTGTATCGACCCAAACGCAAGAAAGCTTCTCTCGAAGCCGCCGATCTACTCTCTTCTAAAGAAACATCATTGGAAGTAGTGGAAGTAGTTGTAGCCATGACAGTCCTCTCCATAACAACAGTGACAAAATGTAAAATAGGGGCGAGGGAAATGTACCCCACCCCTATTTCATCAAACATCATATAGAGGTAATCAAAACCCTCTTGAACTGTTTCAAATCATTACCCAACAAATGAGGAGTGTGTCACACACGTGAGTGACACACTCCCCAAACATTAGGCAAGGATTGGTAACATCAACTACGGAGCCGTAATGAACTCAAGGGAGTCAACGCTGGGCAGAGCCACCCGAGTAGAAATCACCACGATTTCCAAACGGTTAGACCCTTCAGCCAGCTCGGCCGTGGCGTCCGCATCCAGGACAACTTCCCACAGACCATCAGCTACAGCTTCTGCTGTACCAGTAGCGGCCAATGAACCCGTGGCGTCGAAGAGCAAGTACTTAACTTCGCTTACATCTTCCGCAGGATAGGGTTCGCCTTGGAAGGTAATGAACACATCGTACACAGCCTCTTCACCGATGGTTACACGGCCAGGGCCGTCCAATTCCACTTCAGCGATAGCAGGAGCAGAGAAGCCTGCCCATTTGTCAGCTGAATCGGGGAACGCATCGTAACGCTCAAGGATAACCGTTCCTTCAACTGGGAAGGCACGTTGCAGGTAGAAGGGGCCAGTGCCGAGCCAGAAATGACCACGACGACGATCCCATTCTTGCAGATTCTCGTAGCGGAGAGTCACTTCTTCAGCCGTCACGAACTCGCCCATGGTGGGCGCATAGGGCACGAAGCCTTCTTCAGCGGCTGTGGCCAATTGTGCACGCAGAACTTCTAGCGTGGGACCACCAATGTAGCTAACTTGGTCTACTTCCAATTCCGTTGCTTTAGAAGAGGTGAAAGCAGTCAATTCGGCTTCTTCTGCCGCTAGGCCGAGACCTAAATTGTGCCACGCCCCAGAGCCAAAGCCATAGGTTGGGAACCAAGTAATAACACCATTTTCGGCATCTAACTGGTAGTTATCGGTGTAATGCTCAATAACCAAGGGATCTGTGGAGACAACGCGCATCCCACGGAAAGAGGATTTGAACGCATTCAAAGCCGCTGTCTTGGAAGCATCGTAGTAGGGACTGTCTTCATAGCCACGGTCAAAGGTCAAAATCATGGACATGACAAAGTCGCCCAAGGAGATGGGGCTACCATCATGCCAAGTGACGGTCTCAAAGAAATCAGCTGGGTAGTAAGCCACGCTCTTGCTCAGCGAGGTTACGGTTTCGGTATAAACTTCACCAGCGGTCAAGAAACGCTGTTCAATTGGATCCCAGTCTACCCACGCATCATCGGGTACAACATTTTCATCAACGAACTGCAGGTCAACCCAATCAAGGGTACGACCAACGGGCAGACCTTCTTGGATGAACAGTTCAGCACGCTCAATCCGTTGAGGACGATTGATACCGGTGAAGGGGTCAGGAAGAACACCAAGGTCAGCGATACCACGATAGAGCATCGCATCGTAAATCCAGTTGGTACCATCAAGCGGGTTCCAAGGGCCGGTCAAAATGCTGGGCATGGCGATGGTCACAGAACCACCAACGTCATTGCCACGACGCAGGGTGAAGGGCCAGAGGCGGGAACCGCTGATACCACCATAGAGGTCAGAGGACACGGAGATTTCAGCACGACGGGGGGTGATGCTGGTGCGGTCAACCAACCAAACGCGCACGGAATCTTCCAACGCCAGATCCATGGCTGTCGCAATCAACTCACGACGCTCTTCAAGCGTGGTGAATTCATTGTTGTTCAATGCTTGCGCAACGTCATAGAATTCGGGGTCGTTAACATAGGCTTGCCACAGGGGAGAGGCTAGGCCAGTGTCGGTGTAGAAGAAGGCAAAGTTTGTGCCCAAGTCACGTGGAACCTGCGTGGTGATCCACCCACCGGTGTAGATGTGGAACAGACCAGCGGCGGGGTCGCCACTAATCCAGATGGGGGATGCCTCGGCGGCGGTTTTGTAGTCGCGGATGACGGTGAAACCGATGTCTTCGAGTTGGTTACCAACGTAGTCACCAATCTGGGTACGTTCGTCTTCAGAACGGATTAGAATCGTGATTTCGACTGGTTCGCCTTCGTAATTCCAGACGCCACCAACCAATTCCGCCCCAAGGGCTTCCATTTCGGCCGTAATCACGGCTTCGGCCGCGTCTTTGTCGTAGGCATACTCTGCTTCCAACGCGCGGGCAACGTCAGCCATAGCGGCGTAGTCACCAGAAGCGATGTTGAAAGCGTGCCAACGAGGAATGGCTAAACCGCCATAGATTTCTTGGGCAATGAAGTTGCGGTCAACCAATTTGTTCATCGCTTCACGCACGGCGGGAACGGCGAACGGATTCAGCTTGCCCGTTTCTTCAAAGATAGGACCAACGGGGTTGAAGGACAGTTCTGAGTAGGAACCAGAAGAGCCTTCGGAACCGAGGGCAGATGAGGCGGCTACGCGGTTAGCAACTTCAGGGTTACTTACTTGGAAGGCGTAGATATCAATGTCGCCTACTTCCAAACGATTAACAGCCGCTTCCGCGCTCGGTTCTTCGATAACGACGACAGTATCAACCCAAGCGCCGTTGCGGTCTACTGCTACCACTTCTGGTGCAGTTTCGACTTCAACAACAACTTCACGGGTAACTTCAACGGTGATGGTCTCACCTTCTTGTTCGACGGGGACTTCAACAACTTCCGTCTCGGTGCGAACTACTTCGACTTCGCGCGTCACTTCTACTTCAACCACTTGTGGTTCTGCAGTACAAGCGGCTAGCGTGAAGCTTAGCAGTAGCAGTGCCGTCAATAAAATTGACATTCTTTTAAACATTTTCTTTAATCTCCTCCATTAGTAGAGATGGTAAGTACATGAGAAACTTGTGTGCCTCATGCTAAAACAGAATACATAGAGCGAACTTCATGGGTTTTACAAATATACAGTTAGTAATCGTAATGTTGCTTGATTACCTCCTCAATGATTGACTGTGAGCCATTAAAAGATTAACTTATACCGATTTGGTATGACATTAGCCAATCATTCTCGTGCCAAAATGGTGTCATTTTGGTGTAATTTGTATCTAATCCCTATTCTAACAAGTTGTGTGAGGCTTGGCTAGCTTTCAATTTGCTATTTATTGCCTTTTGTTAACTTCATGAGGATATACTTGGCTGCATTATGGCACATCTACAAGGAAAGGAACGCGCAGAGTACGTACAAAATATGTTTGCCCAGATTGCTGGGCGTTATGACCGCATGAATCGTCTGATGACGGGGGGACAGGATGTAAAGTGGCGTAAGGTGGTTGTGGAACTGGCGAATTTGCCTGCCCACGGCCGTGTTCTTGATATTGCCACCGGCACGGGCGATATTGCTTACGAAGCCCTCACCCAGCATGAAGATATTCATGCCGTAGGCGGGGATTTTACCATTGAAATGATGCAGGTGGGTAAACAATACCCCGAACGCGTCGCGATTGATTGGGTAACGTGCGACACTCTGACCCTGCCTTACCCTAACAATACTTTTGACGCCGTGGTATCTGGTTTTTTGATGCGTAACGTCATTGACGTGGAGGGGGCGTTTCGGGAGCAGATGCGGGTCACACGGCCGGGGGGTCGTGTCGTTGTATTAGAGTCCAGCCCGCCCAAAAATAACTTGCTCAAGCCTTTTATTATGATTCACCTCAATTATGTGATTCCCACGCTGGGGCGGCTCATTGCGGGGTCGAGCGATGCGTATAGCTATTTGCCTGACTCGACCAAGCAGTTCCGCACTCCAGATGATTTGGCTGACACAATGCGCCAACTGGGGTATGAGGATGTGCAATATCGACTCTTTATGTTTGGCACGATAGCGATTCATGTAGGCACAAAACCGCGTTAGGAGCAGATGGTGGGCAATGCAGGTGGTCATCTGTTTACCACTTACAACCTACCACTTACTTTCAACAACGCCTCTAGGGCAATCTCGATTTCGGTGGCGACAGCTTGGGCAACGATGTTGCGGTGGGGATTGTAGCTGTCTAGGGTTTCTATGGTTTGTAACACATTGCCGTCTACCGCCAAAATCGCGGCGGTGTTTACTTTTCTTAAGCTACCAATCATAAACAAGGCGGCGCATTCCATTTCAACAGCTAGCACGTTGGCCGCGGCAAGGGTTTGGTAGTTGGGAGCGAAGGGGGTGTCTATGCCAGTAAAAAAGAGGTCGCGGGTGATGACCAGGCCGCGATGGTGGGGCCAGTTTTTGGACACGGCCGTGTTTTCCAACGCAATCACCAACTCTGGAGTCGCCACGGCGGGGTAATAGGGGGGCACATATTCTCGCGCAAAACCGATATTAGCTACCGCGGCCGTGGTAATAATCAAATCCCCATCCGCAATATCTGCCTGTATCGCTCCGCATGTCCCAATCCGAATAATATGGCGTGCCCCCGCCGTAATCAACTCTTCAAAGGCCATGGCCGCCCCCGGTGAGCCAATGCCATGTGAGCAAACCAACACGGACATGCCCTTAAACGTGCCCTGATAAGCATGATACTCACGGTTCTGAGCCACGAGTTGCGCCCCATCCAGAAATTCTGCCGTTTTTTCTGCTCGGGCAGGGTCGCCACACACCAGCACATTCTCTGGAATCCCCCCCACCGTCAGCCCAATAATCGGCAACACCTTTTTTGTATCTGACATAATACGTCCGCTCAGCGGGTCAGTCAGCTATTGCAAGTTAAGAAACAAATCAGGTAAACGAGTGAAAAGTAAAAGGTGAGAAGTAAGAAGTAGCATGGCAACTAGTCGCCCACTCCTTACTTTTCACGTCTCACTTCTTACTCAGCTTATTCTCCGATTTGTTTTTGAATCTACAAAGGCTACTGACCCGCAAATTGGCAAGATTCTCTCCTAGAAGCTTGGCTCAGCTGGTTTGTTGTCCAAAATCTCTTCAAGGCGAGTCATGACTTCGTCGGTCAGCTTGGGCAACACATCCAGCGCGGCCATATTGTCATGCACCTGCTCCAAGCGTGACGCACCCGTGATAACGGTGCTGACATTGGGATTCTTGAGACACCAAGCTAAGGCCAAGCGAGCCATGTTCGTATCTAAATCGGCCGCAACTTCGCTCATTTGGCGTACTTTTTCTAAATTAGCCTGCCCTTTTTCGCTATGCAGATTCTTGCGTAGCCATTCGTAGCCAGGCAGATTTAGCCGAGAATCTTCGGGAATGCCCTCATTATATTTACCCGTCAGGATGCCCGAAGCCAGCGGCGACCAGATGGTCGTGCCCAAGCCGATTTCGCTATACAGGCGGCGATATTCATCCTCAAAGCGGTCGCGGTGGAACATGTTGTACTGGGGCTGTTCCATGGTGGGGGGCACGAGACCGTATTGCCGGGCTACGCTATACGCTTCCATGATTTGCTGGGCAGACCATTCGGATGTGCCCCAGTACAGCACCTTGCCCTGCTGGATGAGGTCGGTCATGGCGCGCACCGTTTCTTCCATAGGCGTGGTGCTGTCTGGCCGATGGCAGAAATACAGGTCGAGGTAATCAACTTGCAGACGCCGTAGGGCATCGTGGCACGCCTCAATGACGTGTTTGCGATTGAGTCCCCACATGTTGGGCTTGTTTTGGGTGTCATTGTTGCCTTTTAGACCCCAATAAACTTTGCTAGAAACGAGAAACGAGCCACGTTCCCAGTTAAGCTGGTTGAGAGCTTTGCCCATGATAATTTCTGATTCGCCCCCAGCGTACGCTTCGGCATTGTCGAAGAAGTTAACGCCGTGGTCGTAGGCGGCGGCCATCATATCTACGGCCGCTTGTACATCTACCTGAGTTTTAAATGTGACCCATGAACCAAGTGAGAGGGCACTGACGCGTACGCCTGCCCGTCCTAAATGACGATATTCCATTTTTGTTTGTCCTTTTTTATGTGTATGGTGGCTTGTTGTTCAAGGCTGGCATCATTGCTAATGGCTGGCTTGGGCAAGCTTAGCCGTCAGTGATGGCGCCACCCCTGATTTTTAATTGTGTTTGAAAACTTGAAGATTGTATTATCGTGCATCCCCACTCCCAGTGTAGGACAAGCTACGGTTGCTTACCATTAGAAGGAAGTTAATGGCGGGTTGTTCTGCACGAAAGGTCACTTCAGGTTTAGCGACTGAGCCGCTTGACTGTGACCAAAGCATGTGGCAAAAAGCAAGCTGAAATGCTGACCAGCTGAGACGCTGAC
>JBGTIZ010000136.1:0-4022 GCA_041745395.1 Promineifilaceae bacterium (SeqCode) | reverse complement strand
GCTTTATTTTCTTTCTGATTTACACCCTTGTGGCTTTCAACACGGGTGACGCCCTCTGGTTTATCGCCACCACCAGCGTATCCCCACCTGTACAAATTGTTATTTATGATGAAGGGGAACGCATCGTTTACCAGCCAGGCGACCCTGAATTTATCCGCTTGGCTCCGCTGGTTGAACGCGCAATCAGTCGCTTAAACAACAATGCCTTGATTGGCATTGGGCTATCAGATGTCACGCTTGACGACTACGCCAACCTTTACACCGTGATGGAAGTGCATTATGTCGAACCTATCAAATTTGGAACGGCTTTCCGCACAGATAATCCCACGCGGTTGCTCTTTCCCCTGACAGGACGCCACGCTGGCATTGGACTATTTTTTCGCGGCAATGGTGAAGAATGGTTCTACGGCGCGTTGCGCATGGCCGACCCCTTACCTTTGTATAACGCGCTGGACGATTTGGGCTATGTGCGGGAGTGATTTCGGGTGACTCTGGCGTTTTTAACAAACTGACACATTACTGAGTCGACTATAAAAAGGTCAATTTAACTGGGGCGGACGCGGAAAACGCGGATATTTTCTCGAGAAGACCCGCCCATTTTCTTCCTTCTTCCCTCTTCCTTTTTTCAGTAAGCTCATTACACACTTTTCAAGAGGTTATTCTCATGAAACAACAATACCCTACAAACAAAGCTCCTCAATTGATTATTGAAAATTGCGCTGGCCCGCTAACGGTTAAGGCGCATGACCAAGCCATTGTTTTTGTCAGCGGGCCGCAGGTAACGGTCACGCAAGATGAGGCGGGCGAGGTTTTTCAAGTAACAAGCCAAGGGCCGCTGACGATTATCGCGCCCGTGCAGACAGAATTGCTTATTCGTAATGTAGCTGGCACGGCCGTGGTCAAAGGCCTCCACAACCAAGTCACTATCGAAAACGCCCAAGGCAATATCAACTGCCGCAGTCTAGGCACACTCATCGTCAAATCCCTATCTGGCAGTCTGGCCGCCAAAGACATAGACCACACCGTTTACCTCGGCAAGATCCACGGCGATGTCAGCCTGCGCAACAGCCAAGACATCACTCTTCAGAACATACGCGGCGACTTCATGGCGCATAACGTGACGGGCGCGGTGCAAATAACACACAGCGACGGCGACATTGTCTTGCGCAACGTCAGCGGGGATGTGACCGTGGCCTACTGTGATCGAGATGTCAGCCTGCGTAACATCGCTGGTCAAGCGCAAATCACCGCTGTCGAAGGGGATATTCGCCTGCGGGAAGCATTGCCACCGGGCGAGCATCGGCTCCAAGCGCAAGGGGATATTGTCGTGCGCTGGCCGGGGACAACCCCCGTGAACGTGCAAGCCTCGGCGCGAGCTATTCATAACCATCTGCCGCTGGTCGCTTGGCCGACCACCAAACAGGCCAATGTGTCTCAAGAGACAAAGACAGAGGTGGATGTCGATATAGAAATTAAGCTGGGATTTGACGAAGCAGAGGTTGAAGAACTAAAGAAGGAAACCCAAGCTGGAGCGGGTGAACCGACGTTGCAAGAGGAACACGGCCGTGTGTATTTACGCGGCCGTCTCGGGGATGGCGACTGCAATCTCACCCTCGAAAGCCAAGCCGACATCATCCTCCGCGCCATGAGTGGGCAAGACCCCCATGAAACTGACTCACCCAACTTTGAATTTGAAATGGATTTCGGCTTCGTCCATGCCCTCGAGAAATTTGGCGAACAGATGGCTGGCCTAGGCGAAAGCATCGCCCAGGAAGTCAGCACCCACATGGCTCACATGTCTAGCGAGCTAGAACACGAGCTGGGCAGTAAGTACGCCGACCAAATGGCGACCAAAGCAGAACGCGCCATCGAACGCGCCATGCGCAAAACGGAAGACGCTCTCAAGCGGATGCAACGCCAATCCGCCTACGCTTCGCCGCCACCGCCGCCGCGTGCCCCTCATCCACCCCAAAAGCCGCAAGCACCCTCAGCGCCCACGGCTCAAAAGACGGCTGAAACCGCCGTCGCCCAGCTCAAAATTTTGGAGATGCTCCAAAACGGCCAGCTTGACGTCGAGGAAGCGAACACATTACTCAAGGCGTTGGAGTAACGGACGGGCAGAGAGTCAAAAGCAAGAAGTAAAAAGTGAGAAGTGGGAAGTGCAAACCTAATGCACTTCCCACTTTTTGCTTTTCACATCCTATTTCAGCCGTTTGTTAAAAGTATGGGGCTGAATTGCGCACAGTTACAAGACAAAAACGAATAGTCTCTAACGATCTGTATACAGGAGACATCTCTTGCGTTAAAATAGGGACGATTCTTTGACCAAAACCCTGTTCGATCGATAAAAACAACGGCTCTTTACGTGACACACAAAACCTGATACATGACCGCGATTCCTGTCACCGCCCCACAAACCGCTATCTCTGAATATGCCCGCCCAATTGACCTGCGGCGAGACATGCCCCAAATCATTGATTTGCTGGAAGTGGTTTTTAAGCAACAGCTACGCCATTCGGAACAGCGGCACATTAACCCGAGTCTGGGACAAACTCCCTTTCCCTTTAATTTGTTCCAGAGCAATCAGCCTGTCCCCGGTTTTGTGTGGGAACGTGACCGGCGCATCATTGGCAATGTCTCTCTGCTAACCACCCAAACCACAGGGCGTTTTCTGATTGCCAACGTGGCCGTCTATCCTGAAATGCGGCGGCAGGGCATTGCCCGCAACCTAATGCGGGCCACCATGACATGGGTCGCGGAAAACCACGGCCGTGAAATCTTTCTGCAAGTCGAAGCCAGCAACCATCACGCCCGTCGCCTATACGAAAAGCTGAATTTCGACGCCATAGACACCGCCACCAGTTGGCAGATGCCCTACTCCCGCCTAGCGGGGCTTCACTTCCCCGTTTCTAGCATCGCTCCCGACCAATTTATAGATTTTTACTTGCGTCCCCTGCGTAGCGAAGATTGGCAAATCGCCTACCAGATTGACACCCAAGCATTTCACCCCGACCTCAACTGGCCCGACGCGCTAGCACCAGACGTCTACAAACGCTCTCTGCTTCAGTGGTGGCGCAGGATGATTAACAACTGTTCCCAAGAAGTGTGGGTCGCCGTGGACGAAGAGACGGATCAACCTATCGGTCTCGGCGTGATTGGCAGTGAATGGGGACGCGCCCACCAGCTAAAGGTGCGCGTTTTACCCGAGTGGCACGGCCGTGTAGAACGCCCCCTCTTCGGCAAACTCCTCCGCCGACTCAAATACCTGCGCCGCCGCCCTATCAAAGTCGAACAGCGCACCGACGACCACATTATGAACGACCTGCTCGTTGAAGCTGGCTTTCACACCAAACGCTCCCTCACCACCATGCGCCACGTTACTCGAGGCGTTGCAGACTAAAAAGTGAGACGTGAAAAGTAAAAAGTGGGCGACCCGTTGCCCAGCCACTTCTCACTTCTCACTCCTTTACCTGATTCATGTTGTAACTTGCCCATAAGCACAAGGAACAAACACCCCATGAGCATGACCGCAGAACGGCTCTCCATCTTAAAAATGATTGAAAACGGCAAAATCACGGCCGCCGAAGGAGCTTCCCTACTCAAAGCCATCTCGCCCCCAACGCCCGAGGCCGCCAAAGACCCTGACCTGAACCCATTTGGCACCGACTCAGCCAAAGCAGGCCAAGACGACTCCGAACCCAGTTCCCGTCAGCAAACCACAGAAGCCCGCTGGCTCCGCGTAACCGTCACCGATCCCCAATCGGGTCAACAGCGCGTCAAGCTCAACATTCCCATTGGGCTGGTCAATACCGGCTTGCGCATGGGCGCCCGCTTTGTGCCCAACCTGAACCAAACCGAATACAAAGCGTTTATGTCCAAAATGGAAGAATTTTCCCGCTCCCGCCAATCTGGTTTGGTGGTGGATACCGTCACCGAAAACGGGGAACATCTTTCGGTCTACGTCGAATAAAAATTTTAAAGGGCGAAGTGCGCAGGGCGAAGTGACTACGTCGCCCTGCGCA
>JBGTIZ010000135.1:0-9960 GCA_041745395.1 Promineifilaceae bacterium (SeqCode) | reverse complement strand
AGTTCTCATCACCGAAGTAAACGCTTGGAATAAGGATCGAAACCAACGAGCGGCTGGCGTTAATTGGCAATTTACAACAGCAGATGCGCGGATAAAACTGAAGAGGTTATATCCATCATTTCATGCTTGACGAGACACTAGACAGCTTTCTCCCCCAACTCATGGCTCGCGTCGGGATAGATATGTGGCTCATCATCTGCCGCGAGTACAACGAAGACCCCGTCTTAATGAGCCTCCTGCCCGCGCCCGCCATGTCCGCTCGGCGGCGCACTATCCTCATGTTCACCCGCCAAGCGGACGGCACGGTCGAACGGCTGTCGCTCGACCGGTACGGCTGGGGGGATTTTTACCAGCAGGCGTGGAACCCTGACGAAGAGACGCAGTGGGATTGTGTGGCCCGGCTGGTGCGCGAGAAAAATCCGCGCCACATCGCCCTCAATCGCTCCGCCACGTTCGCCTTTGCCGATGGGCTGAGCCACACCGAGTTTACGCAGTTGGCGGACGCGCTCGGGCCAGACTATGTGGCGCGGTTTGTGTCGGGGGAGCCGCTCTGTGTAGGCTGGCTGGAGCATCGTTTGCCCGAGGAAATCACGGCGTATGGGCGGCTGGCTGAAATCGGTCACGCCATTATTGCCGAGGCGTTTTCGTCACAGGTTATTCATCCCGGCATTACGACCACCACGGACGTGGTCTGGTGGATGCGGGAGCGGATGGCGGCGTTGGGCTTACGGCCGTGGTTTCAACCGACCGTAAGCGTTCAGGCGCAGGGTCTGCGTTTTGATGACCCAGCCGATGAAAAACGCCCCATCCAGGTCGGCGATCTGCTCCATTGTGACATGGGCTTTCATTATCTAGGGCTAGCCACTGACCAACAGCAACACGCTTACGTGTTGCGCCCTGGCGAACGGGATGCGCCCGAGGGGTTGCAGGTGGCGTTGGGGCAGGGGAATCGCTTGCAGGATATTCATCTGGCGCAGATGCAACTGGGGCGGACGGGCAATGAGGTACTCACGGCCGTGCGCGAGCAAGCCCTGGCCGAAGGGTTAACCCCGTGCGTCTACAGCCATCCGCTCGGCTATCACGGCCACGCCGCTGGGCCGACGATTGGCTTGTGGGATCAACAGAGAGGGGTGCCGGGCAATGGGGATTATCCGCTTTATGACCACACTTGTTATTCGATTGAGCTAAATGTGGAGGTTCCCGTGCCAGAATGGGATGGGCAAATTGTGCGTATTGCCCTTGAGGAAGATGCCGTCTTGACGGGTGGGGGGATGCGTTGGTTACACGGCCGTGAGACAGAACTGCATCTTGTGTAAAGCGTCAAAATCGAATCCACTTCATTTGCGATATGAATTGATTAACACAACTAGATTTTCACTTTCTTCGTAGTCAGTTGCAGAGGGCAAAGTGTAGCTAGGCATATCTCGTAAAAAATGTTCGACGATAGCAAGAGATTGTCGCACAAAGCTGTCTGGAATATCTAAATACCGCCCCGCCTTGTAAACGCTTAGCGAATAAATTGCGATATGTTCTGCTAATAGCAACAAATCTTTCTCTATTTGAGAGTATAAGTTTGAATTTTTGTTGAGTTGTTGAAGGTCTTTTTGGAAAGACCATAAAATGTCGGAAATTTCCATAAAATCCGAAAACTCCCAAAATTCTGATTCATATCTTTGAGGTAAGCCTAGTTGAAAGCTTTTATGAAAATGTTTTATAGCCGCTAAAAATTTGGATTTACAGTAATGTTGTTCCGATGTCTTCAAGATATATCCTGTGGACATCGGTCTCAATAAATAATCAATGCTTCCAAATAAACTACGACTAGTGCTATCTGTAGACATACAAAACCAATCAGACCAGCACTGATGTAAGTCTTCAAGAAAAGGCTGTGCTTTCTTTGCTGGGACAGGCTTGTTCACCCAAATAAGCAGTGGCTCAATCTTGTGAACAAATTCAATCAATTGTGTAACTGGTTGCAACTCATCATTAGATTCAACGGGTTCCACTTTTAAGCTATCACGCACCCAAAGTTCATGTCTGGATTTTAGTATGTGCAACTTTTCTACAGGGTAGTCTGCTTCGTTTTTGTCGATTTCCGTGTGATGTGTTGGACACAGCAAAATCAAGTTGTGGTAAGAGTTTCTCTCATCCGCTAACAAAAGACTTTTTCCACGAGGCCCAGACTCTGATTCAGCGACAATATGAGCTTGTTCACCCAACGGGAATGTTGCATTTACAGATTTTTTGTCTCGAGCAAGATGTGTGCGGCAGATGCTACACATACCTGCCGCCCTCCCCCATAGTAATTTGATGTCCACAGAAGAAACACTCATTATCATATCCCTAGAAACTTGTACTCAAGATTAAATTAACCAGATGCCGTAAATCATGTTATGGGAACAGGCTTACGGTCAATGTTTGCAAGCACAAATTTGTAATTGACTCCCGCAAACGTCTTCAAAATTGCCTCAAAAATCACCTTGACTAGACGGGGCGGAACCGCCATGCCAATCTGCTTGCGAATACTCTCCTTCGAGCCAGCAAAATAAAAATCATCAGGGAACGTCTGGAGCCGCGCCCGCTCCCGATTGGTCAAAGCGCGAGGCTCCGCCCAATGATACCCATGTGTTCCGCCCCCGCCGCTCCCCGTAATCGTATAAGCGGGCTGGTCTGGATGTAGCCGACGATAAATTTGGCTCAACTTGGCTCCTTTCACATTCAGGCGCAAATGCTCGGGCAAATTTGAGTTCCACGCATTTTCACCGGGCTGGATATGCTTAAGCCGCTCCACCACCACGGCCGATTGTCTGGTCAACTGCTGATTTGGCGCGTGGCTCGGAATCGGCGGTTTTTCCAACGCTTCGCGGGCGGTCAGCGGTTTGTGGGGCGTGGTTGGGGCAGGCACTTCAAAGCGTAGATTGAGCGTTTGGTCTATGCCCACAATGATGATGCGATGTCTGGTTTGGGGCACACCGTAAAGCTCCGCTTTGTAGAGATGAGGCGTCAGCGTGTATCCATTGCCTGCTTGGTGCAGAGCTTGCAGGATATGCTCAAACGCCGAGCCGTCATTGGCACTGGATAAACCGCCCACGTTTTCGGCCACGAAAAATTTGGGCTTGAATAAATCTAGCACCTGTACGCCGTAGCTATATAGAGGGCCAAATTCACCATCAAACCCCTTTTGCTCCCCAACAATGCTAAAATCATTGCAGGGGAAACCATAGGCAAACGCATCTATGGGGGGCAAGTTAGTTAAATCCAAGTCGCGCACATCGCCACAAAAGACGGTCGAAGCCTCTTTTTGACCGAGGATATTGTGGGCGTAAGTGGCGCAGGAATCTGGGTCGTAATCATTTGCCCAAGCGTGGGTGATGGCATACGCTTGATGGCGTGCTTGGTGCGCTCCCAGCCCCAGCCCTCCTGGGCCACAAAACAGTTCGCCAAGTCGAAAAATCATACGCTTTTTCCTCTCTCCTACTATTTTTACGACCAAATCCAAGTTTATAGATTGCTCGGTAGTGTAGCACAGATGAGCGTTTTACGAGGTTTGAAATGAACATTTCCCCCGAACTAATCACAACCATACGCCGCGCCGAGCGCGTCGTGGTCATGACAGGCGCGGGCGTCTCCGCCGAGAGCGGCGTGCCCACCTTCCGCGATGCACAAACGGGACTATGGGCAAAATATGACCCCACCGAACTCGCCTCACCAGAGGCGTTTCGGCGCGACCCAAAGCTGGTGTGGGAGTGGTACAAATGGCGGTATGAACTGCTGGCCGCTGTCCAGCCCAATCCCGGCCATTACGCGCTGGTGGAACTGGCGGAGCTTGTGCCCCACCTGACGCTGATTACGCAAAATGTGGATGGGTTGCATGAGCAAGCGGGGAGCGAAAATGTGCTGGCTCTACATGGCAATATTCAGCGCACAAAATGTTTTGCACAGGAGCATATTTATGATGGGTGGCCAGATGACACGGCCGTGTCGCCCCCTCTCTGCACCACCTGCGGCTCCCCCATGCGCCCCGACGTCGTCTGGTTTGGTGAAAGCCTCCCCTCAGAAACCCTCGAGGCGGCCGCCCAAGCCGCCCTAGTAGCTGATGTCTACTTTACGATTGGCACATCCGCTCTTGTTCAGCCCGCCGCCTCCCTGACCGTCACCGCCTTACGCGCTGGCGCGGCCGTGGTCGAAATCAACCCCAACGAAACCCCGCTGACTGCGCATGTGTCCTTCGTTCTCGCGGGCCTCTCAGGTGAGGTTTTGCCCACGTTGGTGGAAGCGTTGCGAGTGTAAGAGCGGGGCGTGTTCGACTGACTGACCAACCGACTGAAAAGGCAGTATACTTTGCTTATGAAACAGATTCAGGAATTCGCCGCCCAAATTGTGGAAAACGTCGAGCAGGTCATCATTGGCAAGCGCGAGACGATAGAGTTACTGGTGGTTGCCTTGCTGTGTGAGGGGCACATTTTGTTAGAGGATGTGCCCGGCGTGGGCAAAACGATGCTGGCGCGGGCGTTGGCGACGACGCTGGGCGTTTCCCACAAGCGACTGCAATGTACGCCTGATTTATTGCCCACTGACGTGACTGGCGTTTCGATTTTTGACCAGCGCGAGCAGGCGTTTGTCTTTATTCCGGGGCCGGCTTTTACCAATATTTTGCTAGCCGATGAAATTAACCGGGCCACGCCGCGCACCCAATCCTCTCTACTGGAGTGCATGGGGGAGGGGCAAGTAACGGTAGACGGGGTGACACATCAGTTGGCGCGACCCTTTTTTGTGATTGCCACCCAAAACCCCATCGAATATGAAGGCACATTCCCCCTGCCCGAGGCGCAGTTAGACCGCTTTTTTATGAAGCTGAGCTTGGGCTATTTGGATGCGGCCACGGAGAGCCAGATGCTGGTTAATTTGAATGGGGCGCATCCTATCCACCAGTTACAACCAGCCGTGGCGGGGGAGCTGTTGCCCACTTTGTCGCCGCTGGTGTGGCAGGTGCATGTAGATGAGACGCTACGGGAATATATAGTGCAACTGGTTTTTGCAACGCGGGCGCATCCAGATTTGTTGCTGGGGGCGAGTCCGCGCGGTACGCATGCGCTGTATCGCGCGGCGCAGGCGTATGCGGCTATCCACGGCCGTGATTACACCCTCCCCGACGATGTCAAACATCTGGCTCCCTACGTCCTTGCCCATCGCTGTCTGGTGCATCCCGAAAGTGCCCTGCGCGGCAAAACCGCCGCCAGCATCGTGCGCACCATCTTGGACGACGTCGAGCTAGACATCGGTCAACTAGATTAGGGGCGAAGCCACGTCGTGCCTCGCCTTTCGCCCCGCGCACTTTTCCCATGACTTTTCCGCTGATTCTCCTCCTCCTGCTGGCTGTGGCCGCCCTGTTGCGCGTAGACGTTATCTTCTATGTGCTGTATGTGGGCGTGGCTCTGTATGCGTTCAGCTTTTTTTACACGCCCCGCGCTTTGCGGCGGGTGAAGGTGGCGCGGGAATATACGACGCGGGCGTTTTATGGGGAGGCGGTGACGGTGACGGTGCGCGTGAACAATGAGCAATGGTTTCCCGTGCCGTGGTTGCGTTTGCAGGAGAGCCTCGCCCCTACGCTACGGGATGGGAAGCGACTGCATGAGGTGGCGTCGCTGGCGGCGCAGGACACGGCCGTGTTTACCTACCGCGTCCGCAGTTATCGGCGCGGCTATTACCAACTGGGCCCCCTTTCCCTGACGGCCGGTGATTTATTTGGCTTTGTGGCCGAGCAAACGGCGACCGTTGCCCCCGATTATCTAACCGTCTATCCGCGCCTTACCCCGCTTACCCAACTGGGGTTGCCTTCCCGCCTGCCGTTTGGCACGCTCGCCAGCCACCAGCGGCTGTTTGATGACCCCGCCCGGCCCATGGGCGTGCGCGAGTATCAGACGGGCGACTCGCCGCGCCAGATTAACTGGAAGGTGAGTGCCCACACGCGCCACCTGATGGTCAAGACGTACCAGCCCGCTATTTCGCTGGACACGGCCGTGGTGGTTAATTTATACGATGACGATTACGCCCTTGATATGCGCCTCAACACGGTTGAATGGGGTATCGAACTGGCCGCCTCGCTGGCCGCCCATCTCATCGAGCAGAGGCAGGCGGTGGGTTTGCTCACCAACGGGCGGGATTTACTGATGGATTTAGAGCTAGCCGAAACAGGGGGAGACGCGAATTTATTTGATAAACAAAGCGGACGCTTGTCGCTGGATACCCAAACGGGGGTCACAACCGAGCGGTCTCTATTACCGATTCCGCCGCGCCACGGCCGTGCGCACCTCATGAAAATCTTAGAGCGGCTCGCTCGGCTCGAACTCGCGCCCCAGCACCCTTTTCTAAGCTGGTTGCCCTCGGCTACGGCCGGGTTAACATGGGGCACAACCTTGCTGGTTATCACCCCGCAGGGGGATATTGACACCTTTCGCACCCTGCACCATTTAGTGCGGCGGGGACTGAATCCCGTCTTGCTCCTGACCGCTCGGCAGGCCCATTGGCCGCAAAAGCAGGCGCAGGCGCGGCAGTTGGGCTTCACCGCCTATAATGTCGCCGCCCCGCGTGACCTTGACCAGTGGCGGCGTTGAAAACCTGCGGTTTTATGTGTCACGTTTCACGTGTCATGTATCATGTGTGGCTCTCTAAGCATTCACAAGGCCAATTGGCGACCGTCTTGGCTAAACAAGCCGCGTCCAGAGAAAAAAGGACGTGACACATGACACGTGGCACATGATACCGTCCCAAAATCCAAAATGACCACCTCACCTACCTCGCCAACCTACAACCCTACTAGTGCGTTTACGCGGCGCGTGGCGCAACCCATTATGCTGGCTCTGCTGGTGGCCTGCCAGTTGGGCTGTGCTGTGCTTATTTTAGAGGCGGTGTGGGTGGGGCACACCTTTTTGTGGCTCATTCCCGCCGCGTTTTTCATTGCGCTATTCAGCATTTACACGACGATGTGGTTGCATGACATCAATAATTTGCATGTGCATCGGATTGGCTACCGCACGGCCGAGTTATTTGTCCTCCTCTTGATAATGCGCCTGCTTACTTGGGCCATATTTGGCAACTGGCCTCAGGCGTCACTACTCCCAACCTACTATGTTGAGCCGTGGGTCTTGGTACAGGATGCGGGCTTTGTGGTGGGGGCCATTGTGACCGTGCTGGCGTGGGAGCGGGGAATGTCGTTGGCTTATATCTTCCACTTTTTGGCTTTAGACACGGCCGAGATTGCTTTTTATAGGGGCGAGAAGCGCAACGGGATGGAGTATGACCGACCTATTGCCACGCATCGTTCCGTGCTGGTGGATCAATTTATGAATGCGTGGCTGGGGGGCGGGCTGGTAGTCATTGTCTCGGTGGCTCTGGTCGCTTTGGATGTGCGCAACACGGCCGTGTCTCAATTTGCCTCCCTCACCACCTTTGGCCTACCCCCGCTCATGGTCTGGCTCGTCTGCCTCTACTTTTTGCTCGGCTTTGCTTTGCTCAGCCAAGGGCGGCTGGCGACCCTGAACGCTCGCTGGCTCATTGGTGGGGCACGCAAAACCACGGCCGTGGATCGCAACTGGACACGCTTCACGCTTCTGCTCGTGCTGTTTGTCAGCCTGCTGGCCGCCTTTCTACCGCTTGGTTCCACCTCCCTCTTTGGCCTTTTCATCGAAGGACTTATCCAATTGGCTTACTGGCTTTTTGCGATTATCGCCGTCCTTTTTCTCGCCTTGCTTGGCCTCCTTTTGGGAGGAGTCGCTTCTGAAGGGCGCGAAGAGTTGATTCCGCCCGCCCCGCCCCCCACCGTGCCGCCCGAGTCTGTCGCGCCCGCCAGCCCTTTTTGGTCATTCCTGTTTGGGGCGACCTTTTGGACGATTGTTATCATTGTGGGCGTTTCGGCCGTGATGTTTTTCCTGCGCGAACGGGGCATTAAATTTAACTCGACCCTGTTACAGCGACTGTGGACCGAGGTGTTGCTGGCGTTGCAGGGCTGGTGGCTGGCCTTGCGTCGCCAAGCAGAGGTAGCGCAGGAAGCGTTGCGCAGTCAGCTTCAGCGGGTCAATGTGGGGCTGACGCGTGACCCTGAGGCGGGTGGCCGCTGGCGTTTTGTGCGGCTCAACGCGCTTTCGCCGCGTGACAAGGTGCGCTATTTTTTCCTTTCGACGGAGCGACGGGCGTCTGAAAAGGGCGTGTCGCGTCGGCCATGGGAGACGCCCCGTGAGTATGCGGATACGATTAAGCAATCGTGGTCGCCCACGGCCGTGGAAGAAGATGTAGACCCCATGACCGAAGCGTTTCAGCGGGCGCAATATAGTCAGCAAGAGATTGACCCTGATGAAGTAGCTGAGGCGAAGTCCCATTGGGAAGCTCTGCGGCGGCAGTTGCGCCGTCCGCCACAGCCGCCCGAACCGCCGCAGATTGATAGTTGAGTTAGAAAGCACACGGCCGTGCTTGACCTCCCCCAGTCCCCTCGTTACAATGCCCTGCTGGACAAATCACAGTCACCCAACCATAAATAAACTAGGCTTTTGGGGAATGATGGGTTCAATTAGTGACTATTTGGGCTAGACAGGCCACGTCCAGAGAAAAACCACGTGACACGTGAAACATGACACTACTAAAAACCCCACGAAATCCGAAGGCTCATAAACCCAACGACTTAGCCAAAACAGCGAGAAAAACAGTGTGTTTGAATCATTAAGCGACCGCCTCCAAGCAACCTTTGCTAGCCTCAACAAGCAAGGCAAACTAAACGAAGACGATGTCAATGCCGCCATGCGCGACGTGCGTTTGGCTCTTTTAGAAGCTGACGTTAATTACAAAGTCGTCAAAGCGTTTGTGGCTCGCGTCAAAGAACGCGCCATCGGCCAAGAGGTCATGAAAAACCTCAATCCGGGCCAGCAAGTCGTCAGCATCGTTCACGAAGAACTCATCAACACGCTCGGCGAGCCGGGGCGGCTCAGCTTGGGCATGCAAACCCCCACCATAATTATGCTGGTTGGTCTACAAGGCGCGGGTAAAACCACCATGGCCGCCAAGCTGGCTCTTCATCTGCGGCGCAATGGCTCACGGCCGTTGCTCGTTGCGGCTGACGTCTATCGCCCCGCCGCTATTGACCAGCTTCAAACCCTCGGCCGTCAATTAGACATCCCCGTCTACGATGAAGGCCCCCAAGGCAAGCCCGTCGAAGTGTGCCGCAACGGCGTCGCCCGTGGCAAAGCAGAAGGGCATACGGTGGTCATCCTCGACACGGCCGGGCGGCTCAATATTGACGAAATGATGATGGACGAAATCCGTGCCATCAAACAAGCCGTTAACCCCATTGAAACCCTGCTTGTGGCCGACGCCATGACGGGGCAAGAAGCGGTGCGCGTCGCCACCGACTTCAACGATGCGGTGAATATTACCGGCCTAATTATGACGAAAATAGACGGCGATGCGCGTGGCGGGGCGGCCATCTCTATGCGTGAAGTCACGGGTGTGCCCATCAAATTCTTAGGCACAGGTGAGAAAACCAGCGACCTCGAACTGTTCCACCCTGATCGCCTCGCGGGGCGCATCTTGGGCATGGGTGACGTGTTGACCCTCATCGAACAAGCCCACGAAACGATGGACCAGGAAGAAGCGGCCAAAGCCGGTCAGCGTATGCTAGACGGCGACTTCACCTTGGATGATTTTCTCAAGCAGATGCAACAAATCAAGCGTATGGGCCCCTTGGGCAAAATTATGGAAATGGTGCCCGGCTTCAACCAGATGGCCAAAGGCGTAGACATGAACGAGGCTGAGCAGAACCTCAAGCATATTGAAGCCATTATTCAGTCCATGACCCTCTACGAACGGCAAAATCCGCGCATGATTAAAGCCAGCCGCAAACGACGCATCGCCTCTGGGTCGGGTACATCCGTCCAAGACGTGAACAAAATGCTCAAAGATTTCCGCGAAATG
>JBGTIZ010000134.1:0-14298 GCA_041745395.1 Promineifilaceae bacterium (SeqCode) | reverse complement strand
GAACGAAAAAAATACCCTTTAGAATAGCCGAGCCGCCGCAGGCGGCGAGGCGTGTCGAGCTACGATTTTTTGTCTGAGCACCTTTTGACCAATACAATTTGTCGCAAAAAGTGTAACGCAATGCGGCGGTGAGGCAAAGGTGTAATACTTACAGTGTGTTTGGGAATCGTAAAGGTGAGCGTTCAGCGTCTCGAACAAGACCCCAAGAGTTTTAGTCAAAATATGATTCAACCCTCAAGGCGAAACCCTTGGGGTCTGAATGCTTACGCGTAAAGTTCGTGCTGGAATTACCCCGCCAGAATCATCTACTCGAAACGAACCATGATATAATAGACATAATGTAATTGCTGAGCCTCTCAGAATAGACCCAAATAGGGCAAAGCAAGCTAAAATTCTAGCTGGTTAAGATACAGAATACTTTCTTCACTATGTTTGCACTTTTTATAGACGGCTTCGTCGTGACCTACGGTCACGACTCACTGGAAAGGGGGATTTTTTCGTTTGGGCAAATGCCCAAACGAGAAAATCCCCCTATTCATGGCCAAGCCGCCGCAGGCGGCGAGACGTGTTGACCAGTTGAAGTGAAAACTGCAAAGATAGTGTTTCTTATACGATTACAATTTTTAGGAGAAGTATACTCATGGCGACACCTCCCACTGCTCAACAACAGCAAAATGTGCGCTCGATTGTTCAAAACTTGTTCGCCTTACTTATCGCTGTGGTTGTTATTGGCGTAGCCGCCTATTTGTTATTTTTCCGCGAAGCCAGCCTAGACGCACCACCACTCACTTCAAATCCTTTTGTTGTGAGTGACCCGCAACCTGTTCCCCAGCCTATTTTGACAGACAAAATCATTTTTTATGACTCTTTTGAAGATCAATCTATCCAATGGAGTTTGTCTTCTTTAGGACAGGCGCGTTATGAGGGGGGGGCATTAATTTTGCGGGATAACCATTATGAAGGCATTGGTTCGGCACGGCCGCGTTTGGAATTAGACAACTTCGTGGCTGAAGTGTATACACGCTGGCTGTCTGGCGCATTTGGGGGAGATTATGGCCTGCGTTTCCGCCAAACGGGCAACGAAGATTATTATGCCTTCTACATCCGGAACGATGGGCGATACGTGGTGAGCAAACAGATAGGTGGCAACTGGTTTGAAGTTACCTCCGCCTTTACGCCCGCGATTGACCGTGCTGGGGGAGTCAACCTTCTGCGCGTAGAAGCCTTAGATAACCAGCTACGCTTCTTTATCAATGGTCAATATTTGGTTGATGTGGCCACAGAGGTAAAAAGTGTGGGTGATTTTGAGCTGGTAGCAATACGGCCAGAGGGCACAGAATGGCTTGAAGTCGCTTTTGATAATTTCTTGGTGGCCCAACACCCGGAGCAAACAAACACGGCCGTGAGCGAACCACCAACGCTCCCTCTAAACACCTCCCCCTAAGTTTTCATTTGTCAATAGAGGCATATGGCGTACAATCAGAACAAGTCATAACGCATCGTGTGGCGCCTCTTTATTTTGCTAATCAGATGGAGAAAGTTTATGTTATCACTCATGGTTTTAGCCGAAGGTGCAGTTTACCAGCTCCCAGGCTGGGTAGGTGGCCTCATGGCCCTGCTGTCGTTGATTCTGCCTGCGGCACTCTATTTTTGGATGAAAAACCAACGCTAACGGACGCTCGGTTTGCTCATTTACATCCCCATAATTAAGGACAAGAGGTTGTTGCGCTTCTTGTCCTTTTTGCTGTAACACGGCCGTGTTTACCCCCCCCTTCTCCCTACTTTACTTCTCAAGTAACGACTGACCAACAAGCCCGTTGCCTGAGCCTGTCGAAGGCAAAAGGGTAAGCTCTCGATAGGCTCAGCCCTCAAGGCCATTAGTAATCACCTTCCCAAAACAAAAGCAATGCCCAAACTGCCCCAATTCTGCCGTAACCACCAAACAACACCACATGGAGAGAGAAGCGTATGTCTATCGCTCAATACACCGACATCCAGCTATTCGCTGGCTCTGGATGCCCCGAACTAGCCCAACGCATCGCCGACTACATCGGTATGCCCCTATCTAGCTGGAACATCATAGATTTTCCCAACGAAAACCTATGGATACAGCTCAACGGCAGTGCCCGTGGCAAAGATGTGTACATCATCACCAGCCACGCCCGCCCCGTCCACCGCAACATCATGGAAACACTCATCGCTATTGATTGCCTCAAGCGAGATTCAGCAGGGCGAATCACCGTTGTCCTGCCCTTCATGGCCTACTCCCAAAGTGACCAAAAGACCCAGCCCCGCGTACCCATCACCGCCCGCCTCATGGCGGACATGCTCGAGGTAGCTGGGGCAGATCGCTGGATGACCATTGATTTACACGCGGGTCAAATTCAAGGTTTTTACAAGATTCCTGGCGACTCACTCACAGCGCGGCATCTTATCTGCGACTATCTCAAGACCAAAGATTTGAGAAACGCCATTGTGGTTACACCTGACCTAGGCTTTGCTAAAATGGGGCGCAAATATGCCGATGAGTTAGGATTGCCCCTCGCCTTTGTAGAAAAACGTCGCCTCGGTAATGATTTACGCCGTGAAAACCTCACCCTCATTGGTGATGTGCAGGGTAAAAACGTCATTTTGATTGATGATTTGGTAGACACGGCCGGGTCTATCACCCAAGCCGTGCAAACCGTTAAAAAACATGGGGCAAAAGAGGTGATAGTCGCCTTTACCCACCCCGTCCTGTCCGACCCCGCTATTGAGCGGCTAGCCAGCGTCCCCATTCAAGAAATCATCACCACCGACACCCTGCCCATCGAACCCAGCAAAATGTTGCCCAATATCACCGTTTTAACGACGGCCCCCCTTATGGGCGAGGTCATCATCAGATCCCACGAAGGGCGCAGTGTGGGCGAGTTGTTCAACGAGTAAGCAGTGACCCGTAAAAGGGACGAAGGGCGAATGACAAAATACTTAAAGTCATTCGTCCTTTATAATTCACAATTCACCCTTCTTGGCTAAGTCCCAAATAGATAAGAAAAGTTGCCAAACACGGCCGTGGGCGTCATCATTTACCTATTCATTAAACGATAAACGCCACTTTTACCCCTCCCGGCCAGCCTGCCCAACCGTCTGCTAATTAAAGGAAACCATGTTTAAGAAACTCTTCAACAAAATTGTTGGCGACCCCAATCGCAAAGTAATCGAAAAACTTGTTGACCGCGTTGACGAAGTAAACGCCTTCGAGCCGGAATTAGCCGACCTGAGCAACGAAGAGTTGCGCGAGCGCACGCAAACCTTACGCGACCAAATCACGGCCGTGGTCAACGATACCACCCACCTCCCTCAAGACGACCAAGACGCCATTCTCCAAGACGCCCTGCAAGAAATCCTGCCCGAAGGCTACGCCCTCGTCCGCGAGGCCTCACGTCGCACAACTGGCCTGCGCCATTACGACGTGCAAATTATGGGGGGTATTCTGCTCAATCGCGGCGAAATCGTCGAACAGCGCACAGGTGAAGGCAAGACCCTAGTTGCCACCCTGCCCCTCTTTCTCAACGCCCTGAGCGGGCGCGGCGTGCATCTGGTCACCGTCAACGAATATCTGGTACGGCGCGACGGCGGCTGGATGGGCAACATCTTCCACTTCCTCGGCCTCTCCGTGGCCTGTATTGGCCCCCAACAATTCTCCGCCCTCTACGACCCCGAATACATCAACCCCGGCGCCGAGCTAGAAGACGAACGACTCGTTCACTGGCGGCCGTGTACCCGCCGCGAAGCGTATCGCGCCGACATTACTTACGGCACAAGCAGTGAATTTGGCTTCGACTACCTGCGCGACAACATGGTCTATGATGAGCAAAATCTGGTCCAGCGGCCCTTATTCTCCGCCATCATTGACGAAGTAGACAACGTGCTGATTGATGAAGCCCGCACCCCGCTCATCATCTCTGGCCCCGCCCAGCAGGCGTCTGACGATTACAAACGATTTTCGACCCTGGTGAAAGGTCTAAAGCGCAACACGGTCGACGATGAAGACGCCGAACCAGATGGGCATTATGACCTCGACGAAAAGAGTCGCTCGGTCACCCTCACCACCATGGGGGTCGAAGAGATTGAGCGGCGCGTGCCTGAAGTTGATGATGAAATGGGCGAATCGCTATACGACCCGCAACATTATCAACTGACGTATTATCTCGAGAACGCCCTCAAAGCGGAGTACCTATTCAAACGGGACGTGGATTACACGGTCCACGAAGGTGAAGTAGTCATCATTGACGACTTTACGGGTCGTCTCATGCCGGGTCGCCGCTACTCTGACGGGTTGCACGAAGCGATAGAAGCGAAAGAAAAGGTGCAAATCCAGCGGGAATCGGTCACGGTAGCCACGATTACCATTCAGAACTATTTCCGGCTGTACCGCAAAATTGCGGGCATGACTGGGACGGCCATGACGGACGCGGAAGAGTTCCAAGAGATTTATAAAGTAGAGGTCACACCGCTCCCCACAAATGTGACGTATATGGCTGAGTACGCCCGCCCCCCTGTGCTGGATATGCGCAAGGAAAAGGATGATGGGATCGAGGTCACCAAATATTATGAACACGGCCGTGATACCGCCACCTATTTCAAACGCATCGACTTCGCCGACCAAGTGTTTGCCAGTGAAGACCTCAAAGACAAAGCCATCGTCGAAGAAATCATCCACGTTGCCCAAACGGGACGCCCCGTGTTGGTCGGTACAACCTCGGTTGAGCACTCCGAAAAAATCAACGCCATGCTCCGCCGCGCCAAGGTCGAGCACAAAGTCCTCAACGCCAAAATGCACGAATCAGAAGCGTTGGTCGTCGCCCAAGCCGGGCGACGCGGCGCGGTCACTATTTCAACCAACATGGCGGGTCGTGGGACAGACATTTTGCTGGGCGGCAACCCCGAAGGCCTAGCGGCTGAATATGTCGAGAACAAGCTATTCAACCGCGAGGCGGCCGTGCAGTTGGCCCAAGTTTTACTCCAAGAAGGGGCAGACAAAGCGCGGAGCATGGCCGACCGCCAACCCCGCCTCAGCCCTGACTTGGTAGACCGCATGGTGGCTATCCAAGAGGAATACAACACGGCCGCGTCTGAAATTGAAAAAATCCAAGTCGTGGGTTACTTAGCCCAGCAGTTCGCCGACCGGTACGACATGGATTACGCCGACTCGCTCTCTGTGGTGCAAGAAGTCCAGACCAATCGGCTCAACCGCGCCCGCACAAAACTGACCGAGCTTAACCAAGACACCGTTATCGCGGACGAAGCGGTGCGCCTGTTCAAACTTTATACCGATTATCAAATGGCTCTCAAAGATGAGCGGCGCATGGCGCAATTCTTGGGCGAGCAGATGTTTGATGAGCATTATACGGCGCGTGCCGCCGTGGTGCGGGCGGTGCTGGGCGGCAATTTGCCCAAAGCGGAAAAGCTGACCAAAGAGATTCCCGCCCTGCCCTACAAAGTGATTGAAGACATCCAAGAGATTGTGCGCAACACGGCCGAGGAGCGCAAAAAGGTATGGGAGCTAGGCGGCCTGCATGTGGTTGGCTCCGAGCGGCATGAGTCCCGCCGCATTGACAATCAGCTACGCGGCCGTGCGGCGCGGCAGGGCGACCCTGGCTCCTCCCGCTTCTTCCTGTCGCTCGAAGATGAGCTAATGCGCCGCTTTGGTGGCGAACGCCTGCGCAGTTTCATGACGCGCAACGTGCCGGATGATTTGCCCATCGAGAGTGGGGTGCTAGACCGGCTTATTTCTAGCTCCCAAGAGCGGTTGGAGGGGTATAACTTCGACATTCGCAAAAACGTGCTGGAATACGACGACGTGATGGCGAAGCAGAGAGAGACAATTTACAACGAACGCCGCCGCATTCTGACCAGTGCCCTTGATAGTGAGGAGCGCATCACGGATGCCTTTGCGTTGGTGATTGATGAATTGGTCACCAACTATATGGACAACTATCAGGGGTTTGTGCGGGAAGAAATCGACCGCACCATCACCAATTTTAGTACCGATGCGACCGGGTATATCAACGTGCGCGGCGTATTGCGCCAGATGCGGGTCTACTTACCCACGCAAACCTTGGATTGGTCAGAGCTGGAAAATGTCAACGAGGCAAAACTGCGCAAAGAGTTGATGCGCTTGGCGCAAATCAATGAGCAGGAAGGGCGCAATTTGCTCCAGTTACTGCAAGCGATGAAGCAGTTTGTGCCCGTTATTCCCGCCGTGCCGCCGCTGGCAAATTACCTGATTGGGCGGCGCACGGGGCATTTGCAGACCCGCGCCACGGTGGAGAAGGATTTTCTCCAGCGCTTGCGGGAGATTTATGATGCGTTTTTGTCAAATTATGTAGATGGGGATAAGCGAGAAGCGATTTGGCACACGGCCGTGGACAGCATTGAAAAGGCGTTCGCCGACTTCAACGTCCAGCGCGTCACGCGGGAAGCGTTGAAAGGGCAACAGATCATTTTCCAAGAGCGCATTGACACGGCCGTGCAAGACCTCTTGCTCGACAGCCTCGCCACTCTGGCCAGCGACCAATTGGTGCAAGCCCTGAACGACCACGTCACCAAACAGCGGGACATTTGGCGCAAGCGCATCGGCAACGAAGAGTATGACCGCTTCAAAAGAACCATGCTGTTGCAGGCGATTGATAACGAATGGCGTGATTATCTGACCGCCGCCGATGACCTGCGGCGCGAAATCGGCCTCGAATCCGCTGGGCGTCAGCGCGACCCCAAAGTAGAGTACAAAGTGCGCTCGTTTGAGATGTTCTCGGATATGCGCAACAATATCGAGAAGGATATTGCCACGCGATTCTTCCAAAATATCGTTAAACATGAGGCGTATACACGGGAACAGGCCGCCGCCGCTCAGAAGCAACTGCAGATGAATCAGGCGGGTTATCAGGTGGTTCAGCGTCAGCAAGGCAAGGGCACAGAACTGCGGCGCGAAGTGCCGAAGGTAGGGCGCAATGATTTGTGCCCCTGTGGCAGTGGCAAGAAGTACAAACAGTGCCACGGCCGTGTGCAACGCACCAAAAAACCCACCCGCACCCGCTGATAAAAATCAACTGAAGGCGCGGGGTGAGGCGCAGTGCAGAGCCACACATCGCCCCGCGCCACGCGCCCTTTTCCAATCAAACCAACTCACACCTAAACCCACTTTATGCTCACTCCCGAACAGTTGCTCAGCCTGCCCAAAGTAGAACTACATCGCCACTTCGAAGGCTCTCTCCGCTTGGAAACGCTGGTCGAGATTGCGCAAGAACACAAGCTCGAATTACCGCACACCCTACAGGAGTTGCGCCCGCTGGTGCAGGTGACGAACGAACCACCTGACGCGCACACTTTTCTGGCTAAATTTAACGTATTGCGCCACTTTTATCGCAGTCCTGAAATCATTCGGCGGCTGGCGTATGAAATTGTGGAGGATGCGGCGCGGGACAATGTGCATTATATGGAGTTGCGCTTTAGCCCACAGGCGTTATCGCGGGTGCGGGGCTTTAAGCTGGAGGACGCGACGGATTGGGTGATCACGGCCGTGGAACAAGCGCAAAAAGATTACGACATCATCGTCAAGCTCATTGTCACCCTTGTGCGGCATGAACCCGTCAAACAGGCGCGACACGTGGCCGAAATCGCCTTTGAGCGGCAGAGCGCGGGCATTGTTGGCCTCGATTTGGCGGGAGACGAGGTCAATCATTCGTCACTGCCTTACTGCGAGATTTTTTTGGATGCCAAAAAACGGGGGATGGGGGTCACCATTCACGCGGGGGAGTGGCTAGGTGCGGAGGAAGTGCGCACAGCCATTGAGCGTTTGGGCGCGGATCGCATTGGACACGGGGTCAATATTGTCACAGACTCGGCCGTGGTGCAGTTGGTGCGCAAGCAAAATGTCGCCCTCGAGATTTGCCTGACCAGCAATATGCAAACGGGGTCTGTGACGCGCATGCGCCAGCACCCGATTAAAGATTTTCTGGATATGCAGGTGCCGGTCACGCTGAACACGGATGACCCGACGATTAGCAATATTACGTTGACGGATGAGTATCAGGTGGGGTTGTCGCAGGTGGGGTTGTCTTATCGGGATTTGTATAAGATGACGTTCACGGCCGTGGATACCGCCTTTTTGCCCTTAAAAGAAAAACAGGCTCTCCGCACCTATTTTCAACAAAATCTGCCACCCGTGGAGCCAACTCTTGGAGGTGTTTAATGACCTACGCTATAGAAATTCCAGCCGAAGTTGTGCATTCAACACGCATGGCTTCAGAATATTAGGCTAGGCCTAATTCCTTCATTGCCTCTTCAAAACTGATGGTTGGTGCGTCACCTTCTCCCTTTTTCGCTTCCCTTAATTCCTTCAAATCATAGAACGCCTGCAACTCCTCTTGAAGGGCAATAAATTCGCTATATGGGAGAACAACAAACTGCTTTTGGCCTTCTTGCTCAAGAATGTGTGGATGTAGCGTTACCATAGTCACGCGACCGACACATCCCCTGCTTTTTCCCACTCACGCACCGCCATTTTATACGCCAAGCGAATCATCGGATTGGGAATAGCGCCTGGCTCCTCGTAATAACGCCCATTCACGTTGATGCGTGTGCCCCCGCGCAAATTGGTTTCCACGCGCACATGCTCGCTACTTAGCTCTGGCATACGGGTCAGATGCTTTTGGAATAGGTCATCTAGGGCGCCCGCAATATCTAACGCTGAAACGTCATCGACCACGGCCGTGGGTCGCCGCCGTCGAAAAAGGGAGGGAGCGGCGGCACCATCTTGCTGTGTGTTGGCGGGGTTTTGCTGTTGCAGTTGTGCCAAAAAAGCGGCCTGCTGTTTCTCTAGCGACGGCTCATCATCGGCTACGGTGATCAGTTCAGGCGCAAAACCAGCATCCACCAAAACTTTGTACCCCCCCACAAAAGCAACCAAGTCCCCCACGGCGGCCAAAACCATCTGCGAAAGTTGTTGATTGTTGATCTCGTCTATCTTTTCGTATTGTCGGCCATTATTTTCCACAACAAGCTGACCCAGCGGGGGGCGACGCACAATACGCATGATTTCGATAGGCTTTTCCATTCTATATTACTCCTGTAGCTGTAAGCCGTAAGCTCTTAGCCGTAAGCTATAAGCTTGTGGAGTCGTAGTGGGGCGATGAAGAAGATACCAGCTTATAGCTCATAGCTTAAAGCTTATAGCTCATAACTGACATGTGGGGCAATAGTGCGTGCTACGACCGCCTAAGACAATACGTTTGATAGGTGTACGGCAAGTATAACATGGGAAACCCGTGCGCCGAAAGACGTTGATTGCCTCTTGCATTGACCCTTTGGTCCCATCTGGCTTGACATAATTGCTAATACTGGCGCCTTCACGCTCAATGCCGAGCGTGAGCGCGGTTTGAATGGCGGCGTGTAGGCGGGTTATTTCCACGGCCGTGAGCGTGTCACTGCGCCGCGTAGGCAAAATTTTGGCCCCAAACAGGGCTTCATCGGCATAAATGTTGCCAATGCCCGCGATAAAGGTTTGGTCCAGCAGGAGCGGCTTGAGCACGCGCTGGCGACCAGCGAACAGTTTTTGCAGAGACACGGCCGTGAATCCCTCTTCTAACGGTTCAGGCCCCAGCTTGCCCACAATCGTTTGCGGGTCAGCCACCAAATAGAGCCGCCCAAATTTGCGAGGGTCGCGGAACTGTAGCTCGTCCCCATCAGCCAAGAAAAAGCGTTGGCGTACATGTTTGTGTGGCTCTTGGCCGCCGGGTACGAGGGCTAAGTGCCCTGTCATTTTGAGGTGGACAATCAGGGTGAGGGCGTCGTCTAGGTTGATGAGGATGTATTTGCCGCGACGGGTGATGGACACGGCCGTGTGGCCCACTAGTCGCGCCGCAAATTCAGCCACATCATCAGGCACGACAATCTGCTTTGCCCACGCACTCTCAAAGCCCACAAAGGTGCGTCCCACCAGCGGCTCACGCAGGGCACGGACAACCGTTTCTACTTCAGGGAGTTCGGGCATGGTAAAAAAAGTGCGGGGTGCGAAGGGCGAGGGGCGACGTGTGGCACACCGTCGCCCCTCGCACATATGTCATTTATAAAATGAGAAAACGACCGCTATCGTAGAACAGCTCATCATCTATGAAAATTTGGCCGCCGTCGCGCATGTCACAAATCATATCCCAATGCACGGCCGACTGATTTTTGCCGCCCGTCTCGGGGTAAGCCGCGCCCACTGCCATATGAATCGTCCCGCCGATTTTTTCGTCAAACAGGATAGAGCGGGTAAAGCGTTGAATGCCGTTATTGGTGCCAATCGCCCACTCACCCAAATAACGCGCCCCCGCGTCTGTGTCTAGCACGCTAAGCAAAAATTCTTCGTTTTTCTTGGCTTTGGCCTCAACCACTTGCCCCTTTTCAAAGCGCAATTCAATCCCTTCGACCTCACGACCAGAATAAATGGCTGGATAAGTAAAGCGAACCCAGCCATTCACCGAATCCTCGACCGGCCCGGTGAAAACTTCGCCGCTGGGCATATTTTTGTGCCCATCTGAGTTAATAAAGGTGCGCCCTTCGATAGAAAGCGTCATGTCAATATTGGGACCCGTAACGCGCACCGCTTTTTTACCTGCCAAATAATCCACCAGCTTTTGTTGCATGGCTGACAGTTTGAGCCATTCAGCCACGGGGTCGTCTTTATCGACAAAGCAGGCTCCATACACAAAATCTTCAAAATCGCTGAGCGACATATCGGCGTCTTGGGCGTGCGCCTGCGTGGGGTAAAGTGTGCCCACCCAGCGCAAATCACCCGCCGCGCTTCGCTCCATAAAGGTCTTCATGATGCTCCGCCGTCCCTCCGCCCGTTTTTGCTGGCGTTTGGGGTCAATTTCGCTCAGGGCACGGGTATTTTCCGCGCCCACAGCCGCGATACGGGCGTCGAATGTTTCATAAACCAAGGCGAGTGGCTCGCTCACATGCAGGAGTTGCGCCTCGCTACCTTCTTTTAGAAGCACCTCTTCAAAAATCGGCTCGCGCCACACAATAGAAGGCAAACCGCCCGCTTTGAGCACTTCTCGATAAATTTCGGTTAGCAAGGGCACAGAGAGACTATTGCCTTCGACGGCTATTTTTTCGCCAGGCTGGACGCCAATGCTGTAGTTGACCAAGAGCGCGGCCAGTTTTTGATGACGGGGGTCTTTCATGGAAATCTCCTTGAGGATGGATTGATTAGCTGGTTTGTTTGTTGAGTTGGTGATTATAGGCTGAATCTGTTGTTTATGGAATAATAATCGCCTAGGATGATAGCGACAAGCTGGACGTAAACGATGACTTTAGAGATTCTCCCTCCCCAAATTCAGCCCGATGACCGCGTCTTGGTGGCGTATGTGCCGCGCCCCTCTGATTTTGCCCTGATACAAACGGAGGGCTGGTATCGCCTGCCGTATAAGCAGATGCCGAAGGGGGTACATGCGGAGTTTATCGCTTTTTATTTTGGGCGCACCTTTGGCGACCAGAAATGGGCGATTCATTTTTATGCAGAAAATCGGGGGCATGAATTGGTGCGGCGCATTGATTTGTTACCAGATGAGCCAAACCATCCCCGAGCGCAAGAGGTGTATATCAAGCTCCAGCTTGGGTCATTGCATCAACTGGCGGAGCCAATTGTCAGCCTGCGCTGGCGGCGTTTGCTTTTTTTGCACACGACGGGCGACCGTTTTGTCACGGCGCGGGAGGTGCGGGATTTGGTGATTAAGGGGGATGGGTATTCGGATAGGGAGTTTGTGGTTCTACGTGATGCGGATGACCCAGACGAGGTCATTAGCTAGCGGCGGGGGATAAATAAGAGTAGCAGGACAAAGCCGAAGCCGATAAAAAGGAAGAGCATCCACACGAGATTGGGATTGAACAGTTGCGCCACGACGGAGGGGCGAAGCGAACTATACCACTCTTGCACCAGCGTATCTAATGATTGACCGAGGGCGCGATCCACGGCCGTGTTGCAGTCTGCCCCATCGGCAAAAGCGGCAATCATCTGGCGCATGGCCTCATCCCCATACTGGGTGCGCATGTAGCTAACCAGCGAGCCACTCTGCGCGTAAGCGCGATACACCTGACTGGTAGACGCCTCGGGAAAGGTGCGGCACAGCTCGGCAAACGGGATGAGATCGTCATTGTCGAGAGCCTCGGTCAGCGCGGGTTCATAGTTGGGATTGGGCACGGTTTCAAAGCTAGTCGCCAGCCCTTCTTCAAACCAGCGGGCGACGTTGTCGTAATTGTTGCCCGTAGCACGATACATAAGCAGGTGGCTGAGTTCGTGGGGCAAGCGACGGCGCAAATCTACCACGGCCGTGCGGGGGTTTTCGGCGGGGAGCATAATCACCCCAATCTCGGGGCTGGCGTGTCCACCTAGCCAAGATTGTCCCGTCAGGCGCAGGGCGGCGCGTAAATCAGCGGCCGTGGGATAGAGATAGATGCGCAGAGGCTGGGGCAAATCTGCCTGAATAACGGATTGGATAGCGGGCAAAGATTCCAGCACAATATCAAGCGTAATTTGGCCCAAGTCCAGCCCGTTGGCGACCCAATACACCTGCACGCCCGCCTGTTCCGTTTGCTTCCATTGAAACTGGTCATCGGCGTATTCAATGGTTTGGCGCGGGATTTCATAAAGCGTGCCGTCGCTCGCCTCGAGAAGCCACCAATAGGTCACGTCGGCGAAGGGTTGCAGGGGGGTGCTGGTCAGGTCGAGGGTTTGGCGGACTTGGAGGGTTTCGCCCGGCTGGGCGGTCACGGCAAATTCGGCCGTGTAACTGCTCTCGAATTGGGGGGTGGTCACGAATAACGTGCCGCGCACCATGGCGGGGGTATTGGTGAAAGAGAGGTCAAAGTTCATCTGCTGACCAAAGGTATAGTCAGCCGTAGAAACGACTTGTAGCGTATCTGGCGGGGGGGATTGAGCCAGCAACGGCCGTGTGCTAAAGATAGACACGGCCGTGAGTCCCAGTAAAAAAATGCTCCAAAGAAGTAGGCGGCGATAGCTCACGGAAACTGCTCGTTGTTTGGGAAGGATAAAGGCAGGGGTGAGAGGTAAAAAGTGAGAAGTGAGAAGCGGATGTCCTCATCGCTCAGCACTTTACTTTGCCCTATTCCTCAGGGTTTAGCAAATCTGGGTCTACGTCTAGCAAATTGAGGTCTATATCATCACCCAGCCACATAAGTTCCTCAAGAGCTTCGTCAATAGCCTCCAGTAACTCTTCGGGCGTCTCTTCGCTTTCTTCGTCAGCGAGGGCTTGCAAGATTTCGCTGGCCTGCTGACTGCCAATTTTGCCGAGAGCCTGCACGGCCGTGATTTGCACCTCTAAATCGTCATCTTCGGCGATTAGCTCCACCAATTTTTCAATGGCATCGGACGCGGACAACGCCCCAGCGGCCCGCGCCGCCTCGATGCGCATGTCAGCATCGTCGTGGTCTAGCTCAAGCAACACGGTATTTAACCAGCGGCGGTCAGCGGATTGTCCCATGGCATAGACGGCGCTAAGCCGCATTTGGTCGTGGCGACTGGTGTAGGCGGTTTCGATAAGGGTGGGCACACGGCCGTGTCCCGAACTAGCCACCGATTCCAACGCGGCGCGATACATAGCGGGTGATACATCTGGTTTATCCAACTCCGCCAGCAAAGCGACCACAATCGGTTCAGCCGCCTTGGGTGGAATTTCACCCCATTGATCCATCAGCACAAAATGGCCTAAATTAGAAGCGGCGGCCACGCGCACGCTTTCTTGGCTGTCCTGTTGCATGAGCGTCAAGACAACAGGGATAAGCGTCACATCGGTCGAGTCCCACAGCCCGTCTAGGGCGGCGCGGCGCACTTCGGTGCCATCATCTTGCAAAAAATAGGCAAAGAGCGGGCTGAAATCAACCGCATAGTTTTCTTCCATGATGTCGGCCAAATGGCGGGCGATTTTTTCGCGCCGCACTTCGGCCAAGCTGGGCCAGCCCGCCACAAATTCGTCCATCAGGTCGGGCGGCAGGTCGGATAGGGCGTATAGTTTGGGGATGGAGATGTCGGCCACGGCCGTGTCATGCAACACATAGGCCACCGCTTCTTCTTGTTTTGTACGTTGCTCATCTTTCATAGAAATAGTTATTCCTGTAACTGACTAGCTAAATTACAATACCTTCGCCAAACATTTGAGCTAAAAAAGTGAAAAAGAGTTGAAACTCTGGTAAAGTTTTTTGACCAAAAAGAAACCAACCAGAGAATCAACTCATGCCAGAAATCGTAGCACT
>JBGTIZ010000133.1:0-2004 GCA_041745395.1 Promineifilaceae bacterium (SeqCode) | reverse complement strand
GCACATCAACATTTGGAATATCCAAGGGAAGTGTAATTGTAGTTGGGATAGATATGGGCATGGTTTCCTCCTTGATTTCGACAATGCCTTTTAGTCTAACCTAACCCTATGGGTACACCCCCTGTATTCCCAAAGAACCCTTTTTTCTTCCCGCACAGGAGAAATCGCATGATGAAACGTTTCTATTTGTTAGGCTTAATCTCTTTACTGCTGACGGCTTTGGCGGCGTGTCAAACAAACACGGCCGTGGAGCCAGCCATCACCCCACCCATTATCGCCGTCGAGCCAAGCAGTGTGTCCCCCACAGAAGTGAGTTCGCCCATACCTCCCCTTGAAATTGAAGAAGAGGCCACGGCCGTGCCCACCCAACCCGCACCCGCTACCCCCACCACGGCTCCCACGGTCACCCCTATACCCACCGCCACCCCACACGAGGTCACGGCCGTGGCTAGCGTCAACCTGCGCCAAATCGCCACCGGCTTCTTCAAACCGCTCGGCCTCGACCATGCCGGCGACGAACGCCTCTTTATTACCCAACAGAACGGGGTTATCACGCTCATGGTGGACGGCCAAGTTTTATCGGAGCCATTTCTCGACATCACCCGCCGCGTTAACTCAAACGGCTTCGAGCAAGGCTTACTTGGCCTCGCCTTTCACCCTGACTACGCGCAAAACGGCCGCTTCTTTGTCAACTACACCCGCACCGACGACGCCACCGTGATTGCCGAGTTTGCCGTTGACCCGACCAATCCCAACCGCGCCCTGCCCGACAGCGAGCGCGTCTTGCTGACCATTGCCCAGCCCTATCGCAACCACAACGGCGGCCAGCTCAAATTTGGGCCAGATGGCTATCTTTATATTGGCACAGGCGACGGCGGTAGCGCGAACGACCCGCCCAATAACGGCCAGCGCACCGATACGCTTTTGGGCAAACTACTGCGCCTTGACGTGGACAGCGGCGACCCTTACGGCATCCCCGCCAGCAATCCGTTTGTAAATGATGACGCCGTGCGCAACGAGATTTGGGCGACGGGGCTACGCAATCCGTGGCGCTTCAGCTTTGACCGGGAAACAGGGGATATGTATATGGCGGATGTGGGCCAAAACATCTGGGAAGAGATTAACTTCCAGCCGCACGACAGCGCGGGAGGCGAAAATTACGGCTGGCGGATTTTTGAGGCATCTAATTGCCACATGGATGATTGCACCACGCCGGGGCTAACTGACCCCGTGTTTGAATATAGCCACGAAGGCGGCCACTGCTCAGTCACGGGCGGCTATATGTATCGTGGGGAGCAGTACCCCGAGCTGTATGGTAATTATTTCTTGGCTGATTATTGCTCGGGTCAACTGTGGCGCATGGTGCAGACAGAGGAGGGGTGGAACACGGCCGTGATAAATAATGTCGGCTTCCTCGTCTCCACCTTTGGCGAAGACGTACAAGGTGAGCTATACATTGTAGACCAAGCGGCGGGAACCATTTACCAGATCACACCCTGATGGAAAAGCCATAAGTTATAAGCTGTGAGCTATAAGCAGGCTACGTCCAGACAAAAAACATGCTACGTAAAACATGAACAACGACCTCTGGCAACGCATCCACACTAATTTTCAAAAGCAGACCGTCATGCACACCATTGGCGCATCGCTGACCCATGTGGAAGCGGGGCAGGTCACGGTTGAAATGCCCTTTCGGGACGATTTATGTCAACAGCACGGCTTCATCCATGCTGGTATAATCACCACCCTCGTGGACACAGCCTGTGGCTATGCCGCTTACACTCTGATGCCGCCCGAGAGCGAGGTGCTGGCGGTTGAGTTCAAAGTCAATTTTATGTCCCCGGCCGTGGGCGAACGGTTTATCGCCCGCGCGGCCGTGAAAAAAGCTGGCCGCACGCTCACCGTTTGCACGGGCGACGTTTTTGCCCTGCGCGACGGCCAAGAAAAGCTTATCGTCGCCATGCAGGCCACGATGATTCTAGCCAAAAGCTGTAAGTTATGAGC
>JBGTIZ010000132.1:0-6678 GCA_041745395.1 Promineifilaceae bacterium (SeqCode) | reverse complement strand
GCCTGCCTATAGGTAGTAACAAGCCGATTTTGGGTCTATTTTATGGCTTCGTTTTCTCTTTGAGGAAACCAAAATTGCTGAAAACAACACCATCATTTCTTTAATTTATGCGGAAAATTCGTTAGCTACGGGAATTGCTGGAGATTTTATGACAAACAGACTGGCGCAAGAGACCAGCCCGTATTTATTGCAACATGCTGATAACCCTGTGGATTGGTATCCGTGGGGAGAGGAGGCTCTGGCAAAAGCACAGGAGCTAGATAAGCCGATTTTGCTGAGTGTGGGGTATGCGGCGTGTCATTGGTGTCATGTAATGGCGCATGAGAGCTTTGAGGATGAGGCCACGGCCGTGCTTATGAACGAGCATTTCATCAACATCAAAGTAGACCGGGAAGAGCGGCCCGATATTGACCAAATCTATATGAACGCCGTGGTGGCTATGACTGGGCAAGGCGGCTGGCCGATGACCGTCGCCCTCACGCCCGAGGGCAAGCCGTTTTATGGCGGAACCTATTTCCCCCCTACACCCCGCCACGGCCTGCCCAGCTTTTCGCAGGTGTTGCAGAACTTGGCCGAAGCGTGGCGAACGCAACGGCCTAAAATCGACGAGAGTGCAGAAGGGATTACCAGCCATTTGAACCGCGCCTTTAACTTGGGAGGAGAGGCGGGGACGTTAGACAAAGGGCTGTTGAACACGGCCGTGCGTCAACTCCACACCAGCTTTGACAAAACATGGGGCGGCTTCGGCCAAGCCCCCAAATTCCCCCAGCCGATGAACCTCGAATTCACCCTGCGCGCCGCGCTCGGCACAGATGACGACAAAGTGCGCCACATGGTCAGCCACAGCCTCAACAAAATGGCGCAAGGCGGCATGTACGACCACATCGGCGGCGGTTTTGCCCGCTACTCGACCGACGCCCGCTGGCTCGTGCCCCACTTCGAGAAAATGCTGTACGACAACGCCCAACTCGCCCGCGTCTATCTCCATGCGTGGCAGGTGACGGACGACCCCTTTTATCGCCAAATCTGCGAAGAGACGCTCGACTATGTGACGCGAGAAATGCGGCATGAGCAGGGCGGCTTTTACAGCAGTTTGGATGCGGACAGCGAAGGGGAAGAGGGCAAATTTTACGTCTGGTCGCTGGCTGAAGTGCAGGAGGTGCTAGGGGATGAGGCGGCTCTCTTTGCGCAAGTGTATGACATCACGGCTGGCGGCAACTGGGAAGGCAAAAATATTCCCAATTTGCCCCACTCCGTGGCCGAGTTGGCCGCTGAATGGGAGATGGAACCCAATTCGCTACACGAAAAATTAGCCGACTCCCGTCAAAAACTGTATGAGGTGCGCAGTCAGCGCGTTTGGCCCGGTTTGGATGACAAGGTGTTGACCTCGTGGAATGGGTTGATGCTGGCCGCTTTTGCGGAAGCGGGGCAGGCGTTGGGGCGGCAGGATTATGTGAACACGGCCGTGTCCAACGCCACCTTCCTCTACGAAAATCTGCGGCAGTCCGACGGCCGCCTGCGCCGCACTTGGAAAGCGGGCACAGAAGCCAAATACAACGGCTACCTCGAGGATTACGCCTTCTTGGCCGATGGCCTGCTCGCGCTATACCAGACCACCTTTGACGAACGCTGGTTTATCTGGGCGCGGGAATTGGCGGAGATGATGCTGGCCCATTTTGCCGATGAAGACGGCGGCTTTTTTGACACGGCCGATGACCATGAAGAGCTAATTTTCAGGCCAAAAGATGTGCAGGATAACGCCATTCCCAGCGGGAACAGCATGGCGGCCACGGTGTTGCTTCAGTTGGGGCTATACACGGGGGTAAGTGACTACACGAACACGGCCGTGGCCGCGATTTCGGCTATGCACGGAGCGATGTCCCAATACCCGACGGGCTTTGCCCAATGGCTGAACGGGGCCACGCTCCTGCTCAGTGCCCCGCAGGAAATCGCCCTGATTGGTGACCCCAACACGCCTGAGATGCAGGCTTTGCTCGAAGTGGCGCGGACGGGTTATCAGCCGTATCAGGTGGTGGGGTTGAAAAAAGAGGGGGTGGACACGGCCGTGCCGCTCTTGCAAAACCGTCCGCAAATCGAGAACAAACCGACCGCCTATGTTTGCCAACAGTTCGCCTGCCAAACGCCCGTGACGACAGCGCAAGCGCTGGCGGCACAATTAACAATGAGCAAGGAACAATGAACAAAAAGCGGGTAGATGTTCAACTTCTTTGGAAAAGTTGAACATCTTGAATTAACCAACAAGCTCAACAACCTCAAGGAGACTTTATGAAAATCGGTATTGTCGGAAGCGGTTTGGTCGGCTCCACGGCCGCGTATGCAATGGTCATGCGCGGTGTCGGGCGGGAAATTATTTTAGTAGACCTCGATAAAGAACGCGCCATTGCCGAGGCGGAAGATATTTTCCACGCCGTGCCTTTTGCCCATCCGCTGACGGTGCGGGCGGGGGAATATGCGGATTTGGCGGGGGCGCGGGTGGTCATTATGGCGGCGGGGGTGGGCCAAAAGCCGGGAGAGACGCGCTTGCAGTTATTGGAGAGAAACACGGCCGTGTTTCGGGCCGTCATTCCCCAAATTTATAAATACGCGCCCGACTGCATCATCGTCGTCGCCACCAATCCCGTAGACGTCATGACCCACGTCACGGCGTACATTGCCAAAGAGCAATTTGGCATTCCCTCCCACCGCGTGCTTGGCTCGGGCACGACGCTCGACACGGCGCGGTTTCGTGCCCTGCTCAGCCGCCATGTCGAGGTAGATTCGACCCACGTCCACGGCTACGTCATTGGCGAACATGGGGACAGCGAAGTGCTGACTTGGTCGCTGACAACCATCGGCCAAATCCCGCTGGACGAATTTTGCCGCATGAGAGACATCCCCATGACGGCCGACATCAAGGCGGATATTGACGATAAGGTGCGCAACGCGGCGTACCAAATTATCAACGGCAAAGGGGCAACTTATTACGGCGTGGGCAGTGCTCTGGCGCGGATTGTGAGCAACATTTTGGGCAATCGCCGCTCCATCATGACCGTTTGCACGCCTCGGGAAGACATTGAAGGGGTGAAAAATGTGACGGTGACGTTGCCCCATTTGGTGGGCGGGGATGGCATTGAAGGGGAGTTTGTGTTGCCGCTGAGTGAGGATGAACATGCGGCTCTACATCGCAGTGCCAGCATTATTCGCGGCCTGCTGGATGATTTAGCCATCTCCGAGGGCATAGCCTGATTTTGGCTTGGGAAAGCGAGTTAATGCTGAACGGGCAGGGCTTCTAGGCCGCGAAAGATGACGCCCGTGTTCCACGTGAGGTCGGGGGGAGCCACGGCCGTGTGCAAATCTGGCCATCTAGTGAACAACGCCCGCAAGGCGATGCGCCCCTCCAGCCGGGCCAGCGGTGCGCCGAGGCAGTAATGCACGCCCCGCCCAAAAGCGAGATGCGCGTACACGTCTTCCCGCTGTAAATCAAGCTGGTGGGGGCAGGTGAACTGGCGTTCGTCCCGATTGGCGGAGGTCAGCACAACGCGCACAACGTCGCCCCGCTTGATTTCACGGCCGTGTAAAACGACATCTTGCCGCGCCCAGCGGGTGGTCGAGGTTTCGACGGGGCCATCGTAGCGGAGCAGTTCTTCCACGGCCGTGTCCCACACCGCTTCATTGTGCGCCCCTTCACTCAACAATCGCGCCAACTGGTCCGGATGTTGCATCAGAGCCAACGCCCCATTGCCAATCAAATTCACCACCGTCTCGTACCCCGTCACCAAAAGCAGAGCGACCATGCTCGAAAGCTCCTCTTCGCTCAGACGATCCCCCTCTTGCTCAGCCGCCACCAACGCACTAATTAAATCATCCTGCGGCTCGACGCGCCGCGCGGCAAACATTTGCCCCAAGTAGGCCACAAAGGCGCGGACGCGCCGCTTGCGCTCTTTGAGCGTGATGCCGTAACGGCCGGGGGCGATAATCGCTTTGCTCCAGTCGTGGACTTGTTCTTGGTCGGCGGTGGGGATGCCCAGCATTTCGATGATGACGGTGATGGGCAGGGGAAAGGCGTAGGCGGTCATGATGTCCCACGGCCGTGGGGTGGTGGCCATGTTGTCCAGCAGAGTGTGGGCAATCTCGGCAATGCGCGGGGCAAACGCCTCGACGCGGCGCGGGGTAAAGGCCAGATTGACCAACGCCCGCAGGCGGGTATGGTCGGGCGGGTCGGCAAAGAGCATGTTGCGGTTAATCATGCGGAAGATGTTGCGCGAGGCGTTTTTCTGAGGCGGCTCGACCTCGCGGGCGTTATCGGGGTCTTTGGCAAAAATGTCGCCGCTGTCTTTGAGGATGGTCAACACGTCTTCGTAGCGGGTGATGTACCAGATGCGGGCGCCGTAGGGGGCGTCATGGTCGTAGACGGGCTGGTCTTGGCGCAGGGTGGTGTAGGTGGGGAAGGGGTTGGCTTTGAAGTCGGGGCTGAAGAGATCCATGGGGTAATGATACGGTATCATGGGTCACGTGTCATGGGTCACGTGCTTTGTTCTCTGGAAGCAGCTTGTTTGGCCAAGATGGTCGCTATTGGCTTCATGAATTTCCAAAGAGCCAGCATTTTTTGCCGTTTGCCAAACCGCCGTTCAGCAACTATGATTGGAGCCAAACAGGTGAGAGCTTAAAAAAGCACCGACATGAGGGCTTATCATGCGCAGATGCACAACAAATCCCCACTTGACGTTATGCCCCACATTTTGCCAAGTTTGTTCCAATAGAGCGGTTTATGCCCCGCAGGTGTAACCTGATTTTTGGCGTTTTATGCCACGGCCGTGCGGTATAACATTTTGTTAGCTTACTGTGATCATGCCTAAATCAATAAGAAAACACAAAGGTAAAATGGAAAATCCTAACATTGACGATCTTGTTCCAGATGAAATCGTCGAGGCTGAAGTAGCGTCTGAACTTGAAGAAGCCAAAAGCTTTGCCAAAACACTGAACATTGAAGATGCCAAAAGCGGACAATGGTTTATCGCGCTCTTGCATAAAGTTGTCCAAAGTTACAATCGCAATGCTAGGGCTGAATACTTCCAACAAAAATATCCTGGGCTAACACCTGATGAAATTGCAGATATATTGATTTCCGTTACGGTCAAGTATGCTACTATCGCTGGCGCAGTTACAGGGGTAGCGGTGACCACAAATCAAATCGCGGCTTTGAGTTCTGCGGGAATAACGATTGCCGTGATGGTCGGTGCGATTGGTGCGGAGATGGTTTACTTGACCCATATCCAAATGCGCTTGGTACTTGACCTCTCTGTTGTGTATGACTTACAACTTGATCCAGATGACCCAGAAGATATATTGATGGTTTTTGGGTATGCAATGGGTGTTGCTTCCGCTGGTATGTTGCAAACAGGGCTTCAAAAAGCTGCACAAGGTGGAACACAAAGTGCGGTAAAGAAATATATCAGCAAGGGGACCCTCAAAGCGATTCAAGATTTTGGCAAACACATCGGTATTAAAATACTGCAAAAATCCATTGTAAAATACGCTGTACCGATTGTTTCGGCGGCAGTGGGGAGTGGTTACAACTATGTTGCCACCAAATCCCTTGGTGGAATTGCCAAAAATCATCTCAAGAATCGGGGAAACGTTACCGAAGAATTGCGCCAACTTGTATCACGTCAAAACACCTACGACATCGCCTTTTCGGCGGCGGCGATGTATATGGCTCAGGTAGATGGTGAATTTTCTACCGAAGAACGGGAGTTTTACGGAGCACTATTATCCCGAATAAAACTTGAAGAATACACCCAAGCCGAGTTCAAAAAGCTGTTGTCAGATGAAGGCAACATTATTACTGCCATTGCCCAAATAGAGGATGATGAGGTTAAAAGTAGTTTGGTTGAAGTGCTGGCATTGATAGCTATTTGTGATGGTGAATTGGTTGAAAAAGAGCGTGATTTTCTAACTAGGGTTGCGACAGAACTGAATGTGCCTCTGGATATTGATGATGTCGAACGACGAACCGGAGATTACCGGGTTGTAATCGAAAAAAATGTTTTTCAAAACGCCGCTGGTAGTACCAAGAATGGTGTAAGCAAAGCCGTAGGCATTGCTGGACAAGCGGTTGGTAATGCAAAAGGAGCCGCCGCAACTGCCGGTGGTAAAATCTCAGGGGCTTTTGGCAATGTTTTTAGACGAAAGAAGGATGAAGAGAGCCTAACAACTCCTGCGCCTGACGCTGGCGCGATGCCTCAGACGGCTGGCGATTTGGTGAATGGCGAAGGTTTTGGTGACCCGCACCAGCGCGGCTGAACAAGGCATTAGGCAGACGAATTGAAAACCACGGCCGTGTCTATTCCAGACACGGCCGTGTTCTTTCCTCTCCCCTACGCCAGCGGTGGCGCGGGCTTCGATAAAGTGCAACCCCATGGGGTTATTTACTGAACGTAACACGGCCGTGTCTACTCCAGACACGGCCGTTTTCCTTTACCAGGAACTTTCGGGGAATGCTGGTTGCGCCCAACGGCGGCGCGGGCTTCGATAAAGTGCAACCCAATGGGGTTATTTACTGAACGCAACACGGCCGTGTCTACTCCAGACACGGCCGCGTTCCATCCCCTCTCCTACGCCAACGGTGGCGCGGGCTTCGATAAAGTGCAACCCCATGGGGTTATTTACTGAACGCAA
>JBGTIZ010000131.1:0-2889 GCA_041745395.1 Promineifilaceae bacterium (SeqCode) | reverse complement strand
TGGCCTTGGTTGCGCTCTGGGCGTCCTTTGAGGGCCGTGAAGGGGCTTGCCACAAGCCACAATATCTATTTGCCTGAATGACCACCGCGCTTTGATTTTGTCAAGGTGCTTTCCAAATACCCCTTTTTGCAGGGGACTCATAACTTACAGCTTAGCCCCCTGCGCAACAAAAGGGTGGGTTTTCCGTAGGGGATAAGTACAATCGGAGCGAACGCTGGATTTTCCGGACCCCCCAGCCGCCGTTCCGATTTTTTTGTTCTGGGGGGCAAGTATGTAGTTGGCTAAGAAGCGTCTTCGTCGAGAAGCTAAGTTGCTCGCATAAAATCAGTCAGTCCCGAGAAAAGAAAGCTGAAATGCTGACGAGCTGAGGGGCTGAACGCTCACAAGAGAGGTAACCATGACCATTGAAACACCACCCAACTGGCCGCCCACGGCCGTGTCCCAATCTGAAGCCGACCCCATTCTACCCCCAACACCAAACCACACCTTCGACATCATCCTGCTAAGCATTAGCATTCTCATCATTCTTTCACTCACTTGGGGCATTCAGGGCGGCGCGTTCATCGCCGAGCTATTCGTCATTATTCTGGGTGCCACATGGAACCCCATCTGGGAATTCGTCGCCACCGTAATCCAAGGCTTGCTACTGCTTGTGCCCCTAAGTCTGCTCGCTTGGCGTCGCTCCGTGCCGCGCTACCGCGCCGTGTATCAGACGTGGGCGTGGGCCGCTCTGTTCAGCTTGTTCATGCTTCCTCTGCCTTTTATTGACAATTTGCGCCTCGACCTGACGGGCTACGCGCAAATTGTGTCCACGGCCGTGTTCCTCTTCATTTTTCACACCGCCACCCAGAAAAAATTCGTCGAACCCTCCCTTGGTCTCTGGCCAGGCCTGCTCCTCGCCCCCCTGCTCGGCCTCGGCTGGCTGGCGTGGGGCACACTCGGCTCCATAGGCGACTTTGCGGTCAACCTCACCGCGGGGCTACTTTTTGGCCTCACGGCCGCGTGGCTGTTTGCTCGGATTTTGTTCACGGCCGTGCAACAAACCAGCGACCAAAGCGGCTGGAACTTTTGGTTCGGCGGCCTCACCGCCAGCGTGACCCTGACCATCATGGGCAGTACCTTTGGCAACAACGGCCAAGAAATCCTGCTCATGGCCATGTTCCTCGTTTTGGGCTGGGTCGTCTACGCCTTCGGCCAATGGGGGCGGCAAGGCAACTCACCCGCCACGAGTTGGCTCAGCATGGCCCTTTTTATCGGTCTGATGACCGCTTGGCCTCTGCTCATGGTTGACCCCAGCGAAATGCTTCTGATTATTATGGGCGACCCCTTAGGTAGCTCCGTGTGGGCGGCCGTGCGGGTCACTTTTGCCCTCGTGGGCGGCACAGCCATCGCCCTCGCCTTCGGCCATGCCCGCCTGCCCAAATTCCCCAACATGGGCTGGCCCATCGTGCGCACCACGGTCAGCGCGTGGCTCATCGCCATTGTCGTCTTCTGGTTCGTCAGCATCCCCGGCTTTCATGGGGATACGCTTTTTGTCATCTTCAAAGAGCAAGCCGACCTGAGTGGGGCGCAAGCCATCAGTGACCCCCTCGATCGGCGGCAATTTGTATACGAGACGCTCGTTGACCATGCGGATAGCTCCCAAGCCAGCCTGCGCGAAGCGTTAGACGCCCGCTTTATCGCTTATCAGCCCTATTATTTGGTTAACGCGATGGAGGTGAAGGGGGGCACTTACATGCGCAACTGGTTGAGCAATCAGCCAGAGGTAGATAGGGTGTTGAGCAACCCTTATTTGCGCCCCACACCTGAATTGATGGGCGAGACCAGAGGCACGGCCGTGGCCCCCACCTCACCTGACTGGAACCTAACCATTCTGGGCGCGGATAGAGTGTGGCGCGAGCTAGGCGTGCGCGGCGCGGGCATCATCATCGGCCAATCTGATTCAGGCGTGGATTGGACCCACCCCGAGCTACAAGACAGCTATCGCGGCCGTGAGGGCAACCATGATTACAACTGGCTCGACCCGTGGTACGGCGACCCCGAACCGCGTGACCAAGGGGGTCACGGCACGCACACCCTCGGCTCCGTGCTGGGCAACAATGTCGGCGTCGCGCCCGATGCGGAATGGTTTGCCTGTGCCAATCTGCAACGCAATTTGGGCAATCCCGCCTATTATCTCGACTGTATGCAGTTTATGCTCGCCCCCTTTCCCGCCAATGGCAACCCCCTCACCAACGGCCGTCCTGAATTAGGGGCGCACATTCTCAATAATTCGTGGGGGTGTCCTGGTTTTGAAGGGTGCGACCCGCTCACGTTCCAGAGCGGGGTGGCCGCTTTGCGAGATGCGGGCGTCTTTGTGGTCGTTTCTGCGGGGAATGATGGCCTGATTGGGTGCGAGACGGTTTCCTCGCCGCTGGCCGTTTATGATGAAGTGTTTACCGTGGGGGCGCACAACAGCGCGGGGTTTGTGACGGAGTTTAGCAGTCGCGGCCCCGTCACCGTGGACGGGAGCAATCGAGTCAAGCCCGATATTCTCGCCCCGGGCGCGGAAGTGCTGTCGGCGTATCCGGGCGGCACGTATGAGTACGCCGACGGCACGTCCATGGCTGGCCCGCACGTGGCGGGCGTGGTCGCCCTGATGTGGTCAGCCAATCCCGCCTTAATCGGCGAGATTGAGCAAACGGCGCAAATTCTGCGGGAGACGGCGCAACCCTACACGGGCACGATTGATTGTGGCGACTCAAATGTGATCCCCAACAACACGGCTGGCTATGGGCTGGTGGATGCGTTCACGGCCGTGGAAAGAGCCTTGCGCGAGCGCGAATAACAAGTAGTAAAAAGTAAGAGGTAAAAAGTGAGAAGTAGCTTTGCTTCTCACTTTTTGGCATG
>JBGTIZ010000130.1:0-7534 GCA_041745395.1 Promineifilaceae bacterium (SeqCode) | reverse complement strand
TGGCCTTGGTTGCGCTCTGGGCGTCCTTTGAGGGCCGTGAAGGGGCTTGCCACAAGCCACAATATCTATTTGCCTGAATGACCACCGCGCTTTGATTTTGTCAAGGTGCTTTCCAAATACCCCTTTTTGCAGGGGACTCATTACTCATTGTTAACGTGTAGCGCGTGGTAGGTGACGATGCTGAGGGCGACGTGGACGTTGAGGGAGAGACCTTTGCCGTACATGGGGATAAACACGGCCGTGTCGCACACCCCCAACACCGCCTTCGTCACCCCATGATCCTCATGCCCCACCACCAGCGCCACCCGCTCCGGATACACATACTCATGATACGGCACCGCTCCCTCGGCCAGCTCCACCGCGACGATGGTGTAGCCGTCCGCTTTTAAGGCTTGAATCGCTTCGATAGGGTCAGCGATGTAGCGCCAGTTAATGCGTGCCGTTTTGTAACGCGCCGTTTTTTCCAGCGTTGGGTGCGGCGGCTGGGGCGTAATGCCCGTCAGAATGAGTTCGCTGAGTCCTGCGCCGTCCGCCATGCGGAATATCGAGCCGACGTTGTACGGATATTCGACGCTTTGGAGCAGAGCGGCGACTTCCCGTTGGGGCGGGTGGGCGCGGCGGTAATTTTTGACAAATCGCTTGAGGTCGGTACCGATAAGTGGTTTCATGGGGCGGGGTTCAGGGTGCAGGGGGTTTTGACAGGCTCAGCTACCGAGGGTGTTGTGGAGCATACCTCTCCGGGCACTTTTTATCCAGAACGGTTATTTTACTTCCGCTCAGTGCCTGGAGTTTCTCCCACGGATGTTTGAGCAAATACAGGGTGTCGTTATTAAATTGCCAGCGTCTGGTTGAGTTTTGCCGCTACTCGTTGCTGGGTTTGCTGGTGGAACTGGTTTATGAAAGCCGTGGCTTGTTTCGGGGATATGGTTGCCGATAAATCGAGCAAAAATTGTTCCCCATTCTCTTGTTCAAAGAGCATGATGAGCGGGGCATCATCAACATAGCCAAGGGTCATGCCTAGCAACAAATTAGAGGCGAGTTCAAGGTTGCCCTGTGTTAACGCGACATCCTTGTAGGAGCCATGAAAGAGATGTGCCCCCGTTGGAATTTCTGTGGCTAAAGAGGGGGCAGTTAATTCTTTGTGCAGAAAGTCGGCTAAACGGTCTAAATTTTTGTTGGTGAGATGGTCGTCATCATAGGTTGTCATCATATTTGTCCTCATATGTTTTGCGATAGATGCGCCAAAATTGCTTGATATGCTCAATGGCATCATTGAGCGCAAGATTTTTGTCAAGGGCGGGTTGGGCAGTTTTATGTTGCTCTCCTGACGGGAGCATCACATCTCGGTGGAAAAAGCCGTGTGCTTCATCAAAGCGGACAATCGCTCGCCACTTTCCATCAATAAACGCTTCATATTGAAGCACAATAATGAGGCTAACTTGCCCACTCTCCGTTATGAAATGGATTCGCAAGCGGTCAAGACCTGTAGCAAAATCTTGGATCCAGAACTTTTCACCCATGAGTTACCAGTGTAAATTTTATTTTGCTGTTTAGGCAAGGTGGGTTTGATAAGTGATGTGGGCGGCTTCGCCCGTTAGCATTTCTTCACCTTCTAAGGTGGCGAGGAGTTGGCCGAGATGTTCGCCTTCGGCTAATTCTTCTAGAAGTTGGCGCAGAGATTCCCAACTGGCAAGGTCTAATAACACGGCCGTGTGTTGTCCTTCACGATTAACCACATATTGCGCTGTGTCCAAAATGGTGGAGATATTCATATATCCTCATTCGTCTACTGTTTAGGCCAAGTATAGCATGGGGAACTAATTACCGCGCATCACGGTCGGGAAAAAGAAGCGATAAAATGGCGCGGGGGGCATGGGAGTTGCCGTCAGTGTCGGGGTCAACGTTGGCGAAGGGGTAATGGTTGGAGTCAACGTGGGAGAAGGGGTGATGGTTGGGATCAACGTTGGCGTGGGGGTGGGGGCGAGGAACGTGATGGTTTGTTCACTCGCGGCCGTGTTGCCCCACCGATTCACCACCTCTACCCGCGCCACATAGCTGGCGGGAGGCGCGGCAGGATAAGTATGGGTGATAATGGGGCTGGTCGTCGTCAAAATAGGCGTGCCATCCCCCACATCCCAGCGATAACTGGTGGCGGGCTGGCTGGCCGTCAGGTGGGCGGTCAGGGTGAAGGTGTGGCTGGTAGGCGACACGGCCGTGGTTTCTAACATCACCAGCGGCGTCTCCCACCCCCAAGCCAAAACCTGCCCGAGTAGCTCCTCCCGCGAAGCGTGGGCGGGATCATCATTGTTCACCCCTTCTAGCCCAAAGCTGAAATAAACCACACGGCCGTGGTATGTCATCCCCGTCCGCTCTAGCGTTGGCTGTTGCCGATGAAGCGAGCCGACCCCATCAGTGATGATGGCTCCCCGCCACAGCGTGCCCGCCTCCAGCCGCTCTTGCGGATGCAGAACATCCACCGAGCTTTGATTACCCGCTCCATCCCCGACCGTGCCCAAGCTGACCGTGCGCGTGAAGGGCAGACGGCCGCTGGGGGTGATTATCAGCGTGGGAAGCAGGGCATTATTGGTCAAACTTTCCCGTTTGAATGCCGCCCCAAGCGTGTGGCGATACGCAAAATCAATCACGCCCCCGCCCAACCAACTCGCCCCGCTCCAGCCGCGCCAAGTGCGGCGCACATTTTGCCCTGTTACCAATAGTGTGCCCCCCTGCGCCGCGTACTCATTCAGCCGATACCGGTCAGCGATGTGTAAACTGTCCAGCGCGTTATTATTCCCGCTGAAATAAAGTACGGCGCGATGGGCGGCCAAATCCACTTCGTTGAGCGTTTCGGTCGCCCCGTCGGCGCGGAGTGCATCCGCGTCGAGCAGGGTGTAGCTGTAGCCGAGATTGGTCAGGGTTTTGGTGTAAATGTTGACATAATCTGGACGGCCAAAGCGGGCACTGCCATCATCATCAATGAGCAGGACATCCGCCGTAAACGTGGAGTGCATCACCCGTGCCCATGCGGGTAGATGGGCTTCGTAGTGCCCGCTATCGCTGGTGAGCAGGAGATACCCTTGCTGGTCGCCAAAATCTGTTTGGCTGGGGTCGAAGGTGACGGTGAACACGGCCGTGTCTCCTACCTCGCCCATCTCCCCCAACATCAAACTACTCGGCTCCACACTATACCCCGCCAAAAAAGGCAACCCCGGAAAACCAACCCGCGTATCCTCAAACGAAAGCGTGTACGTCTGCGGCGCATCCGCCACACTGCGCACCGTCACCGTTAAAACGGCCAATTCCCCCGTGACCACCTGCCCCACGCTGAGGCGCGGCGGCGAAAAAAGCAGGCCGGGGTCGGCGGCGCGGCGCAAATCGAGCCGCCCCGCGCCCATGTCGAGCGGCTGGGCAGGGGAGCCATCTTCATTATAAACATGGCGGAATTTGGCCGTGCTCATCAGGGCGGAATGGATATCTGGCACAGACCAGTCGGGATGAATTTGGCGCAACAGGGTCGCGCCGCCCGCCACTTGGGGAGCGGACATGGATGTACCCCGCGCCATGCCGTAGCCAAGGTGATACGCCTCGGTGCCGATGGCGTCAAACTGATACCCTTGGGCGTAAATATTGACGCCCGGCGCGATGAGGTCGGGGCGCAGTTCCCCATTGAGACCGGGGCCGCGAGAGCTGAACCAGGCGACAAAATCGTTGGGGGTGTGGCTGTAGGTGAGGCTGACCACGGCCGTGGTGCTAAACGTCACCGCCGCATCAAGCAACAGTTGCCCCTCGGCCAGCGGCACGCGCACGGCGGGAATGGTCGGATGCAGACCGTCGGGGTCGCAGGCGGTCAGGCTGTTGCAGTAAAAATTGGCGAGTGGTTCACTGCTGTGGTGGTAAAAGACGACCATCTCCGCCCCCGCCGCCTGCGCGTGGACGACTTTATTCGCATAGCGACAACTGGCTTGGTTGTTGTTCACGGTGCTAATCAGCGCGGCCGTGCCGCTAAACGCAGCGGTCGGCCACGGCAAACAGCCCCCCACGTTGCTCGGGCTGATGACCGTATCGGCGCGGAGCGGGTAGCTGTAAACTTGGTTGAGGGTCAGTTGAGGGCCAAAGGCGTGGACGGCGAACGGCATAGCGCCCAGTGTGGGGGTGATGAGGGTCAGACGGCCGTAGTTATTATGCGACGCGCCCACCACCAGATAATCTGTGCTGGGGTGATGCACGCTGGTGGGTTGCCCATCATTCCCCGCCGACATGACCACGACGACCCCGGCCGTGCTGGCATTGCGCAACGCCGTATCGAGCAGGTCATACGCCCCGCCAAGGCTGGTGGCAAAACTGCCCCATGAGTGGTTAACCACGTCTGTGCCATCATTGACGATGTCCTCCAGCGCGGCAAGGCCTTCGGCTATGTTAAAGCCGATTTGCCCGCTCTGGGACTGATAAAAAACTTTGTAGCTGAGGACGTAGGCGGCAGGGGCGATGCCGCTTAGTTCGATACCGAGACTGGTGGTGACGGGGTTGCCCACGGCCGTGGAACCCGTATGCACCCCATGACTGCCCCCCGCCGCGCCGGGCCATGTTTCCGCATCCCCCGCCACGGGCGGGTCATCGGCCCGAAAATAGGCGCGGGCGACGATGATTTTGCCGTTGGTGTGGCTGGTGTCGCCCAGCGGATAGCCGGGCGGGTAGCTGTAGCCCGTGCCGTCAAACATGGGCGCGGCGGGATGTGTACCCCAATCCATGGTGGCGAATTTGACCCCTGCCCCCGCATTGGCGGCGTCACCAATGGCGGGGTGTTGCCAGAGGTGGGTGGCGTTGACGTAGGGGGTAGCGGCGAAAATGGTGGGGCTGATGATTTGGTCGGGATACACGGCCGTGACTTGGGGCAGTTGGCGTAGAAACTGGGTGGCTTCGGTCACGCTTGTTTGCGGCACGCGCAGGACAATGCCGTTGAGCAGGGTGTCGTACCGCAGGGGGGTATAATCCCCGTGTTCGTTGACATAATATGCTTGTTCGGCGTGGGGGATGGCTTGTTGCACGGCCGTGAGGAACCGTTCCTGCTCCGCCATGAGGGTTTGTTGCTCTGCCCTATTTGGGCTTTTGCCCAGCGGTTCGCCCGCTAGGGTGACGATGAGGCGGCTGGTGGGTTGGTCAGCGGGTTGGAATGGCGCGGCTAAACTGTTTAGGCTGAGGAGGGTGAGAAACACGGCCGTGAGCAACGGCGCAAGCAGATAAGCAAAGCGTGGCATGGGGTTATGGGGTGCAAGGTTTAGGGTGCAAGGGGCAGGGTGTATCTCCCTTGCACCCTGCACCCTGAACCCCGCTACATGAAATCAGAGGCAAAACGGTGCGCGTATTCCGCTAATAACTCTTCGATGCGCTCCTGACTAGGGGAGCCAAAAATGAGGCTGACAAACTCTTTGGAGTGGGGACGGAAATAAATCTCGGCCGTGTCGTAGCCGCTGGTGTCGGGATACGCCACGCGGGAAGGAGCGGCAATCAGCCCCGCGTAATCTTCCCGCAGGGGGGGCACGAGGTATTCATCGCCGCGAATGTCCGCCAGTTCGATGCGGGCCGCTTCTTGCCAGATGACCAACCCCGTGGCCGATTCCACCAGCCGCTCGATGTTGCCCCCGCCGACGCGGGCGGCTGTTTCGAGGAAGTAATAAGTTCCGTCTTCGGCGCGGATGAATTCGGTGTGGGTAGGGCCATTGGTGCGTCCCATCGCTTGCACGACACGTTCGTTGAGTGCGCGCAGGGCCACGGCCGTGTGTTCATCTCGAGGCAAAACGCGGGTCGTAAATACCCCTCGCCCCTGCAAAGCGGCCATGGGGGGCACGCCATACTGGCTGACCAAGCTAAAAACCACTTCCCCTTGCCACACCAGCCCATCCACATGAAACACATCTCCTGGAATAAATTGTTCTAAGAGATGGTAAGATTGCTGGTCGCCTAGCTCATCTAGAGTGCGCCATAGTTCTTCACTGTGGTGGAATTTGCGAATGCCTTCGGAACCAGCTAGGGTGCGCGGTTTGAAAACCCAGGGTGGATTGGTGTTTTCCATAAATTCGCGCAGGTCGTCATAGCTAAAAACGCCCGTGAAGGCGGGTACGTTTAACCCTTTGTGCCGGGCTTGAACACGCATGGCGAGCTTGTCACGAAACAGCCGCGCGGCCGTGTCGCCCATCCCGTCCAGGCGTAGATGTTCGCGCAGGGCGGCGGCCGTTTCGACGTCGTAATCATCAAGAGCGATGATGCGGTCGATGCGCCGGTCACGCGCCAAGTAGCTAACGGCGTGGGTGATGTCGGGCTGGGTGCGCACGTCGGGCATGTCAAAGAATTCGTCTATGCTGTCGTGCGGCCACGGTTCGTTTTTATGCTCGGCCGTGGCGACCACAATGACGTGGCATCCTTGTCGCTTGAACTCTTCGATGAGGGGAATGCCTTTGTATTCGCTGGCTAGGGCTAAAATGGTAATGGGTCGGTCACTGGTCATCTTTTGTATATTGCCTCCGCTGGGGTGTGTAATGGCTGGTATTGTAGCGGGAATGGGGAGAAATAGAAAAGTTCTGAGTGACGAGCGATGAGCGATGAGGGGGATGTTGACGTGTTTGTGGTTTGGGTTTAGCTTGATATAACCCTTGGTGCTAGTTTAGAGACTGAATTCAGCGATGGAAAAGTGGACGCAACCAGCTTCGTCTACCTGAACGCCATCCCATTGAACCAGAAGATTAAACAAAGCCATTGTGTAGGCTAGACGGCTCTTGAAATAAGGCCATGCTCGATGCATTACTTTTTTGAAGTGACATACTAACGTCAACATCGACAAGAGAGTCTCTACAATCATACGGGTGTTCCACTGGCCTCGTTGACACATCTTCAAATTGTCGGGACGCCAATCCCTCTTCATAAAACCTTTATCGGCAAAGATAGCTATGTGGGGGATGTGACGCTCGATAACCTCTTGAAAGGCTGTGCCATCGTAGACATTGGCTGTATCTACATCCCAATCGACAATTAGACCCAGATGATTGAGAATGAAACACAGCTTTCCACCGACGATCCACCGCTGGTTGGACAAGCCCTTGCGCCCAATTTGTCCTTCACTACGCCCTTCACGACGTGGGTGAATGAGTTCAATGCCGTAGGTGTCCACCAAACCAATCAAGGAATGGTCGGCCATGAAACGCTCCGTACACTGGCGATGCGAGTTAAACAGAAGAAAGAGACGAGTCTGGTCAGGTAAGTGGGGAAAGAGGTGACGAAAGTCTCGTTTCACCCAGCGATAGAAAGCACGGTTGCCTACTCTTTTGAGAGCGAACAGTAACGCTAGGGTGGCCACTTCACTAGGATAGAGCGAGGCTTGACTGTGTTTTTTAACATCCAACATCTGGTCATCAACACGACAAAACAAATCAATGATAAAATCTGGCTCTTTGGGATCTCATGGGGTTTGGTCTGAAATCAAATGCGTGATGCGCGGGTTTCTCTGGTCACACATTGCGTTTTGCGCATCATTTGATGTCAA
>JBGTIZ010000129.1:0-4795 GCA_041745395.1 Promineifilaceae bacterium (SeqCode) | reverse complement strand
GTTAATTGCCCATGTTTTCTATCATCATTCCCCACTGGAACGGCCGTCACCATTTAGAAGATTGCCTGACGGCCTTACAAGCACAAACTAACCCTGATTTTGAGGTTATTCTCGTTGACAATGGTTCGACGGATGGCTCGCAAGATTATGTCAAACAAAACTTCCCGTGGGTGCGTCTGGTTGAGCTGGGGCGCAATACAGGTTTTACGGGGGCATGCATCGCGGGGTATGAGGTGGCGCAGGGGGCGTTAGTGGTGTTGCTGAACAATGACACGGCCGTGTCCCCCACCTGGCTAGCCGAAATGCGCTCCGCCTTTGGCCGCTATCCAGAAGCGGGCGCGGTCGTCGGCAAAATTCTGCTCTTTGACCAGCGCGACCATTTCCACACGGCCGGGGACATTCTCTACACCGACGGCCGACCCGCCAATCGAGGCGTGTGGCAGAAGGACGAAGGGCAATATGAGCAAGAGGAGCGTGTTTTTAGCGGCTGTGGCGCGGCCGTGGCCTATCGGCGCACCGCCCTAGACGAAGTGGGTTTTCTCGACCCCCGCTTCTATTTTTCTTGTGAAGATGTGGATTTGGGCTGGCGGCTCAACCTGATGGGCTGGGCGACGATGTATTTGCCCACGGCCGTGGTTTACCACAAGCTCAAAGCGTCGGGCGGCAGTGGGGCGACCGCCAGCTATTACGACGGGCGCAATCGGCTCTATGTACTCTGGAAAAATTACCCCACCAGCCTCTGGCGACAAAATTGGCGGCTCATCCTGCGGGCGCAATGGCGGCTCAGTCGGGAAGCGTTGACCGCGTGGCGGGGCGAAGCGGCGCAGGCAACCTTGCGCGGTCAACTGGCAGGACTTTTTGGTTATGTCAAGTTTCGCGTCGACCGTCGCCGCATCCAGCAAACCCGACGACTGTCCGACGACAGCCTAACGGCCTTGTTAACACCGGTTGACGAGCCATAGCCCGCTCGGTATCATCCGAGGCTTGTCAATGAGCAATTATCAATTAGCAATGAGCAATGTGTCATGAGTAATGAGAAAAATCCACTGCTGACAATCGTCATGCCCGCCTATAACGAAGCGTTGCGCCTGCCGCGTACCCTGCCCCAAGTCGTCCATTTTGTGGAGACGCAGGCGGCTCCCGCTGGCATCGGCGTGGAGGTGATTATTGTCAACAACAACAGCAAAGATGAAACGCGCCACATCGCCGATGAGTTTGCCTCCCATTATGCTTATATGTACGTCATGGATGAGCCAATTCAGGGCAAAGGCGCGGCCGTGCGCACGGGCATGTTGGCCGGGCGCGGCGACTATCTCTTCATCGCCGACGCCGACCTTTCGATGCCCATTCCCGAGGTGATGAATTTTTTGCCTCCCAACTGCGACGACTATGACGTGGCGATTGGGAGCCGTGAAGTGGCGGGCGCGATTCGCTATGATGAGCCAGAGTATCGTCATTTAATGGGGCGCGTCTTTAATCTGATTGTGCGCTGGCTGGCTGTGCCCGGTTTTCAGGATACGCAAGCAGGCTTCAAGGCGTTTCGGCGAGAGGCGGCGCATGATATTTTGGCGCGGCAAACGGTTAATGGCTGGGCGTTTGATGTGGAACTGCTTTTTATTGCGCTCCAGCGTGATTACAAAATAATCGAAGTGCCAATTAGCTGGCATTATCGCCCGAATAGCCGTATTAACCCGCTGAGGGATTCGTTTGAGATGTTTATTGAGGTGTGGAAGATTCGGCAGAAGGGGAAGCAGGGGGTGTATGATGACCATTAACCACGGCCGTGGTCAGTTACGAAGTAAAAAACACTCCCCTTTTTATGTTGTTGGTTGGTAACGACCAAGCCTCTCGAGAAAAAACTGAACTTCAGGCTTGTCAGTTAACCAAATTTGTATCCAGATGAAACAGTATGATGAGCCTAAGCCTATGGGCAAAATACTGGGTAGTCATCCCATCAAATTAAATCACAGGAGAAAATAGTCATGTTAGCCAAACGCACCAACGGGTGGGTTGTTTTACTGTTTATGTTTATCAGCATCATGCTGACTTGGGTCATCAGTAGTCAGACGGAAGCACAAACTGAGTTGGATGAGGTACTCCCCGAACGGTTGGAGATGTTAGTCTATCCCCCAACTGCAGAAAATTCAGCTGACAACACGGCCGTGTTGTCACAAAATCGCCAAGCTGAAATGACAACAAATGCGCCCAACTTTCACCTACCAGGCACCTTGCTGGTATACCAAAACTTTGACACGGGCAACTGGGAAATTCGCCTGAATACCGCCACACAGTCCAAAATCAATCTGACCAATCATCCAGCGGCTGACATTCACCCTCGCCTTAACCGAGGAGCCACCCATGTTGTCTTTGCCTCCAACCGAGCAGGCTATTTTGATCTGTACCGGATGAAAGTAGATGGGAGTCAACTGACGCGCCTAACGGCCACCGCAGGAGATGATGTAAACCCCGTTTGGTCCCCTGATGGCTCGAAAATCGCTTTTGAGTCCTATCGGGATGGACAAGCAGAAATTTATGTGATGAATGCCAACGGCTCTAACCAAACCCGTCTGACCAATTCACCCGAGTTTGATGGCATGCCCACATGGTCGCCCGATGGGCAAACCATCGCCTTCTCCTCGCGCCGTACAGGGGGCTACCGCATTTACACCATGGATGCGGCCACAGGCGCAAATCAAACCCCGCAGTCAACGCTTCCTCTTAGCCTTTCCCCTGCTTGGTCGCCTGATGGAAAATATATTTATTTTAGTGCGGTGCCTGAGTATCCTCAGTATGGAGTGAAATGGTTAAATGGCTATCGCCTTATACAACAAGAGGATGGCTCTTTCTATGAACAAACAGTAGAAACAATTAATAGCGAAGACCATGCTCCGCAAAGCGATGTGTGGATTCGCGGTTGGACGCCAACCATTTTCCCGCAAGTGACATATGATGTGCGTTACTACACCCAAGTAAATAATCATCCACCTGCTTATCAATTGGAGAGAACAGAAATGTGGGCATTTTCTGCATCTAACCCACCCGGAGCAGGGTTTATTTTTTCTGTAGCCGCACAAATGTTTAATGAAAATGATTTGCGGAGTATCAACCCTGATGTACACACCTCAGATTTAACACCACCCATTGTGGTGATGCGACCACAATCTGTTCTGCCTACTTCGGCGCCTCTTATGCAGTATTGGAGCTACATCGATACAGAGGCAGGACCAGGCTTGACCCAAGTACAGTATAAGTTTGGAGAGGGGGAATGGATAAACTGGCATACCAGCTTTTTGAGATATGCTAATGTTATTCATTTGCAGGAACCTAGAGGAGCAGGACAAACTATACATTTCCGGGCAAAGAGTATCGATTACAATCGCAACCAAGGTGCGTGGAGTGAGATTTCTTCAACTACTTTTTACAATTGGTATTTAACAGGTCAATTACATGACAATCGTGGGCAAGCGGTGGGGGGTGTGCCCGTAACTTTTTCCAAAGCTACATTAGACGAGGTGACCACAGATACCCACGGCCGTTATAGGGCGCAAACAGGTCAGTCGGGAGAGTATTTACTCAGCGTCAACCATGAAGGAAACCATCTGTTACCGCCTACCCCATTAGAGCGTGGGATTCGTTCCCACCTGCCTTATGCCTACCTAGCACCACCTAATAATGTGCTGAATGATGGTCACTTTGAAGAAGGTGTTAATCAATGGCAAGAGGTGGCTGGTCAGGCCGAAATGCGAGCAGGGTTTACGGGTCAAGCGGCCGTTTCGTTAGGCGAAACGTTTGAGGGTTGTACCAATTGTATCGAAAATATGCATACGTTTAGCTGGCATGATGACTTTTACTATGCTGGTCATGGTCATTTACTTATGGACAAATTGGGCAACATCCACTTGTTTTTTACCGGTCGCCCAATGGCTCATAATCCTAATAAGCTTTATCATACCATTCTCAATTCCGAAGGCGTTTGGTCGTCTGTTCAACCAACACCTGTAGAGATATTTGTACAAGACATAATAGGTATATCGGACAAACAGGGGAATTTACATATCATCTACGCTGACTACCACCAAGGTATTTATGGTATGAGCAATTATGTACAATATAACAAAACAACGGGGTGGTCTGATGTAGAGGTGATTCCTTCCCCTAGGGGTTTCAATATGATGAACTCTCACTTATTTGTAGACAATTATGGAGCCATCCACGTAATTGATAGACACAACAAGTTTTATTACAAACGGTCTAGCAACGGTATATGGGCGGAACAACCTGTACCTGTCGATTTGACTTTACGTGGTCTAGGCATTACTCAACTCGAAAATGGTGATATACACCTTTTTCAACCTTTCGCACACCCAGATAATGTTATTCCAGGGGTTTATAGCCACACGGCGCAGTACGTATACCAAGCAAATGGGACATGGCGCAGGATTGACGATTTTGTTCTAGTAGAATCTATCACTCACAATTCAGTTCAAGCCACTTTTGTACCCGCAGAACAAATGTGGTATGTAGGGGCAAATCGGTATCAACAGGGCGAAGGTTGGGTAGGTTTTTCTTCACTTTACCAGCCTAAGCCAGAGTTGGTTTACGTGACTAGGAGTGGGAAGAGCGTTTCTGTTAGAGGTCGTGAACCTTACCAATATCAGTCGGAAACTTTTTTCAGCGAAGATGCGCCAGATTGGGTGTCTGGGGCCTTGTTGGATGAAGACCAAATGCTCCATTATGTTACAAATGATATACAGTACTATGGTCGCCACGGCCGTGTTGCCCTCCATGACCAACC
>JBGTIZ010000128.1:0-5893 GCA_041745395.1 Promineifilaceae bacterium (SeqCode) | reverse complement strand
AGTCGTTTTTTGTCAGGGTCGGCGGGATGGGTAAAAAATTCGGCGGCGCGGTAGAGAAAAGTGCCGTTCATGAGCCGACCTTCGTTGAGCGCTTGGTCAGCGAGGCGCACCATTTCTGGTTTCCAGCTATCTAAGCCGCGAATATTTTGCCCGGCCGTGCGCATATCTTCCAGCCGCACGTAACCCAGCGAGTGCCACCGATTGAGTTGATAATCAATGATTTTGGTTTTGTGTAAATTGTGATAACCGACGGGAAAGGTGAACTGTCTCATGACTTTACTCCTGTAAAGTGGGGCGGGCTAGGCCATATTGCAAAAAGTGGATGAAGTGGAGCAAGTTTTGCTCGATTTGGTCGCTCTCTTGCAAGTCGGTCATTTCCGCGACGTGGGTGAATAAAAACCCAATTGCTTTCTTAATAAATGGTAGCGGCAGGTCAGTCCTGAATTCACCGCGCTGGTAGGCCATTTCGATGAGTTGGTTTAAGCCACCGTTGCCTTCAAAGTTGTGGATGGACAGGGCGCGTTTATAGATGGGCTGGCCTTGCTCGCGTAAAAAGCTGGCCGAAAAACGGTTGATAGCTGGATGCACACGGCCGAAAGCCAAACCATGCTGAATTTGGGTACGCAAAATAGTAAAAATATCCTGCTGGAAATCCTCGGGACGCATAACCTTAGCCATAAAAGCTTGCTTTTGAGCAATGAGCACATCTATCAAGGCCAAATACAAGCCCTCTTTGCTCTTGAAATGGTAATAAAACTGGCCTTTGCTCATCCCTGCGTTTTTGAGGATGGTATTGATGGAGGCCGCTTTGTACCCAGCCGTGACAAACTCATCAATCGCGGCCGTGAACAGCTTATCGCCGTGTTCAAAATCCCAGTTGGGGGTCAGATTTACGGTGTTAGATAACATGAATATATTTTAGACCAGTAGGCCTAGACCGTCAAGTCTAATGGCCTAAAAAAAGGTGGCAAATGCCTAACAAACATCTGTCACCTCCGATAATTACTTGGTTACTGGTGCAGTTTTATGGTCGGATCCCCGTTTCTATTTCGTCGGCGTAGAGGCGGATAAGGCTGTACATGCCCGTGGCGGGGTCAGAGGCTTCGCCGATTTCTAGCTGGCCGCGCACGCGCACGCCTTCCCAAGTGTAAATGACGGAATCGCGGACGGGGTAGATCAAGACGGTATCGGGCAGGACTTCGCCGACGGAGGCGCAGAAGGGGCAAGCACCCATCGGGGCTTGACTGAGCATAAACCAGTCAAGGTCGAGGGCGAGGGGAGGAGCCATGAAGCCTTGTAAAGTGACGCGTTGCCCATCTAAAGCGACCAATTTGTCTGAAAGAATAAGCCCCGTGGCGGGGTCGTAGCCGTCGAACATTTCCCAGAAATAAAGGAGGGGTGCGTCTTCGGTAATGGGTTCCACGGTGGCATTGGGGCGTGGGGTGGGTTTGAACGCTTCATCGGCGGCGAGTGATTGGGCGAGTGATTCGCCTTGGGCCATTTGGATGATGAAGGGGGTGGGGGTGGGCAGGGAGACGCGGGTTTGCTCGAGAGCGACGCGGGTGGGGTTAAGGGTGCTGGTGGGAATGAGTTCTATATTGCTGTTGCTATTGTTGACGTTGGTGTTGCCCGCGTCGGCCACCTGTACGGGGACGGGGGTGATTTGGGCAACGACGCCGCTACTTACTTCGGCGGGGATGGGGGTCACGGCTGTGAGTCCAGCGTCAGGCTGGCAGGCGGTGGCGAGGAGGAGGAGGGTGGTGAAGGTTAATAAGAGCCATTTGGGCATGGGAGTACCTCGGTTCGTTCGTTAGTTAAATAGATGGGATGGTTTGTTGGTTGGTTGGATTGTAAGAGAATCCACGGCCGTGGTGGTGGCGGGTTAATACTCTCATTAGATGGTAGCTGGCAAGGCGGCCCGCATCACGGCCGTGTCTGGTTTTTGTCCCGTCCACAATTCAAAGGCCAACGCCCCCTGTTCAAGCAACATGCCCAACCCGTTAATCGCCTGTGCGCCAGCCGTTTGCGCTTGGTGCATGAAGCGGGTGGTGGCGGGGTTATAGACCAAATCATAGGCGACGCCATCGGCGGGAAATGGGAGATTATCAGGCCAAGGAGAGCCATTAACATTGGGAACCATGCCGAGTGGGGTACTGTTGATGACGAGCGGGGCAGGCCATTGAGCCACCAGTTGGGGCAGTTCGCCCAAAGCATGATAGCTGAGGTGTTCGTGGGGAAAGTGGGGGCCGAGGGTGTGGGCTAGCTCTTCGGCTTGGCTGGGGCGTCGCGCCAAAATGTGAACGCGCCCCCCGGCCGTGGCGATGGCGTAGGCGATGGCCCGCGCCGAGCCGCCCGCGCCGAGGATGAAACAGCCACGTCCCTGGACATCTACGTGGTGGGTAGCAAGGTCGGCTAGGAAGCCGCGCCAGTCGGTGTTGTGGCCGCTTAGTTGGCCTGTCTCGCGCTGGACGACGATGGTGTTGACCGCGCCGATGAGGGACACGGCCGTGTCTAGCTCATCTAGCAGGGGCAATACGGCTTGTTTGTGCGGCACTGTGACGTTAACCCCGCGTATGCCTAACGCGGCGAGACCAGACACGGCCGTGGATACGCGCTCTGGCGCCACGGGCAGAGCCACATAAACCAAATCCAGCCCCAACGCCTGTGCGGCGGCATTGTGCATGGCGGGGCTGTGGCTGTGGCTGACTGGCCAGCCAATTAAACCCACGACAGTTGTTTTGCCTGAAATATTACTCATTTGTTACTCCTGTGGGGGGAGGTGCGAAGTGCGAGGTGCGGGGTGCGAGGGAAACGCTTCGCACTGAGCCTACTGAAAAAGGTCAAATCAACCGCGAAGGGCGCGGAGATTTTTTTGATAACTTCCGCTCCTTTCTTCCTTCTTTCCCCTTCCTTCGTCCTTTTTTTATCATCCTGTTAACAGCCTGTTAAGGTCTGGCTAAGGTGCGTAAATAATAGATTTGTCCCGTTGACAGGTGCTTGGCCGATATGATACGGTGATTTAGTAAGTATAGTGAAATTTGTCACAAATAGTTATGACATTTGTTACTAATGACTAAAAATTAGGCGTTGTTCAGCAGGCTAATGGGCTGGCGGCGATATATAGATGATGAAACAGCGGCAAGGAGAGAGAATCATGGACTTCGTAGATGAACAAATTCGGATGGCTCAGGAGAGACATGGATTGGATGGGCGGCCTGACCACGGCCGTGGGTGGGCAACAACAGAAATAGATAGGCCGTTTCCGCTAAGCAAGCAGGGCGGTCACGCCTTTTTCCCCGAGGAACGCCAAAAATTGTTGCAAAAAATTGCGGGGATGCGTTCCCAACTAGCGCGTGAAGTAGAAAAGAAGGATGGTAGTATTGGCGCGGAACTGCGCTGGAAACATTCGCTGGACAGCTTTCGGCGGCAGGTGCGTAAGCTCAATCGCGCCATCAACAACTACAATTCTAGGGCTTCGCGGGAGCAATTTCATATTTTGACGCTCGATCCTGATTCCGAGATTGCGCGGGTGATGCAGGCGTAAGCAGTCAGAAGTAGAAAGTGAGAAGTGAGAAGTAAAAAGTGAGAAGTGATGCCCCACGGCCGTGGGGCTTTTTGTTTGGGGCAGGGAACTGGGTGAAGAGTTGTTAAAACGAGGTGCGTCCACGGCCGTGGGTGCGTACAGTAGGGGCATTCTGTCGAATCTGCTTGACCATATGCCAAGGAACGCCCCGTGCCCATCCATTCTGCTAGTCGCATTGCCCCCTTCTTTTGTGTGCTACTTCTGCTTTTTTTGACGGCGACGACCAGTGGGTGCGCCGCCCAGAGCTGGTTCGACGCTTTTGAAGCATCCCTCACGGCCGAGCCAGAGGCTGACCTGCTGGTCACGCCCACGTTTGGTCCGACCATCACCCGCGAGCCGACGGCCAGCATCACTCCCACGGCGACCCCTTCAGCCACACCGACCATCACCCCGACGCCCACCCCCACCCGCGTGCCCGAGATTATCAACTATACCGACCCGCAGGATCGTTTTGTGCTGGAGATGCCGGATACGTGGCTGGTGAAGGAGGATGACGAGGCGGCTCTGGTGTTTGCCTCGGATGAGACGCGGCTCAATTTTAATACGCTGGATAGCGGGGTCTCGATGTTTATTTTTCCGGGGCAGGTGGCGGTGAGTGGGACGCTTTCACCCACGGCCGTGTTAGAGGAGTTTATCGCCAATTTTGTGGTGTTTGACAGTGAGGAATTGTTGGAGCCACCCACGGCCACCCGCATTGGTAACCAAGAGGCGGCCGTGGCGCGGGCAAATGGGGTGTTTAATCGGTTTCCCGTCCTGATTGAGTATTATGCGTTTGTGCGTGGCAATCGTTTGGTGGTGGTGGTGGTCATGTTGGCGCAGGAAAGTGCGCCTGATTATCTGCCTGTGACGACCCAAGTGGTGCGTTCGCTTCGCCTGCGGTGAGCGGTAGGTAAGTTGGGGCGATTTGGGTTTGACGCACGGCCGTGTCCTTGCTAAAATTTCACTCTGTTTTCGGTTTGCCCCGTTCGTCTAGCGGTCTAGGACGTAGCCCTCTCAAGGCTAAAACATGGATTCGATTTCCATACGGGGCACAAAACAATCCGGATGTGTTTTATTCGGTTGTTAAGGTTCGGATTTGGCCCCTCCCTTTGCTGGCAAGCTTTGGGGGAGGGGCCGTTTTTATTCTTTGCTTTGCAATTCTTTCTTGTATGCCACAAAAGAATCGACAGGAATAACCCAAGGCATTGTTTTACCCGAGCCTAATTGGTAAGCACCGGGGAACTTTTGCGCGTGAATGAGCCGAATAATGGTTCTATATGAGACGCCAAGTTTTTCGGCAACCTCTTTTACTGTCATCAATTGTTCGTTATCCATTTCTCTCCTGTCAAAGCTTGGACAGATATTAACACCCTAATCTTACGGCGTCAATAGCAAATTTGAAATTCATCAAAATTAGTACCAATGGGGGATAAATGCAACCTCACGAACGCCTACAGCAGATAGAGAGCCAAATAACCACCCCACCCAAACAACCAGACCAACCAACCCGCAGGCCGCGCCGCCAGCCGCGCAGTGTACCCATCCCCTTGCCCTATATGTTCTTGCTCATCATCATGGCAACTCTGGCGAGCTTTACAGGTGGGGCGGGGTTTTTCTTTCTGTATGTGATAACAGTGGCAATAGGGCTGGCTTTGGGCTTGCCCACCTTGCCCCTGTTTAACATTTTCATCGGTGCAACGGTTTCTTGGGTGGCTATAGTCTTTTTTTTGGTGTGGGTGTGGATATGGGTTTTTGACAGTCTGACAGAGTATCGGGTGCGGATTGTGGCTGAGGGAACCGCCAGAGCCAACAATAGTTAGACGCCCGTCTAATTTGTTCCCACTGTGCCACAGTTTGTGCCCGCTGTTCCCACTACCGGGAACAGGTTTTTACCAGAGGTAGGGAGGTGGCCTGTTCCCACTGTTCCCACTGTTCCCGCTTTTTTATAAATAATCCCTCGCACGTGTGCGCGTGCGCGTGCGCGGGCGCGTGCGCGGGCGCACATGCGAGATTATATGTTTATAGTGGGAACAGTGGGAACAACGGGAACAAAGGGTTTTGACCTCTGGTAATTTTTGTTCCCACTCGGAAGGCACAAGTGGGAACAGTGGGAACAAATTAGACAATTGTCTAATCGGATTTTTTGAACGGGGGTGCAGGCGTGGGGCCATACGGGAGCCTGGAATAGCTTTGGGATGGGCATTGGATTGGCTCAAATAAAGGGGAGCGGAGCGACCTACCGCTTCCCCTTGCGGCTGAAAGTGCGCTTTTCCTTGCGGCCGAAGGCGTCGCCCGGCATGGCTCCGCCTGCCCGCCTGCACCACGGCCGTG
>JBGTIZ010000127.1:0-7231 GCA_041745395.1 Promineifilaceae bacterium (SeqCode) | reverse complement strand
TTTTCCAGCGAGTGGTGGCCTTAGGCCACGACCAAGCGGCAGTGTCAAGATAACTTCTTTGAAGGGATTTCTGAACCATGCGGAATCTTCAGCGAGCATTTGCCTAATGCCGTTTGTATATCAGCTCAATATCATCTATACTCAGCGTTGTATATTAGCTATCTCACTCCTCCTCGCAATATATAGGTAATAATCTCACACCAGATGAGAATTGGGCTAGGGTTTTGTAGTCATATCTCCTAGGCCATATCAATATAAACAACAGACCATCATCCCCCCCCTGTTTGTTGTTAGGTATTTCCCCTCATTCTATTGACGAATTAAATAAGGTACTCCAGCACTGTTTTATCGTGCTGAGCTTGCTGAAAAAAGCACCCTCTCGCAGAGATGCGCAGGACGCGGAGATTCTCCCGAGAAGACCCGCCCTTTTTCGTCCTTCTAACCCCTTCTACCCCCTTCCTTCGTCCTTTTTTCAGGTCGCCCACATTGTTTGATGATATGGAGAAAAATATCGTATGAAACGGCGTGAATTTTTGTCTTCCTTGGCTGGGGTGGCTGTGTTTGGTTTTTTGGGCAAACCATTCATACATCGACCCACGGCCGTGTCCACCCCTCCTGCCCTAGGGCAGAACCCTGCCCACTCCCTGCCCAACTTTGGCTCACCGTACCAAATCGTTGGTTCACAAGAGAGTGCCCACGGCACCTACCTCTTGCTTAACCACGAAGGCTGGCCCATCTGGCTCCACAAAGCCACCACCGACACCGCGTGGCGAACCGTGACACCCCCGTGGCACGTGCGCCGCATGGCTAAACTCTTATGGAGGTTTTCATGAGTGACCCTTTTGTTGCTGAAATCCGCATCATACCCTTCAACTTTGCGCCCAATGGCTGGGCTTTTTGTGATGGGCAATTACTGCCCATTGCTCAGAATACGGCTCTCTTTTCTCTACTGGGCACAATGTATGGGGGCAATGGCGTGTCTAATTTTGCCCTGCCCAATTTACAGGGTCGGTTTCCGATTCAGGCTGGGCAAGGGCCGGGCTTAAGTCTTTATAACCAAGGGGAAATGGGCGGCGCGAGTGGCGTAACGCTAAGTCAGACCGAGATACCGAGTCATGGCCACACGGCCGTGGCCCCCACCGTCAACGCCAGCGACACAGCCGGCAATAGCACTAGCCCCACGGGCAAAGTGTGGGCACGCTATGGGCGCGAAGGTGGCTATAGCAATGCCCCCGCTAATACCCAAATGGCGGCTGGCGTTAGCCTCGGCGTGCAACCAGCGGGAAACAGCCTGCCGCACAATAATTTGCCCCCCTACCTGACCCTGAACTTTATCATTGCCCGACAAGGCATTTTCCCCCCGCGCAATTAGGAGTAAACAAAATGTCTGAACCATTTTTGACTGAAATCAAAATTGTCTCGTTTAACTTTGCGCCTAGAGGGTGGTCGTTGTGTAATGGGCAATTGCTTCCCATCAATCAAAATCAAGCCGTTTTCGCGCTCCTAGGCACAACCTATGGAGGCAATGGACAAACCAACTTTGCCCTGCCTGACCTACGCGGCCGTGGTCCATGGAGTGTGGGTAATGGCTTTAGCTTGGGTGAACGAGCGGGAACGGAAACCCACACCCTAACCACGGCCGAGTTACCAGCTCATAGCCATACGATTACCAACCCCACGGTTGGTGGGGTGGCTGGTGCTGGCAACAGTCCCGACCCCACGGGTCGCCGCTGGGCAGGACTGCGCCGCGATGCGGTGTATAGCGACGCCACCCCAGACACCGCGCTGAGCAACACGGCCGTGAGCAGTACCATACAGGCCACGGGCGGCAGTCAAGCCCACAACAACATGCCCCCCTTCCTCGTGCTCAACTTTGTCATTGCCCTGCAAGGCATTTTCCCTTCACAAAATTTACTCTAACGGAGAAACCATTTATGTCTCAGCCTTATATCGGTGAAATCAGAATGTTTGCGGGCAACTTTGCCCCTGCTGGCTGGGAGCTATGCCAGGGTCAACTTTTGTCCATTTCCGAAAACGAGACCCTTTTCACAATCATTGGCACTACCTACGGTGGGGATGGACAGTCCACCTTTGCGGTACCCGATTTGCGCGGCCGCCTTCCTATTCATCAGGGGAGTGGCGCGGGTTTGTCTACGCGCCAGATAGGGGAGAATGGAGGGACAGAAACAAGTTCCCTGAGCGTCAACCAAATCCCTAACCACAACCATGCCGTTGTGGCCACGCCGCAAGCGGTGAGCAGTGTGGGCAATGACCCTTCCCCAGCGGGCAACCATTGGGCACGGGCGGGCGGCGAACGGGGGTATGGGGATACGGCTAATGTGACGATGGCGGCGGACTTGTTGTCTACGCCCACGGTGGGCAATGCGGGCGGCGGGCAAGACCATGAAAACCGTGCCCCTTATCTGGCGATTAACTTCATCATCTCTTTGTTTGGGCTTTTTCCATCCCCAACCTGAGTGACGCTATGTTGACCTTGCGCCCACTCACGGCCGTGGACGAACCGTTCATGCTCGCCCTTTACCTGCGCTCCCGCGACTACGAGATGACTCTGCTCCTATGGGACGACGCCCAAAAAGAGGCGTTTCTGACCATGCAATACCACCTGCAAAGGCAAGCGTATCAGCAACAGTACCCCCAGGCAGAATGGTCAATTGTGGTGTGGGAGGGGCAGGACGTGGGGCGGCTCATTGTGGAACCACGTCCAGATGAGATAGGGCTGATGGATATTACGATTGCGCCAGAGTGGCGCAACCGTGGTTTTGGCTCCCAACTTATTCAACAGGTGATAGCACGAGCCACGGCCGTGGACCTGCCCGTGCGGCTCCACGTAGACATCACCAACACGGCCGCCGTGCGGCTTTACCAACGCCTTGGCTTCACCATCTTTGAAGAGAGCGCGGTGGATTATCGCATGACGTACCCGCCTACAGCTAGGAGCTAAGTTCCTCAAAGGAACTTAGCTCCTCATACGGCGACACTAGTTAAACCCTAGTTCATAGTATCGCCCCGCCGCATCTATCCCCACGGGAACCAGAAAAACCGTCTGGGGTTCCTCCCAATCGGGATGGGCTAGGAGATACATTTGCTGGGGCAGGGCGGGCTGGAGGGGGCCGCGAAAAATGAGGCCGTACGGGTCGGGGCGGAGGGTTAACTCACGGCCGTGGGCCGTGATGGTTTGTGCCGGTCGTGTTCCGTACAACACAATTTCATTTAAAACCAACGGCAGTTCTTGGTCGGGCAATAGCACCATGAAGGTCTGTTGTAAATAAGGGTGGAAGTGGGTAGCAGTTAGCGTTTCTATCATGCGCCAAGTTTAGCTTGATGCGCTCATTATGAAAAGGAATCACTGTCCATGACACACAATTCACTTTTGCACCTGCGTTACCATCAAAATCGCTTTTTGTGGCTGATTATGACCACGGCCGTGGGTCTTTTCCTCCTCCTGCTGTTGGCTACTCAGCCCACCCAAGCCGCCCCCGTGGCTTGCTCCGAAGCTGACCTCAACACCGCCATCACGAACGCTACCCTTGGTGAAACCCTCAACTTCACGGCCGATTGCACCATCACCCTTACCAGTCAGGTTGTCATTAACCAAGACTTGACCATTACAGGGGATGGCTTCAACGTCGTCATAGATGGCAACAACGCGACCCGCGTGTTTGACATCCCTGCTGGAAGAACCGTCATCTTAGATGGCTTGATTATTCAGAATGGCTACATTGCCCCCGCCGCTGGTGAAGACAACGAAAACGGAGCCAATATCCGCAACGCGGGCAACCTCACCGTGCGCAATAGCGCCATTCTAAGTGGCACCGTCAATGGGGGCGATTGGGCGGAAGGTGAAGGGTTTGGGGGTGGTATTAACCTCAATGATGGTTCCACCCTTCATGTCGTCAACAGCACCTTTGCCAGTAATATCGCCGAACAAGGGGGTGGTGCTATTGCCGTAGCTACAGGCAGTGCCACCGTCACTATTGCCAATAGCACCATCATCAATAACAATGAACGAAGTGGTGCTGATGCTGGTGGCTTGAGTGTGACGGTTCTTAGCCCCGACGCTGTCGTTAAAAACAGCATTTTTGCCAACAATATCAGCCTAGGGTTAAACCTAGGGCAACCAGATGAGTTACGTAATAGTTACCGACCAGTCACTTCGCAGGGGTATAACCTTAGCGATGATGATTTAGCGACGACAACGAAAGCCACTGGCGACCAGTTTGAAATAGATCCAGACTTGGGAGCAGTAAATGGAAATGGGGTGGCTGTGCCCAACAACACCAGCCTAGCCATAGACGGCGGTGATCCCGCTGGTTGTACCGATCATCTAGCGGCGACCATTATGCAAGACCTGCGCGGCAATGATCGCGCTGACCTGCGTTGTGATGTGGGGGCGGTGGAGTTTGACTTGGCGGATGGGGATACGGTAATTAAAAGCGTGGCCGTGAACACAACAGAGAGCTTTGGCCCCACGATGATACAAATCAACCGCACGGCTGGCGGGAGCGATCCTGGGGTCATCACCGTGCAAAAAGTGTCCAACGCGCCGGGGGTACAAAACGCGGGAGAGATGCCCGTCCACTGGTTCATCTCACCTGCGGGTAGTGACACAGGGCTGACCATTGACCTCAGCCTTTGTTACACGGCCGTGGAACTCGCCAATGCGCCCGGCGCCACGGCTGGCACGCTGGAAATGTATCGCTGGACGACAAGCGGCTCCCCGTGGGTACTGATTGGGGCGGATAGTCGCCCGACGGTGAATGGCAACGGCTGTGTGCTGAAGAACGGGGTGACAGATTTAAGCTGGTGGACGATTGCCAGTACGACGCCCACGGCCGTGACTTTGCAACAGTTTGAAGTGGGGCGTTCGGTGGTTGGTTGGGGGTTCATCACGGCCGTGGGCCTGCTTCTGCTCGTGAGCGTTACCCTACTCTGGCGACGGCGGCAAGCCTAACCACCCGCTCTCCGGGAGGCTCCATCGTTTATCTGTAAGCATTCAGACCTGACAGGTTTCTCCCAGAGTGATAGCCTGTCAAAGACGCCTCAAAAACCTGTCAGGTCTTGAGGGGGTGAACGGTTACGTTCATCTTACTTATCGCCCAACCCTCCCAAAGTTCGGTTAACGCGAGGAGGGTTGGGCGATAAACTCCGGGGGGGGCGGGATTGATGGGCAGGTAGGGGATTAAGACCCCCGGAGAGGAGGGGAGCCGTTGCGCATCATCTATAAAACGGCTTCCCCATTGCGCCGCCGCCGCACTTCTTGGACCAAAATCACGACCATCGTTAGCACCGTGAGCGGCATCACAAAATAAAGCATGACCATGGTAAATCCTTCGAGCGCATCATGTGCGGAGACGGCTAAGATAAGGTAGGCGGTGTAAGCGATGTAATAGGCGAGCAAGGCCACCCCTTCTTGCCGACTAATTGTCCCACCTGTAAAGAAGATGGGCAGAGCGGCCAAGGCCACGGCAATCATGACGGGCAGGTCGAAGCTAATCACGGCCGTGGAAACAGCAATACTCGTCGGCGAGACCAGACTCGCTAACCCTAACACCCCCATTAGATTAAACAAATTGCTCCCCACCACATTGCCCACCGCAATGTCCCGTTCCCCGCGCAGGGCGGCAATCACCGACGTGACGACCTCGGGCAGGGACGTGCCTGCGGCCACAATGGTCAGCCCCACGACTAATTCGCTAATACCCATATACTGGGCAAAAGCCACCGTGCTATCCACCAGCCAGCCCGAGCCAATCACCAGCAGAACCAGTCCCACCACCACCAGACCCAGATTAACGAGCGTGTTGCTTTTGGGGTCTTTCTCAATCCCAAATTCCTGGCTGTACTCTTCTTGCACGGCCGTGGTTTCGCGTCGGCTTTGGTAGATAGAATAGCCGATATAAAGCACCAGACCGCTAAAGAGCAAGAGGCCATCGAGGCGGCTAAAAACTTGGTCTAAGGCCAACACCAGCACCAGCACCGAGACACCAATCATCAACGGCACATCGAAGCGCACCAGTTGTTGCGACACAACAAGGGGGGTAATGAGGGCCGAAACGCCGAGAATGAACAAAATATTGAAAATATTACTGCCAATGACGTTGCCCACGGCAATGCTGGCTTGGTTGTTGAGGGCGGCATTGAAGCTAACGGCTAGCTCGGGCGAGCTAGTGCCGAAGGCGACCACGGTTAGGCCGATGACTAAGGGGGAGATGCCCATCACGGCGGCCAGACGGGATGAGCCGCGCACCAGCATTTCGGCACCGACGATGAGCAAGACGAGGCCAAGGATAAAGAGAAAAATGGTCATAATTAGCGTACACTCCAGTATGGTGGCGACCGCCTGAGAGGCGCGGGGCGGACTCTCTCTTGGCGGCGATAGGGTTGCTCTGGCGGGACGGGCAAAGGGCCGAGGAGAGTGGTGACGTGATGGGTTCTGCTCGGGAGAAACGTCTGCTGGCGACCAGGAACGCCAGCGTTGCATTGTATGTGATATGGTCAGTCGGGAAGTTGAGAATTAAGCCTTTTTTAACCACGGCCGTGTTAGCCAAAAAGAGGCGCGGGCGTGGATAAGTGTGGAGGATATGGTGCAAACGACACGGGGCGAGTACTCCTTAGAGTCTATGGCCCAGCCTTATGGAGATAGGGTGTAGAGCTAAGCTTTTTACTGCATCACCCCTTCCAACCCCCAAAAACGGCCGTATTCCGCCACCCGCTCCTGCCACCCCACCACCTGCCCATCGGCAATCATGGTTGGCCGAAAGACTCCATGTTATACAGACTGTTTGATGATTCGCTTCCTGCTTTAGGCAATGCAGTTGCCCGCATATGATCAAATTGTGTCGAGAAAAGGAAGCTGAAATGCTGACTGGCTGAGATGCTGAACGGCTACCCCGGCAGAAGGTAATGTTCGGCCGTGGCCTTACTCGGCCCGGTCAGTCGTAAACCAATAGACCACAACGCCCCCCCATAATCTTGGGCTTGGATGGCTCCCAAGGCCGCCACCACCTCACGCGGGGTGGCATAGCGGCGGTCGGCAATCTGTTGGCTGGCAAGGCGGAGGTGGGGTAGGGTGGTCATCTCATCTATTTTACTGGCGCGGCGAAATTTTGGCATAACTGTAGTGGTCACGAATCAGTAACGTACTTTTTTTGACAAAAGGCGTCTCTTCTCGACCGACTAGCTTCGTCGTGGCCTGCGGCCACGACTTGCT
>JBGTIZ010000126.1:0-3879 GCA_041745395.1 Promineifilaceae bacterium (SeqCode) | reverse complement strand
AACGAAAATAACACCCTCTTGACAGCGAGGCGTGGCCGCAGGCCACGCCGAAGCACTTTATTGCTTCTGGAAAGCGACACAATCACATCTGTTTTAGCAAGCCGTGACGTATCTTCTCAAAAATCCGTGGTAAAACTCCCGCCACTTATACGGAAGTCAACGAAACGCTCTGGATAAAAAGTGCCAGGAGAGGAATCCTCCCTATGTTTTGGGAAGATACGCCGTGACCAATACAAACTTAATGACATTGACTTCTCACTTCTTACTTCTCACTTCTTACTCAGTAACTTCCACGGGGTTGTTGTAGTAAATAGACATGACCTGCATCCAACTGTTGCCAATTTGCAGGGGGAGCGGGTTGCCGTTTTGGTCATAAAAAGTGAGCATGTCATAGCGACCTTCACGCTTCCATGTACCATCAAATTGCTGTCCATCGCGGAAAATAATGGCGCGGCCTTGCCCCCACAGTTGAATTTCGACAGAGAGCAGAAGGCATTCGCCGGCGGCGTTGACCTGTTCACAAATGCTGACATCGTTTTGGTGGTTGGCAAAAACGACCACCACATTGCGGGTGCGCACCTGCTCGTCTGTGTTGCCGTCCAAATGGGGTTCGCCGTCGGCCAAACGATAATAGAAATTGGTTTCGGGGTTGTATTCCCACGTTACCGTTTCTTCGCGGTAATTGATTTCGATCGTGCTGGCGGGCGTGCCCCCTGCGGGCGGGACGCTGGTAAAGGTCATACGTTGCCCCGTAAAGTTGGGCGGGTTGTTTTCATCTATTTCGGCTAATGCTTCGCGTAGACCATCGGGGCGAGCATAGAGCGTATGCTCGAGAGCCTTGGTGGTGTCGCCCGTACGATAATAGCCCTCGGCCGTGGTGCGCAAGATGCGCCGGGCGAAGTCAGAACCGAATAGCTTGCGCGAAACGCCGATACCTGCGCCAGAGGAGGCGAGGGCGGCGTCGTACATGGCGGGCAGTTCGGCGTCAATGAGGCGGGCACTGCGCAGGGGGCCAACCGTTTCGGGGTCTTGGCCGTACACAATCACCGTGAAGCGGGTCACGAGGGCTTCGGTGATGTGCTCATAAATGATGTCGGCTTGGTTGAGGCCGGATTGGGGACGCACGGAGCGGGGAGGGGCGTTGGGGACTTTGAAGGCGATGGGACGACGTTGCAACACGGCCGTGTCCTCGACCTCTTCCCCCGTTAGCGGATTATATTTATCCCCAAAATCCTCCGCTGTGAGCAGGCTAATAGCTGGGTTAGCCGTGGCTGTGGGCACAGGCGTGGCCGTGGCCGGAGCGGCGACCGTGGGGGGGGGTGGTAAGGTGGCCGTGGCTGTGGCCGTAGCCGCTTCAGACGGGGGGAGGGTAGCCACGGCCGTGGGGGCCAAGCTCGCTACATCCAGCGTCGGCAGGGGGGGCGGTTCACTTGGTTCTCCCCCGCTACACGCCGTTAGCAACAGGCTGACAGCCAGCAATCCAACAAAAAGATGACGAAGTGACTTAGTTTTCATGGTTTCTTTGAATAGTACTTTGCAGGATAAGCGTGCAGACCCTAAGGGTTTCTTTTCGAGGGTTGAATCATATTTTGACTAAAACCCTTAGGGTCTTACTCGAGAGACTGAACGGTGTCTATTTATTTATCATCGAGGACAGCTATGCCGGGCAGAGATTTGCCTTCCAATAGCTCTAGGCTGGCCCCGCCGCCGGTGCTGACGTGGCTCATTTGGTCAGCCAGCCCCGCTTGGGCGACCGCCGCCGCTGAGTCGCCCCCGCCGATGATGACTTGCGTGCCTGATTCAACCAGTTCGGCCAGAGCGACGGCGATGCCGTTCGTGCCTTTGGCCGCGCTGTCAAATTCAAAAACGCCCATGGGGCCGTTCCAGACGACCAGCTTACAGCCTTGCAGAGCCACTTTGAACGTATCTAGCGTCGCAGGGCCGATGTCGAGAGCCATGCTGTCGCTAGGGATGTTGTCTACGTTGACATATTCGCCGGGGGCATCGGCGGCAAAGGTTTGGGTGACAAAGACGTCGGTAGGCAGAATGATTTGCTCGCCAGCCGTGTCGAGCAGGCGTTTGGCTTCGGGCAGGGCTTCTTCTTCGACAAGCGATTTGCCGATTTCTTTGCCCTGCGCCTTGAGGAAGGTGTTGGCCATGCCGCCGCCAATGAGCACTTTGTCGGCGATTTGGAGCAGATTATCAATGACGAGAATTTTGTCGGAGATTTTGGCTCCGCCCATAATGGCGGCGTAGGGGTGGGGCGGATTGTTCACGGCCGTGCCCAACGCCTCTATCTCTTTGCCGAGCAGGAAGCCAGCCACGGCCGTGCCCCCTTTGGCCTGAATCGCTTCGGCCGCGCCGACCGTGCTAGAGTGGGCGCGATGGGCAGAGCCAAAGGCATCATTGACATAAATATCAGCCAATTCAGCCAGTTTAGCCGAGAGTTCGGGCGCGTTTTTCTTTTCACCTGGCTCAAAGCGAGTGTTTTCGAGCAGAACGACATCACCGGGTTGCATGTTATTAACCACGGCCGTGACCGTTTCTCCTACCACTTCATCGGTGGTAGTCACGGAGCGACCCAGCAGGTCAGACAACCGCTTGGCGACGGGCGCCATGCCAAACTGTTTATCGCTGGCCGAGTTGGGACGACCGAGATGAGAGCAGAGAATGAGAGCCGCGCCGTGGTCTAGCAAATAGTTGAGCGTGGGTAGGGCGGCGCGAATGCGCGTGTCGTCGGTTACGGTAATGTTGTCGTCGGGGTTGTTACTGCTGAGCGGCACGTTGAAATCAACGCGCACCAAAACTTTTCTACCTTTTACATCAATGTCTTCGATTGTTTTCTTGGTCATTTTTCCTCCAGAGGGAACATGGTGCAAGGTGTAGGTTGTCCTTACAGCTTGCAGGTTATAGAAGAAGTTCAACTTTTGGCCGTTGAATCGTTCGACTCACCAGAAAAAGTTGAACTTCTGGCTGGGCATTTACTCTTTTTGTAACACGATTTGTTCACTTTGCACGGCCGTGTATCTTTCGTCTAAACCTGTGGTCAGCCCTACAGTTTGTTTGATGTGGCGCACGCAGGGCGCGATGTGGCTCAGTGAGACGCCGTATGCTTGCGCCACGGCCGCCTGCGTTTGTTGCCGCAGAGCTTGCTCGCTGGCGATAAAGGTGACGGCTGACGCCCAAGCTTTTGTTTCTTCAGTGGGAATCACCTGTTGGGCTGTGGCCTGAAAGTCACGCCATAGTCGCCGCGCCCCGAGCAAAGAGAGGATGCCGTAAGCTTTGGCCTGCATTCCCGTTAAAAAGGTGCGCTCCACCTCGTCACGCACGCCCGCTTCGCGCAGGTTGATTTGCAACGCGCCGCCGTATAGGGCAACGGGCAAAATCCACGGCTCGGCGGGCAGACCGTTGGTCGGGGTTAGCTCTTTGGTATTGGCTAGAATCCCGGCGGCGCGGGCTTCCGTAAGGGGGAAATCAACGGCGGCAGGATTGATAGCCACGATGCGCCATGTTTTGCGATAGCGGCGCAGTTTGACGGAGACGAGGTCGGCGGCGGTGTAGCTCCCTGGTTCGGGGGCGTCGGGATCGGGCCAGACAAATTCGATGTGGATAAATTTGCCGTTGTCGGTTTCGATGGCGCGGGTAATGCTCAAATTTCCACGGCCGTGGACTGTTTTGAGCAAAATATCAAACACATAATGACCAAACAGGTCATACAGTTGCGCCGCTTCGCCCCGCGCCCACAGCGTTTCACGAATCGCGGCTTCATCTTCAGACAGCGTGCCGCTCAGCAGGGTTTCGACCACCGGCCACACATCTTGCCAAACTGTTTCTTGGGTAATTGCCATAGGTGGGAAAGGGCGACGTGCGAGGTGCGCA
>JBGTIZ010000125.1:0-3892 GCA_041745395.1 Promineifilaceae bacterium (SeqCode) | reverse complement strand
ACCGCCAAATCAGCTCCTCTTGGAAACAAACCATCGTTTTTGTCCTCTGCGTCGCCCTGTCGCTGGTGACGTTGGTCTCGCTGGGCGGCTTTGGGGAGAGCGTCAATAATTCGCTCCTGCGGGATGCGCGTCGCTTGCAGGCGGCAGATATTATTGTAGAGAGTGGGTTTGAGTATTCAGAAAGTTTGGCGGCAGAACTCACGGCCGTGTCCCAAGAACCGGGCGTCTCCCGCACCAACCTATACGAATTCATCTCCGTTGTGCAAGCTCCCCAAAACGAAGAAAGCTTGCTGACTAGCGTCAAAGTGGTCGAAGCGGGCTACCCTTTCTACGGCGAAGTCGAACTCGCCAGCACACGGCCGTTTGCAAACACCCTCCAACCGGGCACGGCCATCGTCGAGCAAAATCTACTCGACAGATTAGGCATTAACGTGGGCGACAGCCTGCGTGTCGGCCAAGAAACGCTCGAAATTGTGGACGTGGTGACCTATGAACCAGACCGCCCCGTGGCCGTCTTCTCCTTTGGCCCCCGCGTCTTTGTCAACGCCACCGACCTCGAGTCCACGGGACTAATTCGGCCGGGCAGTCGCGTCACCTACAAAACGCTGTTGCAGGTGAGCAACGACACCCAAATGGAAGCGTTGGCCGCCCGCTTAGACGCGGCCACCGTCGAGCGGGAGCGGGTCGAGACGTACCGCACCGCCCAATCCGCCGTGCAGATTTTCTTTGATAATTTCCTGACCTTTTTGCGGCTTATCGGCATTTTTACCCTCCTGCTAGCGGGCATTGGCATCCAAAGCTCGCTGACCGCCTTCCTCAAGGAGCGGGAAAATACGATTGCAATTTTGCGCACGTTTGGGGCGACCAGTCGCTTTGTGATGACCCAATATTTGGCCGTGGCGGCCATGCTGGGCGCGATTGGCACGGGGCTGGGCTTTGCTTTGGCGATGGTGTTGCAGGTCGTTTTCCCGGCCGTGTTTGCCACCTTCCTGCCGCCCCAAGTCGAGCTAATGATTAGCCCCCGCGCCATTGCGGAGGCGTTGGGGCTGGGGCTTTTGGTCGTGGCCGCCTTCACGTTTTTGCCCCTTTATAATTTGCAGGGGCTGAAACCGAGCTTTATTTTCCGCAAGGAGTCGCTCCCGTTTCGGCGGGGCTGGGCTTATTACGTGACCTTGGGGTTGATTGTCACCTTTTTCTTGGGAATGGTGTTTTATTATTTGGAAGACGGGGAAACGAGTCTTTATTTTGTGGGGGGGGTGCTGGCCCTGATTGCGGTGACGAGTTTGCTCACGGCCGTGGTTCTTTTCCTTCTGCGCCGCCTGCAACTCAAGCCCCTCGCCCCCCGCCAAGCCGTGCGCGGCCTCTTTCGCCCCCGCAACGCCACGGCCGCGATTATCATCACCCTCGCCGCCTCCCTCTCCGTCCTGTTTACTATTTTCCTCATCCAGCAAAACCTCAACGCCAACTTTGTGCAGGCGTATCCGCCCGACGCGCCCAATATGTTTGTCTTGGACATCCAGCCCGAACAGCGCGGCCGGTTTCGAGAAACGCTGGGGCAAGAGGCGGAATTTTTCCCCATTATCAACGGCCGCATTTTAGAAATTAACGGCCAGCCGCTCGACCGCGAAGCAGAACGAGCGGTGGCGCGAGAAGATAGAGGCGGGGAAAATTTAGCCCGCCCCTTCAGGCTGACCTACCGCGAAAATTTGCTGGAAACGGAGCAACTGGTGCGCGGGGCGCAAATGCACAGCAACCAAACGGATGGATTGCCCGAAGTGTCCATTTTGGATGAACTGCTGACGCGCTACCCGTTTGAACTGGGGGACACGATTACGTTTGATATTCAGGGCGTGCCGCTCACGGCGCAAATTACGAGTATTCGGCGGGAGATTGGGGCAGAGGGGTTACAGCCTCGCTTTAGCTTCGTCTTTCGGGAACAGGATTTGGTAAACGCGCCGCAGAGTATTTTCACGGCCGTGCGTCTGCCTGAAAATGAAATCCCCGCTATGCAGAACAAGCTGGTGGCCGCTATGCCCAACCTAACCGTGCTTAATGTCAGTGAGACGATTAACACCATCGCCGGTATCGTGGACGATGTGACCACGATTATTCGCTTTTTTACCCTGTTCAGCATTGTGGCGGGGGTGCTGATTATTATTAGCTCAGTGCTGGCGACCCGCTTTGCGCGGATTCAGGAATCGGTCTATTTCAAGGTGCTGGGCGCCAAACGCCGCTTTGTGTTGCAAGTCTTCACGCTCGAAAATGTGTTTATAGGGCTACTGGCCGCTCTGCTTGCGCTGGGCATGTCCCAAATTGGGGGGTATTTGCTCATCACGCAGGTGTTTGAGCTGGATTACACGCCGTATCTGGGTGAAAGTGTGTTGCTAATGTTGGGGACGGTGGTCTTGGTCACGGCCGTGGGTTTGGCCGCCTCTACGGGTATTTTGCAGAAAAAACCAATCATCTTCCTGCGGGAACAGTCTGGAAATGAGTAAGGAGTAATGAATAATGAATAAGGGACAGTTGTGGCTATGGCTCGTGGTTTTGCTGGGGTTGGTGGGGTGTGCCCGCCAACCAACAAGCCAACCAACAAACACACCTACTCAACCAGCCCCGCCTGACTATGATGGAACCATCCTCGCTTTTGGGGACAGCTTGACGGCGGGGTTAGGGGTCGAGGAGAGCGAAGCGTACCCTGCCCAGTTGGAGCGCAAACTGCAAGAGGCAGGCTATAACTATCGGGTCATCAACGGGGGCATTAGTGGGGAAACCAGCACGGCCGCGTTGAACCGCCTCGACTGGATGCTCCAGACCAACCCCGATATTGTCATCATCGAAACGGGGGGCAATGATGCCCTGCGCGGCGTTGACCTGAGCCTGACGGAGCAAAACATTGAACGAATTGTCGCCCGGTTTGCGGAGCAGGATGTCATCATTGTTTTTGCGGGTCTGCAAATCATCCAAAATCTGGGGGAGGATTACATCAACCAGTTTGCGGAGATGTACCCCCGCATTGCGGCTCAGCATCCCGACGCAATTTTCATCCCCTTTTTTCTGGAAGGAGTGGCGGCTGACCCAGAGTTGAATCAGGCTGACTTTATCCACCCCACGGCCGTGGGTTACAGCGTGATTGTGGACCACATTTTCCCCTTTATCGAAGAAGCGATCGAGCGCGACCAATCATAGGAGAAAAACTTTATGACCAACAACCATGTTTCAACCACTCTCTGGCTCGGCCTCGCTATTGCGCTCGTGCAGTTGTTTGACATTGCCATTCATGTCGCTACAAATCAGGTGGAGCCGCTACGCATTTTGTCGAACATCATTATTTTGCTGTGGGTAGCGGCAGGGGTTTTGGGCTGGCTCAAGGCCAGATTTCGACCCACGGCCGTGGCCGCCGTAAGTGCGTATCTATTGCTCAACCTCATTTTTTTAGCACTGGAAGGGGTGACCAATGAAGCCCAAGGGGGAGATTTACGGGTGATGCTGTTTGTGTTGATTTCCCTGACCGTGGGGTTGTCGGCCGTGTGGATCTATCGCCCATAAAGTAAAATCCCCCAAATACAGAAACGAGGTCATGGCTCACGCTCTTGACCTACCGGTGCAAACGATTTCTGGCATAGAGAAGAACGGCAAGGCATACCCACACACGGCCGTGTTTCCCCCTTTAACCCTTCCTTGATGGTAATCGTAAGACTATTTACCTATACTATCGCCGTGATCCAACTTGCATACAGCTTGTTACCCCCTTTCTAAAGCGGTAAACTGTACTATATTTGCGATGCTTTGTAGTGGTCACGAATCAGTAACGTACTTTTTTTGACAAAAGGCGTCTCTTCTCAACCGACTAGCTTCTTCGTGGCCTGCGGCCACGACTCGCTGGAAAGAGGGT
>JBGTIZ010000124.1:0-6690 GCA_041745395.1 Promineifilaceae bacterium (SeqCode) | reverse complement strand
AGGCCGCAAATATGGCGCTGAGCTATTAAAATTGTTGCCAGAATCGCCGAACGAATTATTAATCGACCAATTTTTTGCCAAAATTATGACTCTCGGTGGAATTCATGCCCCTGTAGACCCATAAATTGGCGAAGGTATTGGAGTAATGAACAAAAAAGCGGATGCAAGATGTGGATGTTCCTTGCACCTCGCACCCTGCACCTCGCCCCTCGCACCCTTGCCCTATGATTGATTTGGCGCAAATTTCGCTAACGACTGACGATGATATTGTCTCCATTTGTGACCGGCTGAACTGGGCGCGGGCGCAGAGGGTGGTTTTGATTTTGCCCACGGCCGTGGACAGTCGTTTGCTACACGAACGAACAGACATGGCGCGTCTGCGTCGCCACGCCGACAGCTTGCGCCAAGAAGTCGGCCTCATTACGCAACACCGCGAAGTCAAATACCACGCCCGCCAACTCGGCATCCCTATTTTTCGCCACCTAGCCGACGCAGAAGACAATGAACGCCAATGGCGACGCGGCAAACGTCGCCGCGAGCAGGTCGGACTGACGCCCGAGGAAATTCGGCGCACCCTGCTCCCCGAAGAAGACCGAGCCGAGATACAGCGCCGTCACCGTCCACGGCCGTGGTGGCACAAATGGGCGTGGCGCTACGCGGGCATCTTCTTTTTCTGCCTGACCCTAGCCCTGCTCTTTGTCGGCGTCGCCTACGCCGTGCCGGGTGCGACCATTACCTTGCGCCCGCTGACCAAACCCGTCCAAGTAAGCCAAATCGTGGTCGCCGACCCGCAGTTGAGTAGCATCAACTTCGATGGCGCGTCTATCCCCGGCCGTGTGCTAAGCGTCACGGCCGAGTGGCAAGCCAACGTGGCCACGACTGGCTCGGTCGAGGTGGCGGACGCGCCTGCCCGAGGGCGCGTACTGCTTATCAATCGGCTCGAGCAAGCGGTCAACGTGCCCGCTGGGACGCAGGTCAACACCACGGCCGGGTCACGGCATGTTTTTCAGACGCTGGCGGAGGTAGCTGTCCCGGGGGAAGTGGGCGGCACGGCCGAGGTGGATGTCGTGGCGGTACGGCCCGGACCAGCCAGTAACGTGGCCGCGAACCAGATTAACCGCGTGCAGGGGCCGCTGGCGGCGCAGTTAGAGGTGCGTAATTTGGAGCCGACGAGCGGCGGGGATGTGCGGCTCGCCCCAGCGGTGTCGGAGGCAGACATCGCGCGGCTGGAAGCGCAGGTGATTCAATATTTGCAAACCACGGCCGTGGGACAAATGACCTCACTGGTCACAGACGACGAATTTTTAGCCCAAGACTCGGTGCGCGTGACCAATATTTATCAGCAAACGTACTCCCATTTTCCTGGCGAACAGACGGATAGAGTGGCGATAGAGGTGCGGGCAGAGGTACAGGGCACGGCCGTGGACACCCGCGCCGCGCTCGACCTCATTTACAGTCAGCTCACCACGGCCATCGAGCCGGGTTTTGTGCTTGTGCCCGAGAGCTTTAGCTTTTATGCGGACGAAGTGTTGGGGGTAGACAATCAGGGGCGGGTTAGTTTTAGCATCGTGGGGGAAGGCATTCTCGCCGCCGATTTAGACGCCGTGGAAGCGCAACTGAGTGAGCAGTTACGCCTGATTGCGGGGCAACCCATCGCCGTGGGGGAACAACATCTTTATGAACAACTGCCGCTGGCCGCCCGCCCCCGGGTCGAGGTCATTCCCAACTGGTTTGGCCGCCTACCCTATTTGCCCAATCGGATTCGGACGGATATTCAGACGCAGGATTGAAAAGTGAAGGCGCGGGGTTTTTAACGGTGTCATGTGTCACGTGTCATGGGTCACGTATTTTTTCCTCTGACCGAGTTCCGCCGAAACAGCCCGCTTTTCACTTCTCACTTTCTACTTTTCACTCCCCCCACTCACTTCCCCGCCAACCCCTCTGCATACGCCTCGATAAACGTCCGCGCCCCCGCGCCGATGATTTCCCCCACCGCTTTGGTCGCTTGGCCAAATAGCTCCTTCTCCTGATGGGTCAATACCCCGTCTAGCATCTGCTGTTTGAGCCAACCATCAAACGTTAGCTCTTTGTTACGCAGGCGGCGCACGAGGTCATCTGCCAGCCACCAGACAAAAAGATGTTGGCGGATGCGCCAGCCGTTTTGCTCGTCGTGGGTGACGATGCCGCTGGGCTGGAGTCGCTCTAGTTCGGGGATGTAGCTGTCGAGGGAGCGGCGTAGGTCATGGACGTTGGCCGTCTGGCCGGGGATAAGGGTGGGCATTTGGGACAGAGCCACGGCCGTGAGTGCCTTCTTATCATCCCCCGTCCACAACTGCCAACAATCCTCATAATGCTGACGCGCCTGCCGATGAATGGCATCCGCCGCTTGCCGATACAACTTATCTCCCCTGTAACCATCTTCTTCCGCTTCTGCTAAAAACGCGGCCGTGAGTTGCGTCAAAAAAGGATGATGCCCCCCCAACTCATCCACAAAACGCCGCTGGTCACGCTCAAACCCCGTCTTGGCCAACAAGCGTCCCACATCCACTTGCGCCAACGGCCCAACTCATACTCCGTGAACACATTGAAATAAGGGGAGCCGTGAGGGGCAAACGCCTGCGTTTCTCGATTCAGTTTGGAGATGGGCAGGCGGGAAGCGAGCAGAAGGGTGAGCGAAGGAAAACGGGAAGAGAGGGAGCGCAAACTGCCGTAAAATTCCGCACTGTTGAGAATGGGATGGGACAAAAAGGTGTCAAACTCGTCCAGCATCAGGATGAGTTGATACCCCCGCGTGTGCAACGCCTTAAAAAGAAGTTCCAGCATAAACGTACCAAACTCATTTTCCTCGACTCGTTCATAAACTGGGTACAAATCACCCAGCGCCTTAAATAGCGGCGGCCAATCCAAAACTCGCTCCCAAAAGGCGGCCTGCGTCGGTAAGCTAACGAGAGTATGCACATCCAAATGGCGAAAAAGAAGCCGCTCATGCCCCGCCCCCCAATAATCAAGCGCTAATTCACTCTCGAGATAAGCCAAAAAAGAGGACTTGCCCATATGAGGCGACCCCACCACCAGCGTGTTTTGCTGAGTCCGCACCCGCCCCACCACGCGCCGTAACTCTCGCTTCCGCCCAATAAATTTACTTGCTTGCACAGGCCCCGCATAAACAAACTCTTTTGCATTAGACATCCATTAAACTCCCTATTGTTTAAGGTAGTGGATATACACAGCGCATACCCATATTAGAAAAACGAAAAACAGGCGAATGTGCGGTACGGTTAGATGATTGCAAATAGGCTTCTGAATGTGCCCAACTGCCACCCTTGAGAACTTTTTGAGTGCCCTCCATAGGGCCAGTCGGATTATCCATTACGCGGAGGTGGATACCATCACCCGCATCATACCAGTCAGTTACCCATTCTCGCGCATTTCCAGCCATATCTGCGACCCCGACCCAGCTATCGCCATTAGGCGAGGTCGTTCCAACAACAGTTGTATGATTAGGTTCACAAAAGGCATGATGAGCTACATCACAAGTAGCAACTTCGTTACCCCAAGGATAAATGTTATTGTCAGGACCACGCGCCGCATACTCCCACTCAGCCTCCGTTGGCAAACGGCCACCTACCCACTCACAATATGTAACGGCATTGTACCAACTCATACTGACGACAGGTTGTTGAGAGACATTGAAATCAATGTCATTGGCACGTCCCGAAGCATCACAGACGCCATCTGCTACACACAGGTTATATTGGGCATTGGTCACCTCTGTTTTGTCAATCCAAAAACTATCCACTGTTATCACACGAATTGGGTTTGCATTATTATCCCCCTCTTCACTACCCATCAGAAAAGTACCATTAGGTACATATACCATAGTCATGCTATCTATAGGGCGTACCCAATTATCGCCTAGCGTTGCATCAGTCGGTGGCGTTTTAGATTGAAGCATACTCCACGGTGAACTAATGTCGGACATGGCCGTCACAAAACTCGTCTCATTAAAGACCAGAAACAATATGAGAAACAGATAACTGACAACCAAAGCCAAGCCACTGCTTACCGTCCAGAAATTCCGCCTCCCGTCTTCAACAGCTTTTTCCACAACGCCCGCCACACCAGCCGCCACACCAGCCACTACACCAGCCGCCACACCAGCCGCTATAACATAAACTACAACGAATGCTATAACGCCCGCCACAACGCCCGCCACACCAGCCGCCACAATGCCCGCCACACCAGCTGCCACAACGCCCGCCAGACCGAACGCCACACCAGCCGCCAGACCGAACGCCACACCAGCCGCCACACCAGCCGCCACAGCACTCGCCACACTAAACTCCAAACCAGCCACCACAACAACTGCCACAACGCCCACCACAACGCCCACCACACCAACCGCCACAACGAACGCTACAACGTCCGCCAGACCGATAGCCAGACCGACCGCCAGGCCGAACGCCAGACCGGACTTCACATCTTCGTTTTGCCAACGTGGTAACAACCAGCCCACAGCCAAGCATATCATCCCCCCCCCTCCTGCTAACCAGACATAAATAGTTGACGGCCATGCTTCGGTGCTGGTAGGCACAATACCAAACCCAAGTGCCAATAAAAGTAACAGCACCGGTAGCCAAGTTAACAAACTAGCCAACCCATTACCTACAAATTCTAGCGATTTTTCGCCATGCGTATCACGATACTTTTTGATGTTTTCTGGTTTTATAAAAATCCACCATAGTAAACGCAAGTAAGCAAGCGGATTTGACAATGACAAAACAGCGGGGTGTCCATTTGGCCTTGTTGAAGGAGATGATCTTACACTACTATTGTTTGTTCTTGCCTGCGTTAATTTTGTAGTTAGTTGACGATTGTTTGCTTCCAATTCGGTGATTATGCGCTCCAGAGTATCCCTGTCCTTGTCCCAAGTCGCTTGCTGCTGACGATACTTATTTGCTTCAGCCTCACTTTTCTTGCTAACTTGGACTAACTCATCCTGCAACTCGGTAACATCTATCTCCTTTACCACCCATAATAATTTTTCCACCACATTTTTGTACGCTGGTCGTATACCCATTATTTTGAGTAGCGTTTCCCGTGCCTCATCTTTGTTATCGAGTTCAATTGCGCCCACCGCTTCACGATACAGTTGCGCTAACATTGATTCCACCTCGACGCGCTTGATAGCTTCTTTCCATTTGTTTTCTTTTGGAAATTCCTTAGCTCCTGCTTGATAAATAGCTAAGGCTTCTGACCAGTTTTCAGTTTGCTCAAGTTTTTCAGCATCAGTTATCAGCTTTACCAGTAATGCTTCTTGCACAGCGCGGCGGGCAATAGGCTGTTGCGGGCTAATTTGCAGTATCTGCTGATAGAGAGCGAGTTTATCGGCCTCATCTTTGCTTTGGCGAGCTTGTGCCAACATGATCCGTACCAAATCCGCTTTGGCAGATGACGAGTCGTATTGCATCATCCGTTCAAGAATTTCGCGGGCTTCTGGCAGTTTTTCTTGTTGGAAATAAATTTGAGCCAGTAAGAGATTGGCTTTGAGATGGTTGGGGTTAATATCAATTGCCTGTTGGAGTTGATTACAGGCTTGTTCAAGTTGGTGCAGATTATGATAGCTTCGTCCTGCCAGATAAAGTTGGTCAGCAAGGGGATCGAGACGATCGAGTTCATCTTTGACTTGATGCAGGGGTCGTTGGCGGCGCGTCCATTCTCGCAAAAGGGGGACACGGAAGCGGAAATGGTCGTTGTCTCGGATGAGCAAACCCCATTTGGTGAGTTTGTCAGGGGCAATCGTCATTTCACTGACAATAAGCTGAACACCGCTCTCTAGCAAAATTTGTTCGACACCCTCAAGGGTTAGCCGTTCTTCAGCACTACCAGCCATGGCGGCCATGACGATTTTTTCGGCGGGGGGGAGGCCATCCCAAATCCATTGGAAGGCATTGGCCCCTTGTTGCAGGGCTTGGGGAATCGCTTCGGCGACTGCTTGTGGCGTGGCGGTGGGGATGCCATCTCGCTCTGCTTCTTCGTGGGCATCGACGACGATTTCCCAGATGACATAACAGAGGAGTTGGGTCATATAGGGGTGACCGTTAGTCCAATCCCACACCATTTGCACCACCTCAGGCGGCCAAGTCAGGCTTCCATTTTGCTCTGACTGGCGAATAACCCACTCTGTGTCCGCTTGGCTCATGGTGCTGACCTGAATGGTGCGCGTCCCTTTGAAGGTGGACATGGAGTTGAGAGACAAATCTTCGGGGCGGCGGCCAATGACAAAGATGAAGTTGACATCGGCCACATTGGTCATCCATTGGCGTAAATAGGGGAAAAATTGGTCGCCAGCCGCTTGGTCGGGGGTGTTAGTGGGGGCATGGTTGCCCAACACGTCAAATTCATCAAAGAGCAAGACGAGGCCGTCCGCGCCAGCTTGAGCGGCTTCAATTCTAAATCTGGAATTAGTAACTCTGGTAAGTCGCAAATTCTTTAACATAGTTTTTTGCGGATTTACTCGAGTTAGATTTAGAATTGCTGCTTGCGCCGCGATGTGGGGCAGAAAGGTTTCGGTTCTCTGAGGAATCCTGTGGTGAAACTCGCGAAGCCGTTTTTTCTGCCCATGAGAAAGCGAATTTGGCGCGAATTTCCCGCCGTTAAGCTGGTCATTGGACGATGATGACTGGTGAT
>JBGTIZ010000123.1:0-10716 GCA_041745395.1 Promineifilaceae bacterium (SeqCode) | reverse complement strand
GTTTCTGACAACAATTTTGGCATTGTAGGCGTCGCGCACACCGTTGGCGACCCCATCGCCTTGTACACCAGCTATGACTTTTTTGTCTCGATTGGCTCGGTCTTACTGGCGCGTGGAGCGGGGGCACAAGTGATAAACATGAGCTACGGTGCCGCTGTACCCGCCGCGTTCTCTTGGACCGTTTTGCCTTTTGAAGCCACGACCGCGGCCGTGCGAGCCAGTGGTGCGCTCCTTTTCGCTTCAGCCGGCAATGCTTATACAAACGTAGACGACCAATCCTGCTTTATCTTCTGTTGGGAAAACACCTTCCACACCCCCTGTGAAAACGCAGGTGTCATCTGTGTCGGCGGTCTCGAATGGAACTCGCAAGAACGAGCCGCTAGCGTCAATTCTTCAGGTGATATTGTCGGCGGGTCTAATCGCGGCACGCGCGGCGGGGTACATATTTTTGCTCCCTATCGCGTCTACAGAGGCCAATCCCCGAACTACATGGCTGGTGATACCACCACGGGACGCATCAATGGCACAAGCTTTTCATCTCCCTATACGGCCGGGGTCGCCGTGCTCATTTGGGCCGCCAACCCCTCTCTTTCTGCCAATCAAGTGTGGAACATCATGCGCAACACCGCCCACACCAGTCCCGACCCCGATGTGCCCCGCTATGTGAATGCTTACGATGCTGTTCTGCAAGCCATGGGCACGAGTGCCCGCGTGGACATTGTTCTCCCTGCTAACAACAGCACCCGCCAAAAAGGACAGCCTGTCTCCTTCCGAGCCGATATGGGCTTGGTGACCCAAGATGCGGGGTTGCCCCTCGTCATTCGCTGGTCATCCAACGTCGATGGCGTCTTGCGTACCCAAACCTACACGCCTGGGGCAGGTTCTAATGGCCTCTTTGACCAATTCTCTATTAGCACCCTGAGCGAAGGCGCACACATTATTACCGCTCGCATCACGGCCGGGCCACTCATTCTGACGGATCAAATCAACATCACTATCCAAAACAATCCCCCCAATGGGGAGATTACCCAGCCCAGCAATGGGGAATCTTTCTGCCCTGGTGAGCAAGTTGCTCTGCGCGGTACAGGCAGTGATGTCAATCAGCCAGGTGGTCTACCCGAAAGCGCGTTCAGTTGGCAATCTAGCCTCAACGGTAATTTAGGTACAGGCACGCTTGTCACGCGCACTGATTTAGCTGAAGGGGCGCATACCATTACCCTGCGCGTCACGGATGATGGCGGGCTGTTTGTCGAAGATAGCGTCAATATCACGATTCTGGCCGCAGATAACCCCGCCTGCACGGATACACCCCCTTCCGCGCTTATTACCAGCCCCGCCAACGGTGCTGATTTTTGGGTCGAGGCTGAAGATGATGATGGCTGGTATGCAACCATCTCCTTTAGTGGTGAAGTCGGCGACCTTGAGGACAATATTAGTGACCTCATCGTCACGTGGTCTTCAGATTATGTCGTGGATGGGGATTTAGGCACGCCCACCGTCAACCCCACCACAGGTGTGACCACCATCACGGCACGATTACACATGCGGCCCGAGGGTGTAGGGGTTGGGCAAGATATACATGTCATCACCCTGTATGTGGAAGATATGGATGGCAACGTTAAGACGGATACGATTCAAGTTATTCTGCGTATCCTGATTTAACGGTAGGCGTTCACCGTTTCAGCCAGTCAGCCATTCCGTTAGCTGACTGGCTAAACGCTTACTTTTCCTCTTTGCGCATTGTGTTTAAACTCGTTTGGGAATCCCGCCTGTTAGACCCAGCACCATGCGCATACATGTGTGACCAAAATCAACTGGCTCACAAAACATCATTGGACACCCGCCCGGAATGACGTTGAGGCCATGCGTGCGGCAATAAGCAACCGCTTCCTCAGATAAACTACCGTTTCCGATTGATTTATGAATCCAGACGTGGCGCACGCCCAAGCGAGCGCACGCCTGCACAATGTCCAGCGACGCATCAGGATGGGTGGCTATCACCACGCCGTCTACCGCCTCTGGCAATGCTTCTAAATCGGGGTAGCAAGGGTCGCCTTCGACTTCTTTTGCCTTGGGGTTCAGGGCGTACACTTGGTAGCCGCTGTCGCGCAGTTTGCGATAGATAAGATTGGCGGCGTTAGCTTGGTCGCGGGAAACACCAGCGACAGCGATGCGTTTATGGCTCAAAAATTCTTGAGCCGCTTCTTGTAAGGTGAGAGTGGTTAAGGTGGTCACTTGGTTTACTCCTTTGGACGATAAGCTTCAAGAGCCAAATTGTCGCCCCATGAGGGCGGGCGTCAATTCTAAACAATTCAGCGTACCACCCACGACCGTGGTTCCATAGTGACATCCATCTTATTTCTCAACGCCAAACCTCCACTTTTCTCTTCCCCCACCCAAACAAAAAGGACGTGATGTGTACATCATCACGTCCCTATCTTTCAAATCAAAAGCTACCTAAAACATCCCCTGCTAGCTTAAAGCTTACGGCTCAAAGCCCTTAAATATCCAAATTCCGTACCTCACTCGCGTGCGTCGTGATAAACCGCCGGCGAGGAGCTACCTCCATCCCCATCAACATATCAAACGTCCGGTCCGCCATCACCGCATCCTCCACCGTCACCTGAAGCAACGTCCGCGTCTCTGGATCCATCGTCGTATCCCACAACTGCTCGGGATTCATTTCACCCAGACCCTTATACCGCTGGATGCCCACCTTTTTACCGTTTAGCTTAGACATAAACTGGTTATGCTCATTATCCGTATACGTATAATGAATCTCTTTACCCTGCTTAATCTGGAATAGCGGCGGTTGCGCAATATACAAATGACCTTGCTCAATCAGCGGCAACATATAGCGGAACAAAAATGTCAGCAACAGCGTGCGAATATGGCTCCCGTCCACGTCCGCGTCAGTCATGATAATCACCCGACCGTAACGCAACCGCGCCATATCAAACGACTCGCCAATGCCTGTCCCTAGAGCCGAAATAAGAGTCTTTACCTCATTATTCGCCAAAATCTTGTCCAGACGCGCCCGCTCCGTGTTCAAAATCTTGCCCCGTAGCGGCAAAATCGCCTGAAAATGACGGTCACGCCCCTGCTTGGCCGAGCCACCAGCCGAGTCACCCTCGACGATATACAGCTCACATTTATTCGGGTCGCGCTCCGAGCAGTCTGCCAGTTTGCCCGGCAAAGTCAGGCTTTCCAGCGCACTTTTGCGCATGACCAACTCGCGCGCCTTGCGAGCCGCCGCCCGCGCCCGCGAACTGGTCAAACAGCGGTCAATAATCTTCTTGGCGTCGCGCGGATTTTCTTCCAAATAGGTCGTAAACGCTTCATATACCACTGAGGAAACCGCCCCGCTCACCTCGGGGTTCATCAGCTTGACCTTCGTCTGGCTTTCAAACTGCGGGTCAGGATGCTTGACGCTGACAATGGCCGTGATGCCTTCCCGCGTATCTTCAGACGAGAAATTAGTGTCCTTGTCTTTTAGGAAATTATTGTCCCGCGCATACTTGTTGACAACCCGCGTAATGGCCGAGCGCAGACCAGAAATGTGCGACCCACCGTCATGCGTGTTAATCGTATTGGCAAACGAATATTCTGAAATGGCGATACCATCCGTATATTGGAACGCCGCTTCCACTTCTATGTTGTCCAACTCTTTACGGGCATAAATGGGTTCATGGATAACGGTGCGGGTGCGGTTCAAATAGCGCACAAAAGAGGCCAAGCCCCCTTCAAAATAGAAGTTCATCTCTCGCGCCACAGACGGTCGTTCGTCCCGAATCGAGAGAAAAACACTGCTGGTCACAAACGCCATCTCGCGGAAGCGATTGACCAGCGTCTCGAACTTCATGCTCATATCTTCTTCGGTAAAAATCACATCGTCGAATCGAAAGCGGGAGGTCGTCCCGGTTAGCTCATCTTTTTTGAGCTTGCGGATTTTTTCTACGCCCGTTTGGGGAGCGCCTCGCTCGTATTTTTGTCGCCACAGGTGACCATCCCGCTTCACCTCGACCTCCATCCACGCCGAAAGGGCGTTGACGGCCGCCGCGCCGACCCCATGCAAACCACCTGATACTTTATAAGCGGTTTCGTCAAATTTACCCCCTGCGTGTAGAGTCGTCATGACCAATTGCAGGGCAGAGACTTTTTCAGTGGGATGTTCATCAACGGGGATACCGACGCCGTTGTCGCTCACGCTGACGCTTTCGTCGGCGTGGATGATGACCTCGATGCGGTCACAGCGACCCGCCAGAGCTTCGTCTATGGAGTTGTCCACGATTTCGTAAACGAGATGATGCAAGGCTTTGAGGTCTGTCCCACCGACGTACATGCCGGGGCGGCGACGCACGGCTTCAAGTCCTTTAAGGACTTGGATATTACCAGCATCATATTGCGTATCGTTTCTGCTCATGCTTTTTCCTCGTGTGTGACTGTGTGGTTTGAAAAGGCCGTAGGGACGAATGATGAAGTCCGAATGACCTCGGGCAGTATTGTCCCTCTTACCTTGTAATTCATTCTCTTTTCAGGAAGATCATAACTGTGTGGGTAACAAAAAAGATGGTTTTGTTGTACTCTCGCAACATTCCAATTTTACCACATCCGTTCTAACCTAGCGACTTTTTTCGAGCGGGTCTAACATTGCCCATGCGTGCTAAACTTAACCTGTAAATGCGCCTTAAAGCTGTTAAAATCACGATAACTGCTAAAAGGACGCTAATAAGGAAAAAGAAAGAGGGAAAAGGAAGAAATTGTAGTGGTCACGAATTATCAAACCACAGAGAACACGGAGAACACAGAGAAATTTTCTCGAGAACTTCCGCCCCTTTTCTTCCCTCTTCCCTCTTCTTCCGTCCTTTTTTCAGTAAGTTCATTACTCATTACTGAGTCCACTGTAAAAAGGTCAAATTAACTGCAGAGGGCGCGGAGAACGCGGAGGTTCTCTCGAGAAGACCCGCTCCTTTTCTTCCTTCTTCCCTCTTCCTTCACCCTTTTTTCAGGTCGCTCATTACTCATTGCCCAGGAGTTGATTTACATGTCTAAAGATTTCGTTTTTCGCGGTCAGGTGGCTGACCTCGACCCAGCTTTACATGATTTGCTGGCGCGCGAGGCGCAACGGCAAGAAGAAACAATTATTTTGATTCCGTCGGAAAGTATGGCCCCCACGGCCGTGGAAGAGGCCATGAGTAGCAAATTTGGCAACATCTACGCCGAAGGCTACCCCCGCGAAAGTAGCCGCCGCCAAACCGAAGCCGAAATACTCGACATCGCGCAAGAACTCGCCCACTATCGGCGGTACAGCGATCCACGCTACTACAAAGGCGTCGAATACGCCGACGTGCTAGAAGCCCTTACCCGCCGCCGCGCCGCCGAATTATTTGCGGCCAACGGCGTGACCGCCGACCAGCTTTATGTCAACGTGCAAACCCTCAGCGGTGGCCCTGCCAACAGTGCCCTTTACACCGCCATTTTAGAGCCGGGCGACACCATCATGGGGCTAAAACTGGCCGACGGCGGCCATCTTTCCCACGGCGCACCCGTCAACCGCTCGGGTACGATTTATCGCAGTGTCAGCTATTTGGTAGACCCCCAGACCGAGCAACTCGATTATGACGCCATCGAGCGGCTCGCCCTTAAGGAAAAGCCGAAAGTTATCGTGGCCGGCTTCTCGGCTTATCCGCTCATAATAGATTGGCACCGCTTCCGCGCCATCGCCGACAAAGTGGGGGCACATTTCCACGCCGACATCGCTCATATCTCTGGTCTTGTGGCCGCTGGCGTGCATCCTAGCCCCATCGGCATCGCCGATAGCGTTATGACCACCACGCACAAATCGCTGTGCGGCCCGCGCGGAGCGATGCTCATGACCCATCGCGCCGATATTGGCCGCAAAATTGACCGCGCCGTTTTTCCGGGGGAGCAAGGAGGCGGCCATTTTAATACGATTGCCGCTCTGGCCGTCGCTCTAAAACTGGCGCAGAGCGAGCAGTTTACCCAACTTCAGCACCGCATTGTCGAAAACGCCAAGCGGCTGGCCGAAAAACTCCAGGCGCACGGCCTGCGCATCGTGGGGGGCGGCAGTGAAAATCATCTGCTCCTGATTGATTGCACCAGCGTGAAGAGCGCGGCTGGGGTCACTTTAGATGGCGACACGGCCGCACGGATTCTCGATGTGGCCGGCATTGTCACCAATCGCAACACGATTCCTGGCGACAGCAACGCCCTGTACCCCTCGGGCGTGCGCATCGGCACGGTGTGGATTAGCCAGCTTGGCTTTGGCCCGGCCGAGATAGACAAACTGGCGGAGGCGATTGGCCTGCTCCTGACTAACACGACTCCGCTTGAATACACGACCAGCGTGCGCAATCGGTCGCGGCGGGGCAAAGTGCCGTTTGCCATTTTGCAACAGGCACGGCAAATCGTGCGCGACTTAACGGGACAAACCCCGGCTGACCCCACGCCTGAGCAACACACCCTGCATCTGCGCGGGTCACAGGTGACTGATTTCTTGCATCTGGCTCTGACCAGTGACGTGCTGGCTTTGCAGGATGGGGAGACGCAGGCGACGCACCTCTTTATTGATGGGCAAGCGACGCCAGCCACTCTGCATCGGGCAGATGGGGAGAATTATTACTTAAGATTGGCGGACGCGAACACGGCCGTGCTCGCTCAAACATGGCTCCGTGATTTATCCGATGGCTATATCTTTGTGGCTGATGACCCCTACGCCAAACTACCCGGCCCCGTCGTTGTGAGTGTGGCGCAGGGCGTCTCGCTTAACGTTCCGCAGTCAGACGCATCCGCCGCTTACGTAGACAGCAAGCCGTTCTTTGTGGGGCATGAGCATCGCCCCGTGAGCGGCGAGCTTCGCGCAGAATTTGACTGGTCTGCGCCCGCTAGCGACGGCTTGAAAAAGACGCTCTTGCACCAAACGCACGTCGCCGCTGGAGCCAAAATGGTCGAGTTTGGCGGCTATGATATGCCCGTTTGGTACACGTCGGTGGGGGATGAACACACGGCCGTGCGTCAAGCCTCCGCTCTCTTTGATGTGAGCCACATGGGCATTTTCAGCGTCACCGGCCCCCACGCCCGCGAATTTCTGCAAAATGTGACCAGCAACGACGTTTACGCGCTGGCGATTGGCAAATCTCAGTATGGCTATCTCTTTGCGCCCGATGGCACGGTGCTGGATGATTTGATGATTTATCGGCTGGGGGCAGAGGATTACATGATGGTGGTCAACGCCTCGAACAATGACTTGGATTGGGCGTGGCTGAATGGGGTGAACGAGGGTGAGGTGCAGATTGATACGGCACGGCCGTGGGCAAAGGTGGGCAACACGGCCGTGTTGCGCGACATTCGAGCCGAGGGAGAACGGGTTCTCATCGCCCTGCAAGGCCCCCACTCCGCCGCCGTTTTGAGCAAGCTGAGCGATGACCCCCCCGTTACCGAAAAAGCACTCAAGAAAATGGGCTGGGCGGCCATCAAACCAATGACCATCGGCGGTTATGACCTGCTCGTTTCCCGCTCGGGTTACACGGGGGAGCGCATCGCCTATGAGCTATTTGCCCACCCTGACCAAATCGTTGACCTGTGGCAAGCGTTGGTCAGCGCAGGCGCGGTGCAGGCGGGTTTGGCCTGCCGCGACAGCACCCGCACCGAGGCGGGCTTGCCCCTGCATGGGCATGAATTAGCTGGCGCACACAACATTGACCCCGATACCGCCTGTTTTGGCAGTTACGTCAAAACATGGAAGCCGTTTTTCGTCGGCCGTGCCGCTTACCTCCAGACCTATGAGACGCATGACCTGACGATTGTGCGCTTTAAGATGGACGAAAAAGGGGTGCGTCGTCCCGAGTCTGGCGACCCGATTGTGGACAAGCGGGGCAAGGTGATTGGCGTGGTGACGAGTTGCGCCATCGCCCAAGATGGTTATCTGCTGGGGCAGGCCCTCGTGCCGCTCGAAATGCGTTTTAGCAAAACGCCGCTTCTGATTTACCAAACGGGCGGCGGAACACGGCCGTTAAAAGGCAGTGACAAACTCACGCTCGGCAGTCGCCTGCCCAAGCCCGACACGGCGCGGGTGCTGTTGCGCTTCCCGCCCCGCCGTAAGTGAGGAGAGATAAGAGGCGATTCCGAAGATGACAAACAAAACTGACATAAAATCACTAATTGATGCGTTAGCTGAATTTTGGGACACGCATGATGTGACCGACTTTATGGACGCCTTTGAGGAACTGTCTGAGCCTGTTTTTGAGAGTCAAACAGAACAGCTTACCATTCGGCTGTTACCCGAAGAGATTCACCGTATACAGCAAATCGCCGCTGAGCAAGGTACATCCCAAACGGCCTTGATTCGCCATTGGGTGCTGGAAAAAATCAGCCCACCACTTCACGTTTCTGAATGAGAAGTGTGTTTTGCACCAGTAAAAAAGAGGGTCGTGAGCATAACGCTCACGACCCTCTTTTCGCTTCCTCTCCCCCTCTCTTACTCTCTTACTCTCTTACTCTCTCATCATCACAATTTGTGCCCGCTTGGGGCCGACCGAGGCCATGCTGATAGGCGTGTCCGTTTTGGCGGCAATGAAGTTGATGTAGTTTTGCGCATTGGCGGGTAAATCGTCCCATGCACGAGCGTGGGTGACGTCTTCTTGCCAGCCGGGAACGGTTTCGTAGATAGGCGTGCATTGCGCAATTTGCTCGAGGTCGGCGGGGAAATGCTCAATGCGCTGGCCGTGTAGCTCATACGCTACACAGACGGGAATTTCCTCGATGCCGCTGAGAATGTCGAGCTTGGTTAGGGCGATTTCGCTGAGGCTGTTGACGCGCACGGCGTGGCGCAAGATGACCAAATCGAGCCAGCCGACGCGGCGGGGTCGGCCTGTGGTCGTGCCATATTCGTCCCACGGGTTGGCGCCTGTGCCGCGCAGACGCACGGCCGTGTCGCCCGTCAATTCCGTCACAAACGGCCCACTGCCCACCCGGCTGGTAAACGCCTTGGTCACGCCAATCACCCGCCCCACCGTGCGCGGCCCCAGCCCGAGGCCAGTCATGGCTCCCCCGGCCGTGGGGGAGGAGCTGGTCACAAAAGGATACGTGCCGTGGTCTACGTCGAGCAAGGTTCCTTGGGCGCCTTCGGCCAAAACGGATTGCCCTTGGCGCAAAACTTGGTCGAGCAACACGGCCGTTTCGGCCAAATAAGGGGCGATTCGGGCGGCGTACCCTGCAAATAATTGGATGGTTTGGTCTAGGTCTACTGGCTCTTGTCCAGCGGCGGTGAGGGTCTGGTTGTGTCGGTTGAGGTGGTCAACGAGGGCGGCGGTTAACACGGCCGTGTCATGCAACAAATGCGCTCGCAACCCCTGCCGACTCACTTTGTCCGTGTAGGCTGGCCCAATGCCCCGCTGAGTGGTGCCAATGGCATCATTGCCCAGTTGCACCTCATGCGCCTTATCGAGCGCGATGTGGGCGGGCGTAATCAGGTGCGCCCGTTCGCTAATTTTGAGCCGGGCGGGGCTAACGTCTATGCCCCGCTCCGCTAGCGCATCAATTTCGCGCAAGAAGACGGCGGGATTAATGACCGTGCCGTTGCCAATGATGCACAGTTTGTCCGGATGCACAATGCCAGACGGAATGAGATGCAGTTTGAATGTTTCGTTTTTGACCGCGACGGTGTGCCCTGCGTTGTCACCGCCGCTAAAACGGGCAACCGCTTGGGATTGCTCGGCCAGCAGGTCGGTGATGCGCCCTTTGCCTTCATCGCCCCATTGTGCGCCGATAATAATGTCTACAGGCATGAGTTCCTTTCTCCTTTTTTTTGGTTTGGTAAGCGTTCAGCCAGTTTTGCTGACTAGCTCATAAAGAAACCCGATTGTGCGTTTAGGTAGCCGCAAAATCGGGTTTTTTTCAGAAGTATGTAATTGGGTTGGCCGCCGGTAACGGATGCAACTGATTGCTGTTCATACGCAAGATATACAGCCTATGTAAGCGTCTCGCGGCTTAAATCGTTAGCCGTTGAGCTTGTTTTTCTGACAAATAATGTTGATGTGCGGATTATAACGCATTTATGATAGGACGGGAAAAGGGTTGCGGTGGGGGGGGAGAAACACGGCCGTGTCCTCTCAAAAATCCGTGGTACAAACGCTGGGCAGTTGGCGAAAGGTACATCACCATGCTGGTTAGGGTTTGATAGAGTCACGCTTATCCATGCTTTACACGTCCTCCAAAGACCAGTTGATGAGACGGCGCACGAAGTCGGCCGTGGGATACCGCTTGGTGTCGTGTCGCCAGCGGGGCACACGCACCTCTTTGGCCCCAGGCTGGCGCGGAAACAGCGGTCCTTCGATTTCGAGCAGGGCGTCCGCATCGCCCGTGAGCGGCTGGCGATAATGCACGATGAACTTTTTGTCGCTGGCGATGATGTGCAAATACCGCTCGCTGACTGGCGCGACAAACCCTTCGGGGGGCACTTGTTTCTTCATATCCGCGACGTGCCAAATGTACTCTTTGCCGCGTACGCGCACCTTGCGGTGTCCTTTTTTGCTAACAGCCATATGTTTGTTTTTTGCCGATTTTGTGGGGTCTGAATCGTGTCGGGTGGTTTGTGGATATAGCAGACCTGCTTGCTTGCCAAAGCATATCAGGTCTTTTTCCCGTAGCCAAAAATGTCGCGCCAGCGGCCTTCCTCCCGCTCGTAGTAACGGCTTT
>JBGTIZ010000122.1:0-3702 GCA_041745395.1 Promineifilaceae bacterium (SeqCode) | reverse complement strand
CCAGCGAGTCGTGGCCGCAGGCCCCGACGCAGCTAGTCGGTTGTGAAGAGACGCCTTTTGTCAAAAAAAGTACGTTACTGATTCGTGACCACTACACAAAAGATGTAATTGTTCAGACCCGAGAGATTTTAATCAGGTTTTAACTAAAATCTTTAGGGCTTTCCTCGAGACATTGAACGCTGAAATCTGCAAGACTTTCGACCACTAGGATAAACGCTGATGATGAGCTACGGAAAACAAACAACCTGCCCTTACTGCCACGCCGCCAACTGTTTGGTTAAAGCGGGGCGCAATCCTTCTGGAAGCCAGATTTTTAAGTGTAAAGCGTGTGGTCGCAAATCAACCCCGCGCCCCAATCTCAATGGTTACGCCGATACGCTCCGCGAACAGGCGCTGGGTCTGTATCAGCGCGGCTTTAGCTTTCGTGCGGTGGGGGAGAAGCTAAACGTGAGCCATCAGACGGTGGCGAATTGGATTAATGCGGCCGATGAAGAAGAGTTTGCTTGATAACGCAAACCCGCCAGCCACTTACCCATTCCCGTTGAGCTTACTAGAGTGGTTCCTTATTAAATCATGCACCTCTAGCAAGCAGTAAACCAGTTGCTCGAGGCAAAATCTATTAGGGAACAACTCTACTGAAAAAAGCAGGCTCTCGCCAAGACGCAGAGGCGCAAAGAGAAAAGGTAAGCGTTCAGCGTCTCAGCCAGTCAGCACTTCTGTTTGTTTTTTTCGGCACAATTAGGCCATATTCTAGTGAATGAGTGGCATAAAACAAGAAGCGACTCGTCAAACCGTCTGTTATTGAGGTGAAAAATCAGGTTTGGCACGTCGTTTAGCTAGCTGACTGGCTGAAATGCTGACTAGCTGAACGCTTACTGCGAGAGATTTAACCTCTTTGCGGGAGCTTTACCATTTACACCCCAGTTCCCCTTCCACCTGTTCTGGCCAAACATCCCGCGAGAGCCGACCTTCACAAATTTTGGTGACAGGGCCACTGATAATGACCTCGTCCGACTCATTGAGCGTGACCTGCATCGTGCCGCCTGGCATATGTACCTGCACCTCACGGCCGCATAGACCCAGTTTGTGTACCACGGCCGTGGCCGCCCCACTGCTACTCCCCGAAGAAAGCGTATAGCCCGCTCCCCGTTCCCAAATCTCTAGCTTGAGCGTCTGCTCATCTACCACCTCGACAAACTGCACGTTGGTGCGGTTGGAAAAATGGGGGTGGTTTTCTAACAGAGGCCCAGCGGTTTGCGCCAACACGGCCGTGGCTTCGTCCACCACCACCACACAGTGCGGATTACCCAAGCTTACATAATGGTAAACCATCTGCTTCTCGGCCAGTTCAGGCAGGGTTAGCTCCGCTCCTTTTGCCAGCCAGCGTAGTCTGCCCAAGTTAATTGTCACCGCCTGTTGCGGGTCTTGCACCTGTGCCGTGACCGTGCCCCCGGCCGTGTAAATCGTAAACGGCTGGTCATCAATATCTAAATCATCCCAGAGGTAGCGGGCAAAAATGCGTAGCCCGTTGCCGCTTTTTTCGGCTTCACTACCATCGGGGTTAAAGATGCGCAAATGAAACCCGTTTTCTTCCTCGGGGTCGGGCGTGCCAATCAACACGCCATCCGCGCCCAGACCAAAGGCGGGGTGACAGAGGGTCTGGATTTGGCCAGGAGTGGGAATCACGGCCGTGTCTAAAATTAAATAGGTATTACCGAGCGCGTGGTATTTGTAGAAGTTCATCGGGTTTTGGGGGTGGGGAAAAGGTGCGAGGTGCGTAGGGCGATGTGCGATGGGTTACACACGTCGCACATCGCCCCTCGCACGATTTTTGTTTATTCTAAACGAATGACAAACGTGCTGTATGCGGGCAGGGGAAGCGGGGTGTAGTTCTCGAAACCGCCGCTGGCGGTTAAGGTGGGTGCGTCCACGGCCGTGTTGCCTGCGAAAATTTCCACGGCCGTGCCCACCGTCAAGCCTAAATTGTCTAGGGTGAGCGCGTATGTGTCAACCTCATTACGCCCCAAATTGATGATAATTAACAAGGTGTCATCATCTGTCTGGCGCACCGCCGCATAAACGGTACTTTCATCACTGGCCACCAGTTGCCAACTGCCCGTGCGCAGGGCTGGCTCGGCGTTACGCAGGTGAATGAGGCGGCGATAATGGCTCAGGATGGAGTCGGGGTCGTCTAGCTGGGCGGCCACGTTGCGGGTTTCGTAGTCACGGAAATAATCGCGCCAAAGCACGGCCGTGTCATCCACCGAGAAGCCGCCCGTCTCTGTCCACTGCATCGGCAGACGAATATTCTCATCTGGCTTCGCCCCCTGTTGCCCAATCTCCTCCCCATAATAAATGAAGGGTACGCCCCCAAACAGCAGTTGCAAAGAGGCGGCCGACCGCACCTTGTCATCGCTCAGCAGAACCGAGCGGGTGCGATTTTGGTCATGGTTGGCTAAAAAGGTGGCGAATTGCCATGAGGGGTACAAATCCAGCACTCGCCCTTGGGTGGGGCCGATTGGTTCGTTGCGCCCGCTGACCGCGCTGTCTAGCTTGGCGCGGGCCAGCTCAAAATCAAAGGCGATATCCACCTCATCCCCCACATAAGAAACGACGTTGCGGCTGGCGCTCCATACCTCGCCCACGGCGAAGGCATCCGGGTTCACGCTCTTGTAAAAGTCGTAATAATCCTTTAACCACTCATGCGTGGCGGGCGTGTTTTCCAAAGTGGCGCCATCTTCCACCAAGAATTTAATCGCGTCCAGCCGGAAGCCGTCCACGCCTACTTCTTCTAGCCAGAAGCGGGTTATCTCTTGCAGTTCGTTGGTCACGGCCGTGTTTTCGACATTCAGGTCAGGCATTTCTGACCAAAAGACGCCGTAATAATGGCCCGCGTCGCTTTCGTGCCACGCCGGGCCAGAGGGGCCGGCATAGCCGGGATGTTCGTCTGCCCAGCGATAATAATCTCGATAAGGGCTATCAGGATTGGCGACCGCGTCTTGGAACCACGGATGCTGACTGCTGGTGTGGTTGAGTACCAAATCAATGATGACCACGATGTCTCGTTTGTGCGCTTCCTCGAGCAGGCGGCGAAAATCATCGAGCGTGCCGTATTCGGGGTTGATGTCGTAATAGTCGGTCACGTCGTAGCCGTGATAGCTGGGGGAGGGCATGATGGGCATGAGCCAGATACCCGTCACGCCTAAATCGGTGTCAGTCGTGGGGTCGCCATCGTTCAGATAGTCGAGTTTTTCGATGAGGCCATTGATGTCGCCGATGCCGTCGCCGTCGCTGTCGTAAAAACTGCGGATGAATATTTCGTAGAAGACGCGGTCGTTCCACCAAGGGTATTCGTCACCCGCTTCTTCTGGTTCAGATTCTGTATTTGTATCTGTCTCGGGTGTATCAATAATAGCCACGGCCGTGGGTACAGCCAGCGCCTCTTCCGTCTCCCCCACAGGTTCCGCCGCTGGCGCACACGCCCCCAACATCAATACCACAGCCAAACCAATAAAACAAACCTGAAAACGAACGCGCATCATCATCTTCTCCATGAACCACGACGAAACTAAAAAGAAGCCATAGCCACCCTGCCACCAATCATAACAAATCTAAACCTTTGTTCCTAAAAATGTATTGGTCACAAATTACTCACACAAAAAATCCTGTCTCGGCACACCTCGCCGCCTACGGCGGCTCGCC
>JBGTIZ010000121.1:0-7700 GCA_041745395.1 Promineifilaceae bacterium (SeqCode) | reverse complement strand
GTTCGCTTCATGTTTTAGGCAACTCAGCCGCCCGAATATGACCAAATTGTGTCGAGAAAAACAAGCCGAAGTGCTGACTGGCTGAGACGCTGAACGCTTACTTTTATTTAATTGGAGCCTGTCTCTGTCTTTCGAGGATCCCCCCCATGACAAACGCTAACTTTACTCCCTTTGCCGCCAAAATGAGGGCTGAAGGCTTGCCCGAACTCGCCATTGAAACCTTCAAATATTACTACGACCAACTTGTTGCTGGCGAAACGGGGCTAATGCCTGAATCAGCCATTGAACCCGTGCCTGACGTGCCCAACGCCGAGCTATTTGGGGCGGAATTAGCCGCTATTGGCCGCGAGGCACAGGCACAAACCGTGGTTATCAAGCTAAACGGCGGTCTGGGCACAAGCATGGGGCTGGCGCAGGCCAAGTCACTTTTGCCCGTGCGGGATGGCCTCAGTTTTTTGGACATTATTGCGAAGCAGGCGATTGCGGCGGGGACGCCACTCTTGTTGATGAATAGTTTTAACACGCAGGTGGATTCGCTGGCCGCCCTGGCCGCGCATCCCGCTTTGGCGGAGGGGCAGAGGGGGCTACCGCTGGACTTTCTCCAGCACAAAGTACCTAAAATTGTACAGGCGGATTTGTCCACGGCCGTGTACAAACCTGACCCCACCCTCGAATGGTGTCCCCCCGGGCACGGCGATCTTTATACCGCCCTGATAACCAGCGGCATCCTCGACCAGCTCTTAGCGGCGGGCATCCGCTACGCCTTTGTCGCCAACGCCGATAATTTGGGCGCACTGCTAGACCCCGCCATTTTGGGCTACTTTGTGCGCCAAAAATACCCCTTCATGATGGAAGTGGCCGACCGCACCGAGGCCGACAAAAAAGGAGGTCATCTGGCGCAATTACCCAGCGGCCAACTTGTCCTACGTGAATCAGCACAAACGCCCCCCGAAGACGAGGCCACCTTTCAGGATGTGACGCGCCATCGCTACTTTAACACCAATAACTTATGGCTCGATTTGGTTAAATTAAAAGAGGTACTGGAGGAGCAAAACAACATTTTAGGCTTGCCCATGATTCGCAACGGCAAAACGGTCAACCCTCGTGATGGAGACTCCACCCCCGTGTATCAGCTAGAAACGGCCATGGGGTCGGCTATCGCCGTTTTTACGGGGGCAGGGGCAGTACGTGTGCCGCGCACTCGCTTTGCGCCTGTCAAAACGACGTCTGATTTGTTAGCCGTGCGCTCCGATGTGTACCAGCTAACCGAAGATTGTTGCATCGTGCCGAATCCAGCGCGACAACTGCCTCCCCTGATGATTGAACTGGATGAGGCGTATTACAAGCTGATTGATGCGTTTGAAGCGCGGTTTCCACAGGGCGTGCCGTCGCTGTTGGCTTGTGAACGGCTCACAGTCACGGGGGATGTGACTTTTGGGGCGGGGGTTGTTGTCCACGGCCGTGTGGAAATCACCGGCCCGCGCACCATCCGCGATGGAGAAATCTTACGTGCTGAGCAATAAGTGCGAAATGCCCTGAAAAAAAGGTCAAATCTCTCGCAAAGGTGCAGAGAGCGCGGAGATTTTCTCGAGAAAACCCGCCTTTTTTCTTCCTTCTTCCCTCTTCCTTCTGCCTTTTTCAGGTCCCTCGTTACTCCTCGCTCAGCACAGATACCAGCGGGCGATACGGCTCTTCGCGCACGACATGGCCGTACACTATTTTGAGAAACAAGGCGGGAGCCAGCCATTCAAAACCAGCCACAGGTGGGATTAGATAAATGTTGATAAGCAGAGCGGCCAAGATAAACAGCATGGCTACAGGCCGTTGCAGATAAAGCGGGGTCAGCAAAACAATTTCGGTGGCGATGAGCAGGAGCAAATACCAAAAGAGGGCAAAGAACCAATCAAAATTGGCAAACAGCACGCCCACAATCAGGGTGTGAATATGAATTGCGCTAAACAGATGTGGATTTTTAAGAAAGCGCACCAGCCAACTTTCATCTGGTTTGGGCGCAGTGTGGTAAAAGCGTTTGCATGAGTTGAGGCTGTTGGCAACCACGCCACCCATGACGTCAAAGGCTAGAAAAATCGCTAACAAATATTGCCACAAATCCCACCCTAAATTGCCAAACAGATAGAGCGCACTATAAAAGAAAAAGGCAAAAAAGCCAGCACTATAACCTAAAATCTTTTCCCCGGCCGCGGCTCCCGTGCCTACCACAAAATCTGATGTCCCCTGATAAGACCAGTTAATGCGTACCACCTTTGGCTGATTCTGTTCCTGCTGAGTCATACTGTCTACTCCTGTGTTGTTGCGGTTAGCTTTTTGTCTCTCCCAGCTTCCTGCTTGCTTCCACCCTTCCCGCCACCCTCATAATACCTGTTTTTGATGAGATTGCTTTAGGAAGTTTGGGGGGATTGACAAACGGCTTCTGCTTCACGAGACCACGGCCGTGTGATTATGCTACAATGCTCACCTAAGAGGTGATTGTGTAATGGTCATGGCTTGCTAAAACAGATGTGATTGTGTCACTTTCCAGAAGCGATAGAATGCTTCGGCGTGGCCTGCGGCCACGCCTCGCTGTCAAGAGGGTATTTTTTTCGTTTGGACGTTCGCCCAAACGAAAAAAATACCCTTTAGAATAATAGCCGAGCCGCCGCAGGCGGCGAGGCGTGTCGAGCTACGATTTTTTGTCTGAGTAATTTGTGACCAATACACCTAAGAGGTGATTGCCATGAACGAACGTGAATTAATTCTGCACAAACTACAGGCACAAATGCCACATCTACGTCAAGAGTATGGCGTGGCTAGCTTGGCTTTGTTCGGTTCATTTGCCCGCAATCAGGCAACTATGGAAAGCGATGTAGACTTGCTAGTAGAATTCGAGCGACCGTTAGGGCTGAAATTCATGGATTTACACGAAGAATTAGAGCATTTACTCGGCCGTGAGGTAGATTTATTGACGCCCATAGGCTTAGCCTCTATTCGTCATCAGCCAGTTGCGCAACGCATTCAGGAAGGCATGGTCTATGTCGAAGCGGCGTGACGTAGATTGGTTACAAGATATTATCGAAGCCATCACGCGCATTAGACATTACACGGCCGAGATGACATTTACTGCCTTTTTGGAAGACTTAAAAACGCAGGATGCGGTTATTCGCAATCTAGAAATTATAGGCGAGGCCACAAAACAGCTTTCCCCCAACTTACGCGCTCAACATGACCATATTCCGTGGCGCAATATGGCTGGTATGCGCGACAAGCTTATTCATGATTACTTTGGGGTAAATTTTGATGTTGTATGGGAAGTGATTAGCGAAGATTTACCCCGTTTAGCTTTCCAATTGCCAACCATATTGAACAGCATACCACCCGCAGAGTAGTGCATTTAATTGGCCGCATCCCGCTTAAATATCAATATGCCGTTGCACGCACAACGTACCGCATACTCAGCCCGACAAAGCTCAAGAATCTGGCAAAAAAAAGCTCTCGGCACCTTCAAAAAAGTGCCGAGAGTACGAACAAAACAAATTCAATTCTGTTACAGCTTAACAGAGCGAGAAAGCTATCGTTCTAGCCTTCTTCCCTCTGCCTTCTGCCTTTTTACTTCTAGTTAAAGCTGTTCCCCAACATACGCGGCCAAGTCAGCCAAACGGTTGGCGTAGCCCCATTCGTTGTCGTACCAACTCACGACCTTCACAAAGCCATCACCCATATCGGCCGTGGACAAAGCATCAATGGTCGAAGAAGCAGGGTCGCCAATGTAGTCGCTGGAAACGAGCGGCTCTTCAGAGAAGTTTAACACTTTGCCCAACCAATCATCACCATTGGCGGCGGCCTTTAGCTTCTCATTTACCTCAGCGGCCGTAGCTGGTTTTTCCAACTGCACCACCAAGTCTACGACAGAACCCGTCACCACAGGCACACGGAAGGCCATGCCGTCCAATTTGCCTTTTAGCTCAGGAATGACCAAGGCAGTTGCCCGTGCCGCGCCCGTCGTGGTGGGGATAATGCTGGCAAAAGCGGTGCGCATGCGGCGTTTGTCTTTGCCCGCTACGTCCAAAATGGCTTGTCCATTGGTCACCGCGTGAATCGTAGACATTATGCCTTTCACGATGCCAAACTCTTCATGCAACACTTTGGCGACGGGGGCCAAACAGTTGGTGGTACAGCTCGCGTTAGAAATAATGTGCTGAGTAGCGGCGTCATACTTTTCCTGGTTCACGCCCATGCAGAAGGTGCCATCAACGCCTTTACCAGGGGCAGAAATAATGACTTTCTTGGCCCCAGCGTCCAAATGTTGGCTAGCGCTGTCTTTATCAAGGAAGATACCCGTGCATTCCAGTACAATATCTACACCTAGGTCACCCCAAGGCAGTTTTGAGGGATCGCGTTCGGCAAAGCTCTTGAGTAGCTCACCGTCCACGTAAATGTTGCCATCTTTTACTTCGACTTCACCGGGGAAACGGCCGTAGGTGGAGTCATACTTGAGCAAATGCGCGTTCGTGTCTACAGGCATGAGGTCGTTAATTGCTTCCACGTCCAAAACGCCTTTATAGTTTTCGTAAATTACTTTAAATACTTGGCGGCCAATGCGGCCAAATCCATTGATACCAACTTTAATAGCCATATCTTTCTCCTGTTAACTAGTTGGGAAATTCCCAGTCTTGGTAGGTGTGTTTCTCGTCTGATAATCGTTTCTGTAAACGATTACCATTTGGCTCCACCTTGCTTATCTTACGTCCATTATAACGCAAGCGCAATGATAAATGTCAATAAAAGGGGGCGAGATGTCATAGAGTGGGAGGTGCGAAGGGCGAGGTGCGACGGTAGCTGAGCTTGTCGAAGCCACGCTTCTTCCTTTTTCCCTCTTCCCTCTTTCTTCAGTTCACTCACTTCTCGGCCAGCACCTGCATCAGCGCGGCGGCTAGTTTGTCGCTATCGTGACGCCACGGCCGTGTACCATCCACCAAATCCACCAGCCGTAACTCTGCCCCTTCCACGGCCGTGGGTTGCACCAACACCGTCCGACTCTCCCCCAGCGGCACAGCCAAATTCCCATTCGCCAACACCACATCAATACAATCCGGCGACACATGCTGATGCAACACCGCCACATGCGCCGCTACATCAAAACCACTCGTCTCCCCCACCTGCGTCGCCACATTACACACATACACCGTCCGTGCCTGTGCGGCCACCAGAGCCGCCGCCAAATCAGTCACCAGCAAATTGGGCAAAATGCTCGTATACAAACTGCCCGGCCCCAGCACAATTAAATCGGCTTCAAAAATAGCGCGAATCGCCGCTGGATAAGCCCGCACCTCGGCCGGTTCTAGAAAAACGCGCTCAATTTTACCCTCCGCTTGGGGAATGGCTGACTCGCCCACGACGATTTTACGCCCCACGGCCGTGTGTACATCCGCCAGCAAAGTCACCGCATCCAGCGTCGAAGGTAACACCTGCCCCCGAATCGCCAACACCTTCTGCGCCGAGCGCAACGCCTCGTCAAAACTACCCGTCAACCCCACCAACGCCGCCAACAACAAATTGCCAAACGCATGGCCGCGCAACATACTCTTTTCTCCCATTTGCCCCTCCCCAAACCGATATTGGAGCAGTTGCGTCATCAGCATCTCATCCCGCGCCAGCGCGGCCATATTGTTCCTAAAATCGCCCGGAGGCAAAATGCCCAGCTCATCCCGCAAACGGCCACTGCTCCCCCCATCATCCGCCACCGTCACAATAGCCGTGATATTATTGGTATACACTTTCAACCCTCTCAACAAGGCCGACAGCCCCGTCCCCCCGCCAATCGCCACAATGTGTGGCCCACGGCCGCGTCGCTGATGATCATACAGCGTTTGCGCCATGCCTACCTCTGGATTTTCGTCCCGAAACGGAGCCACGATATTGCGCCCCAGTTTGACCAATGCGAATAAAATTAGCCCGCCGCCTAGCAACAACGGCAACAGCATCGCCAGCCACGTGGGCAACCATTGCAACGTGACCAGCCGATACAGGGTGGAGCTAGGCAACAGCCCCACGCGCCGCATAAAAATTAGCCCATAAACGACCCCCATGCCCAACACGGCCGAGCCAACCGCCAGCAACAGCAACCACCGCTTAATGCCCAAGCCGGGCGTCAGCCACAGCCGCCGCGACCGCACTGCATGAGGCAATCTGCCCCATTTTCCATCTTTTTGTTCCGCAGAATGTTTCTCTTGATGCCCCATAACTACCTCTACAACAGAGCCTCCCCAAACTGAGCGGCTGACTAATTTATTGCCCTAAATTCTAACCCTCGGCCGTATGTGTCGCAATTGGCACGGCCGTGGGGCTGTGCTATCATCCAACACGATCGGCCAATAAATCAAGTAAGCATTCAGCTACTAAATTAACTGGAGCAACCATGACCACCAGAACCGTCTTCTGGGACTACGACCAAAACAGTCTCAAGCTCATTGACCAGCGCAAACTCCCGTGGGAGTTCATTATCGCCGAATTTGAAGATTACCGCGAAGTCGCCCACTCTATTACCGAAATGTACGTGCGGGGTGCGCCCGCCATCGGCGCGACGGGCGCGTTTGGCATGGCCCTCGCCGCCCAGCAGAGCAGTGCTACCGACCGTCTCGCCTTCATTAAGGAGATGGAAACAGCGGGTGAGTTGCTCAATGATGCGCGGCCCACGGCCGTGAACCTCTCCTGGGCCATCAAACAACAGCTCCGCCTCACCAGCGACGAAACCCTCGAAACCATCGCCGAAATCAAAACAGCCCTCCTGCAAAACGCCCAGCGCATCGCCGACGAAGATGTCGAAATCAATCGGCGCATGGCCTACAACGGCGCGGAACTCATCAGCGACGGGGACACCATTTTGCACCATTGCAACACTGGTGCGCTCGCTACCGTAGACTGGGGCACCGCCCTCGGCGTGATTTTCGCCGCCCACGAGCAGGGCAAAAAGATTCACGTGCTCGTAGATGAAACACGGCCGCGTCTCCAAGGCGCCCGGCTCACTGCGTGGGAACTGAAAGAAAGGGGCATCTCTTTTGACCTGATAGCCGACAACGCCGCCGGCCACTTCATGCGCACCGGACAAGTAGACATCGTCCTCGTCGGCTCTGACCGCACGGCCGCGAATGGGGATGTCGCCAACAAAATCGGCACCTACAAACTGGCCGTCGTCGCCAAAGAAAACGGCATCCCCTTTTACCCCGTCGTGCCCACTAGCACCGTAGACCTCGAGCTAGAGCATGGCGACCTTATTCCCATCGAAGAGCGCAGTGGCGACGAAGTGACCAGCGTCTGGGGTCAATCCATCGCCCCCGCCGGCATCACCGCCCGCAACCCCGCCTTCGACGTCACCCCCCACCGGTACGTCACCGGCATCGTTACCGAAGCCGGCATCGTCTACCCACCCTTTGTTAAGAATCTACGCAAAGCGGTAGAAGCAGGCCACTCGTCGTGAAGGTGATAAGCGAGAAGTGAAAAGTCAAAAGTGAGAAGTAGCGTCCGCCTGACAGCCCTTGACTAGCATGCAAACCACTTCTTACTTCTTACTTGCCTTTCGACGATTTTTTTCGACTTTTTCAAATTCGACCAACCCCAATATATGGCACTCTTCTCGAGTCAAAACCCATATATGGGTGTGATGAAAATTTGCGCCAAAAACCGAACGCTGGCATGAAAATCATCTT
>JBGTIZ010000120.1:0-2475 GCA_041745395.1 Promineifilaceae bacterium (SeqCode) | reverse complement strand
AATTTCAACTTGGATAAAGCCAACTTCCCGCAAGAGGTCAATTTGAAAAAGCAACGGCCGGGGGCTGTCTTCCTGTTCAATATAGGCAAAAACATGCTCCCGATACGCTTCATCTTTTAACCCAGTCAGATAGTCGCCGTACCGTTGCCACATGAGGGTCTGCACGGCCGTGATACTATGTGTCACCAAATCAGAAATCCAGAGCGAGCCACCCGGCTTGAGCGACCGATACAGCTTGCCGAACACCGCCCGCCACTCAGATTCGTCCCGCAGATGGTGCAACACGGCCGCCGCCATAATCACATCAAACTGATTTTCGCCCAGTTCCAACGCACACACATCCCCCTGCACGGCCGTGATTTTTCCCCCACACACCGCCCCCACCCGCTCCTGCGCCCGCGCCAACATCGGCTGGCTCAGGTCAATTAGGGTCACGTCACAATGGGGCACGCGCTCCAGCAGTTTGAGCGTGTAGTTGCCCGCCCCACAGCCGAGGTCAAGGACATGAATGTCGTTTTGGCCGTGCAAGAGGGTCACGGCCGTATGGGTAATCAACTCCAGCACCAGCGGCGCGTCTATCGTCGCCGATTGCCCCGTTTGCAGGTTAGAAAAACGTTCGACATCATGGTCGAACCGGTCACGAATTTGGTCTACAGTTGCTTTAAGCGTCATAAGATTGGTAGGTAAACGTGGCTATAGGTAGATAAGAAATGATGTCTGTCTTGTCAGAGCTTAGCGAAGGCTGGTGGTTTCGACAAGCCCCACGCCCCACTTCCTTAAGACGCGCCTCCATACTAGTGGTTTAACAGACAAGTTTTGACGGGTTCTACCTCTAGTAATTATTTACCAGAACAATATTGTCGGACTACTAGCCACGAATGACACAAATTAGCACAAAGAAGAGCCTTAAATTCGTGAACTTCGTGGGGTCACTTAGCGACCATCTTGGCTAAACAAGCCACGTCCAGAGAAAAAGGAACGTGATACATGACACGTGAAACATGACACCGTTCAAAACCCCACGAAATCTGAAAGACCCAATGACCATTACACAACCCTTACCTGCCCCTTAAGCAAGCTTTACACACGGCCGTTACACTCCCTTACGTAACTGAAGCACCCCATCATTCATATCCTAAGGAGAACGTAACCATGACCCTAGCTGAAGCCCCCATCGCCGAAGTGACCGCCCTCAATGTCAAAGACCTCTACGAGTATCTACTCGCCGACCAAGAGCTATTTATCCTCGACTTGCGCAACGAAGACGACTTCGCCCGCTGGAAGGTCGAAGGCCGCGCCAAACATCAGGTTGTCAACATCCCCTATTTTGAATTTATCGAAGAGGAAGAGGAATCACTGGCTAAAGTAGGCCATCCAGCCGAAGTGCTGGTTGTCTGCGCCAAAGAAGGCTCTTCCAAATACGTGGCCGAAATTCTGCAAGAGAACGGCATCCCCGCTTCCTATTTAGAGGGTGGCATCGTCACGTGGGGCGACCTGTACGACACCCGCGAACTGCTGAATCGCCCCTACGGCCAGATTTTGCAAATTGCCCGCCCCGCTCGTGGCGACCTCAGCTTTGTGGTGATTAGCGATGGGGAAGCGGCTGTGATTGACCCGCTACGCCACATCGAACATTACACCGACGCTATCAAAGCGGCTGGGGCCAAGACGAAATATCTGTTTGATACCCACGCCCACGCCGACCACATCAGCGGCGGCCCCGCCTTGGCCGAGAAAACGGGCGGCGCGTATCACGTTCACCCTTATGACGCGATTCATCCGCTGGATATGCTCCCCGCCACCCTGCCCTACAACTATTTGTCTGATGGACAGATGTTCCAAGTGGGGCAATTTTCAGTCAAAGTGATTTGGTATCCGGGGCACACGCTGGGGCAGGTTAATTACTTGTTCACCGCGCCGACGGGCGAGACTTTTCTATTTACGGGTGACGGCATCTTCCTGCAATCGTTTGGTCGCCCCGACTTGGGCGGCAAGGGTGAGGCGTGGACGCCTATTCTTTATGAAAGCATGTTCAAACGTCTGCCGCAACACGTCACCAATGAGACGATGATTTTGCCCGCTCACTTTAGCGTCATGGATGAAAGCGGCTCAGACGGTATCTTTGCTTTACCCTTTGGCGAGGTGAAACAGCAAAATGATGGCCTAAAAGAGCGCACGTTAGCGGAGTTTACGGCGTATGTTTTGGGCAATCTGCCTGTCTTCCCGCCCGAATATGTAGAAATCAAACGGGTGAATGCGGGTTTGGTCTCGCCTACGGAAGAGGAAGCAAGTGAGCTAGAATTGGGTAAAAATATTTGTGCCTTGGCGCATTAATTACTTGCCTTTCGACGATTTTTTTCGACTTTTTCAAATTCGACCAACCCCAATATATGGCACTCTTCTCGAGTCAAAACCCATATATGGGTGTGATGAAAATTTGCGCCAAAAACCGAACGCTGGCATGAAAATCATCTT
>JBGTIZ010000119.1:0-6256 GCA_041745395.1 Promineifilaceae bacterium (SeqCode) | reverse complement strand
AAAAAGAGATGGATCTACTTGAGGAACGCTTTGAACGCTTGGATGGTTTAGGAAAATGGTTTGTGCTTATCAAGCCTCAGACTAAAACCTTGTCCGTATAGTTATTTATTTTCGTTGGCCTAAGCGGATTAAGTGAGCCGTGTTATTGGTAGTTACAAGTAGAAGTTGTTTTCCATCAGGGCTAAAAGATGCAAAATCATAATCTGGATGATCCATGAAGATCTCCCCCTGACTAGTCCATAACTTTGCTTTGCCCTCAGCCGCTGTCAACACAAACTGCCCATCAGGACTAATAATAGCGGATAGCACTGCACTATCATGTGGTAACTCCGTAACCAAATCACCAGTAAGAACATCCCATAGACGTACCGTTCCATCATTACTGGCGGTAACAATCATTTGCCCATCGGAACTGAACATAGCAGAGTTAACACGGTCTAGGTGGAAGAACCACCAAAGGAGTTGTCCGAAAAGATCCCAAAGACGAGCAGAGCCGTCAACACTAACAGTAAGAACAGTTTGCCCATCAGGGCTAAAACTTGCTGAAGATACCCAGTCCTCATGATTAAATACATGTGTTACATCACTTGTTGCACTATCCCATAATCTTGCTGTCCCGTCGAAACTAGAAGTAAGGATAGTTTGCGCATCAGGACTGACTGCCACAGTAGTAATAAGATGTTCGTGTGCTGTGAATATTCTCAATGAATTGCCCGTTTCAGCATCCCATAAACCAACTGTACCATCACTACTACCGCTTACAATGTAAGTACCACTTGGGTCAAAGGCGACACGTGTAATCGCCCCATCATGCCCTATAAGCGTATTGACCTGTTCACCCGTTGTACCATCCCAAAGGCGAGCCTCGTTTTGGCTAATTGTTATAAATCGTGTGCCGAGCGAATTAAATTCTGCTTCATATATTCTATCCGTATGCCCATACAGTCTTGCACCGCAGGAGTATGATAAAGCTTCACACAGGATTACCCTAACTTCTCCAACAGCCGTACCATTAACTCGATATGTATTTTGCAAAGCGACTGTAGCAAGAAGCAAGGCTAATTGTTGATTATCGTTTTGCAAAGCAATTTCAGCTTGACTTGCCAATTGAAGGGACTGAATAGCTATTTTTAATGTTTCCAATTCTTGTCGGGCGGAGACAGCTTCTGCCTCACGGGTACTGGCTAATGCGGCGTTTGCTTCAGAATCAGCCTCTGCAATGCGTGCTTCACCCTCGGCAACTCGCGCCTCGGCTTCACGGGTACTGGCTAATGCAGCGTTCGCTTCAGATGCGGCTTCTGCTATGCGTGCTTCACCCTCGGCAAACCGTGCCTCGGCTTCACGGGTGACAGCTAATGCCGCATTGGCATCAGATTTAGCTTGTGCCGCTATGGCACGAGACTCACTTTCTACGGCTCGATTCGCAAGAAGTAAGGCGATGATAGCTGCCACAACCGCCACCCCCGCCGCCACACTCAACCAACGGGTCAGGCGGCGAAAGCGGCTGGCATTGGCTTGCTCTTGGCGCAACTTTTCTTCTTTCTGAATTTGATCGGCAGCGGCTTGCTCTTGTTCGGCCTGTGCTTCCAAACTGGCTTCAATAAAGCGGTGGGAAAGCGGCGGCAGTACGCCTTGCAGTTGCGACAGATTCTCCTGCGCCTGCGCCAAGCGACTCCCACGATACAAAATGCCGGGGTCGTGCCCCGCTTCTTCCCACTCCCCCGCATCCCGTGCCATTTGCCGCTCAAAGCGGAGGCGTTCGCGGTTGTCGGCCAGCCACTCTTTTAAGGTGGGCCAGCGACGAATCAACGCTTCGTGGGCGACTTCCACTTCGCCCTTGCTGGTCGTAATCAGTCGCGCCCGCACCATCGTTTCGATGACCCCATCCAGCGTGGCCGCATCGGTGCCGCCCAGTAGCTCCTCCCGGCTGGCAATGCGGCGCGTATCTTCCGCCCCTTCCCCCAGTTCCGTCAGGTTGAGAAACAGTTCCCGGGCGACGGTCAGTTGGTCAACAGACAAGCGGTTTAAAGTTTCCTCGGCGGTATGGGCAATCGCCCCTTCCACCCCGCCCGCATCTCGGTAGCCGCCCAAGGTCATCGTCACCCCGCGCCGCCGCTCCCACGTTTCCAGCAGGGCGTGGGAAAGCAGGGGAAGCCGCCCCGGCTCCTGCCCCACGTCATCCACAATTTGCTCCAGCAACCCTTCCACAAATTGCCAGCCCCCCCGCTTGGCCGGTTCCGCAATGACGCGCACCAAACTCTCGTCATCCATGGGCAGGATTAGCTCCTGCTGTTGCGAAATAAGCGTGCTGAGGGTGCGGAACTCAGTAATGCGGTCGTAGAAATCAGCGCGCATACTGATGAGGATGCTGGTCGCCCCTTGCGCTTCAATCGTATGCAACAGGTTCGCCACAAACGCCTGCCGCTCGTCGGGGTCTTTACACTGCGTCAGCAACTCCTCAAACTGGTCCACCACCAGTAGAACCTTTTCCGCCTGTTGCCGCGCCGCCAGCTTGTTGCCCACCAAAGTGAGCGTATTGGTTTGGCTGAACAAGGCTTGCGTCACCTCTTGGGCGGCAGTCAGGCTACTTTCTTCTTGGGTCAAACTATTCGCCAACGCCGTCAGCGGATGATGCCCCGGCTTGATAATTTGAATGAGCCAGTTCCGTTGCCGCAGGCGAGGGATTAACCCCGCCCGAAGCAGGGAAGATTTGCCACTGCCCGAAGCCCCAATGACGGCCAAAAAGTGGCTTTCACTGACCCGGTGGGCGAGGTGGTCGCTCAGCTTTTCCCGGCCAAAGAAGATGTCTTTGTCCTGTTCGATAAAGTAAGCCAAGCCCTTGTACGGCGGTGTCCCAGGCGCAGGGGGCAAATCTTCGAGCGTGTCAATTTTGACGATGATTTCGGTGTATTGGTTGAGGGTGGCGCGTGCCCCCGCCCCAATCGCTACCGCGTGGCTGTTTTCAATCGCCACCTCAAATTTATCCCCGCCAACTTGATCCCCCGTTACGGGGGGCTGTTTTTGTTCTTCTGTACTCATTGGTTATCTTTGCCAGCCTTGTTCATGTTCAAAATCATCTTCCCCAAAAATCCGTGGTGAAAACTCCCGGCACTGAGCGAAAGTCAACCAAACGCTCTGGATAAAAAGTGCCGGGAGAAGAATCCACCGCCCATAGTTACGCCAGGGTGCGCTCCCACAGAGAGCCTTCCATCCCGATGGCAAACACGCGCACCCGTGGCGCACCGTTGGAAGTCGCGCCGGGCAACGCATAGGCCACGGGGTCACTCGTCACTTTGCCACCCCAATCTTGCCATTGCCCCCACTGCCCGCGCACATAGGGCAAACATTTGACCCGACTGTCAGCCCGCCCGCGCACAAAGCAGTAGAAGGTGTCTTCACCCTCAATTTGGGCTACGCTGGGCGAGCCTTGGAAATCGCCGCCTAAATCTACCCACCCTTCCCAAGCCGTTGCGCCCGCCACCTTTTGCCGCATCCACAATTTGCTATTGTCGGCTCCTCGCGCCAAAACCATCATGTAGCGTAGCGGAGTTGGTCGCGGACAGGGCACGACGTGCATATAGGGAATGCTAACCACGGCCGTGTTCCCCCCAATCTGACCCTCTAAAGAGAGCCACCCCCCAAACACGGCATCGCACCCCGGAGATTGAGCCACATAGAGGGCCGTATCCGCGCCCCGAGCGGATACGAGGGTATGGGGCAACAAAGCGGGCCGACCGCGCATATCCCCCCCCCAGATTGGCCCAGCCTGCTTGGTCATTGGCTCCCTCGACCCAGATTTCGTTGTTCATTCCTCGCCCGGCCTGACCCGAACGGTCAAGCGCATCGGGGGGAAATTGCCAGATGGCGTCCTGTAATTGCCATTGGCCGTTTGCATACCGATAGAGGCGGTTATCTTGGCCACGCCCCATCACTTGGCCGCGACTGTACAGCGGTTCGGCGATAAGACCACGGCCGTGCAAGTTCACGCCGTGCGCCAACCCGGAACATTCGGCCGGGGGTTGTGCTGTTCCCCCATGTGCCAAATATCCCCATTCTGATGCCGCACCAAACATTCCATTGATGCGCCGCGGTCATCCGCAATGGACAAATACGCATCCACATGCGGTTGCCCCACGAAGGGGCCTTTCAATATCTCTTTCCACTCGTGTAAGGTTGCCATGATATTCTCCTTTTGGTCTAGGTTGATAAGGCAGGCGTAAACAAAGAAGAGGGTAGATAATGGCAAAGATTAGGATAGGTTAGGGGGGGAATAAGGGGAAGACCCACGGCCGTGGACAAACCAACCAATCACAACAAAAAAAGCAACCAGACAGCAAGAAACCCTTTCCGCTCCATAAAGGCTATCCACAGCACCCACCAAATCCATTTTCACCCTCGTGTGCAGTGATGAACGGCCTACCACGCCATCAAACGCAACAAACCAAGATTGCTAAAATGTATGGTCGCTGACACAAAAAGGGAGAAAAGACAGAGAGCCGCATTCAAACTGCCTCAACCTACAGCGGCCAACTCGAGAGAGTATGGAAAGCAGGATAAAATATTTATGAGCATTAGGCAAGATTGTGAAATTATGTACAAAAGAAGGGGGGGGGAAGACAGTACCATCTTGTGATACGATGCTCACCACTTATCAAGCACACCGCAGGCTTGTTAACCAAACGTTTACAAGACCTTAGCACCCCTTTAACCGCTACACCCTCCCAAACCAGTTCCGCAAATTGCCGCGAAAAGTCGGCGTGATATAATCACCGCGATTGCACCCTTTTCAACGGTTGATTTACACGCGACCTTGTATCTTCCCCAAATTAACTACCCAGAGTTTTTACCACGGATGTTTGCGAAAACACCGACCTTGTCCACTGACACCGCAGTTTCGTTTGTCTTGTTTTTTTTGTAGGAGAGGCACATGGCAGTACAGAACCAGACCTCGGCTGTAACCACCCCACCCGAAGCAACCCCTTACCAACCTAGCTTTTTTGAAAGCCGCAAGGGTCGCAAATTAATTGAAAACCTTACAGCCTACCTTTTTTTGACCCCAAGTCTTCTGATTATTTTCGTTTTCGGGATATTCCCGATTTTTTACGCAGGATACGTCAGTCTCTTCCAGTGGCGCATCCGCCAAGGGGAGTTCCGGGGATTAGGCAACTTCGTTGGCGCCATGGGGGATGTCGCTTACGTGGCTTTCGCCATTTTCAGCGTCGCCCTCGTTGTTTACGGTCTGCGAATCAGCTACCAAGCTTTGCAAACCGCCCGCAAGAAAGATATTCCGAGCCACTTTCCCGCCTTAGCCCTTATTCCAGGCCTCTTCATTGCCGCTGGGCTAACCATGATATTGCTTCGCTTTATCACCTTTTTTACCCAAGAGCGGGCCATTGAGTTAGGCTACGCGCAAATCTTGGGCAATGTGTTCATCGGCCTGCTACTAATAGCCATTGGTAGCGGGCTTTCTCATTTTATCAACCGTTGGCAACATGATGTGGCCGCCAAATCGCCCTATGCGATTTTGACCAATTTTACGGGCACGGCCACGACGGTTGTGTTCGCCGTGGGGTTTGGTTTACTGCTGGGCTACTACACCTTCCAAGAGTTTTTGCGGCTGGAAGGCGTGTCCGTTGTTGACTTCCGTTTGTCAGTGTTGCGCATTGGGCTGATGACGCTAGGCATCATTATTCTAGCCGCCTCGTTTTTCATTTGGCAATGGACAATGCGCCAACACGGCCGTGTGCGCACCATATTAGGCCTGCTCACCGCCTCCGCCTTCATTGGGGCTGGCCTCTTCTTCAGCATGTTCTGGCCCATCATTAGCCGCGATGGCGACCCCAACTTCTATAAATCCCTACAAGTAACCATCTTCTACTCCATGGGCACCGTCCCCATCCAGCTCTCCATCGCCCTCGTGCTGGCCTACCTCCTCTTCCAAGACATCAAAGGCAAAGCCTTCTTCCGCATTGTCTTCTTCATTCCTTACATTGCCCCAGCCGTAGCGACCGCCGGCATCTTTGAAGTCCTCTTTAGCCTACGTAGCACCAGCATCGGCAACCAACTCATCAACTTGATCACCTTTGGCACAACCGAGAGCCTCACATGGCTCAAAGAACCCAGTCCCGCCTTCAGCATCTTCGGCCAAATGCTGGGCATCGAAGCCGCCGCCAACTGGACCTTTGGCCCCAGCCTAGCCTTAACGGTTATCATTATTTATAACATCTGGGTTTTTGTCGGCTACAATACCGTCATC
>JBGTIZ010000118.1:0-2523 GCA_041745395.1 Promineifilaceae bacterium (SeqCode) | reverse complement strand
GGGCATTCGCCCAAACGAAAAAAACCCCCTTTATAATGGTCGAGCCGCCGCAGTCGGCGATGCGTGTGGCCGTTATTTGCTCACCAACTGAGCTGACTGACAAGCTATCCCAAAAAGGGGTTCAACGCTTTTTCATGCTCAATGGTCGTGGCGGGGCCGTGACCTGACAACACTTGCGTTTTGTCGGGCAAAACCAACAGCTTCTCTTTAATCATTTTTAACAAGAGGGCCAGATCCCCACCGGGTAAATCCGTCCGGCCGATGCTCCCCTGAAACAGCGCGTCGCCGCTGAACAAAACGTTGTGCGCCGCTTCGTAAAAGCTGACGTGTCCCGGGGCGTGCCCGGGGGTGAATAGCACCTCTAAATGGAGGTTGCCCACCTTAATGATGTCCCCTTCGGCCAGCATTTTCTCTGGTTCGGGCATGTCGCTGGGCAGGCGCAGGCCAAGCATGGCGGCCTGCATGGAGGCCATGCTGAGCATTTGCACCGCTTCGGGGTGAATGTAAATGGGCACGGCCGTGTGTTCAGCCTTCAACTGGGCTAGCCCGCCCACATGGTCAAAATGGGCATGGGTCAGCAAAATGTGGGTCAACTCTAGCCCCGCGTCCCGAATGGTGGCCGCCAGACCACGGCCGTTGTGCGCGGGGTCAATCACGGCCGTGTGCATCGTCTCATCACAAGTCACAATGTAACAATTCGTTTCCACAGGCCCCAACGTTAACATCCGAATTTCAATCATGGTTCCTCTAATATTCCCGCAAAATCTGCATGTGGCCGAGCAGGCTTTCGCGCATTTTTTCGATAGAGATGCTCTCTTTGACCGTGTGCGCCAGCGGCTCCTCCCCCGCTGAATACCCCAGCACTTTGACCCCATAATCAGGGAAAAAACGGCCATCGGTGGCAAATTGATAGCTAGATAGCGTCACAGGCTTGCCCGTACCCTGCTCAATGGCCGCTTTGACCCGTTGCGTGGCTTCGTCGTCGGGGTCGGTGGCATACCCGTGGAGCACGGTTTCCGTACCGAACTCGGTCACGCCTGGATGCCCTTTTTCGAGCGTGTAGGGGATGTCGTCGCCCGCTACTGCGGCGACAAATTTCTCGAGACTGGCTGGACTTTCCATGCTGGTGCGAATGTCTAAAAAGAGGCGTGTCCACGCGGGGGTGACGTTACTGCTGACCGTATCCACTTGGATAATGGTGGGGGAAATGGTGGTCGCGCCTAAATAAGGATGTTCGGGCAAATCGCTAACTTTCTGGCGCAGGCGTTGCAAGAAGGCGGCTAAATAGTAGTTGGGATTGTCCCCTCGGCGGGGGTCACTGGCATGAACCGAACGGCCGTGGAACTTGATCCATATGCCCCAAATGCCGCGATGCCCCAAGGCGAGTTGGTTGTCGGACGGCTCGGCTAAGATGCCTAGCTCTACCGGATAATCAAGATTTTCTATCCAGTAGCGTGCCCCTCTGCCCCCGACTTCTTCTTCGACCACGCCACAAAAGACGATATCGCGGCGCGGTCGTTCGCCGTCGCGGAGCAGGCCAACGAGGCTATAAACCTGCACCGCGAGTGGGCCTTTAATGTCGCACGCCCCACGGCCGTGGATGCGCCCCGCCACAATTTCACCTGAAAAAGGGGGCACAGGCCACAGGTCATGATCGCCGGGGTCAACATGGTCGGTGTGCGCGTTGAGCACCAGCGCGGGCAGGGTGCGGTCTTGCCCATACACACGGCCGTAGACGTTGTTTAACTCATCCAGCCACACGTCGTCATAACCAAGCTGGCGCAATTCATCCGCAATGAGATGGGCGATGGTTTCTTCTTCGTGGGTCATGCTGGGAGTTTGAATCAGCCGCTGGGTAAAGTCTACGCAGTCGGCTAGCAGTTGGTCAAGGTTCATGGGGGAGGGTCTCCTTCGTGGTTGTTTTTTGATTTTTAAGCCGTTCAGCCAGTCACTGGGCTAATGATACTGTACCTTGTCACTGAGCGGCGAACAAACCAAAAAACCTTGGCTCTTGGGGAATTAATGGGGTCACTTAGCCATTCTCTGGCATAGACAGACCACGCTCAGAGAAAAGCCACCCGACACATGACACGTGAAACATGACACGCCAAGACCCTGAAAGATGAAACGACTTCGCCCTCATTCATGCGCATCAAGTTCATTCATCACGTCTCCCAAGCCAAGCAAGCGATAGCGCGTGTAGGAGACAACCTCTTGTACCAAGGCGCGAGTGCGCGTGAAGCCGTTGCGCCAGCGCGTGGAGCGCGTCGGGGAACTATACGCTTCCATGCCCAGCCGCCCCGCTATATCAAGGGCGCGTTTCATATGAAAAGGGGTGCTGACAATGAGGAATGTTTCGATGTGGTGGGTGTGGGCGACCTGTTGGGCGTGGCGCAGGTTTTCTACGGTGTTGGTGGAGGTTTCTTCCAGCAAGGTGTCGGCGGGATTGACGCCTAGCTCTACCGCGTAGTTGCGCCCTACAACCGCTTCACTTAGCTCATCCCGAAAGCCCACGCCCCCCGT